>NZ_JBVOOL010000004.1:0-430387 GCF_055664045.1 Kitasatospora sp. NPDC023385 | reverse complement strand
CCGACGGCCGCATCGTCGACGAACTCCACGCCCCCACCGCCGACACCGTCCTGGACCGCATGCGCCGCTTCGACGCCAAGGGCCGCACCAGCTGAAGGGCCCGGCCGACCGGCCCCGACGCCACCCGACCCACGAACACCCAGGACTGACACCCCCTCATGTTCCGCACCGCATTGCGCAATGTGCTCGCCCACAAGGCCCGGCTGCTGATGACGGCGCTCGCCGTCCTGCTCGGCACCGCCTTCGTGGCGGGCACCCTCGTCTTCACCGACACGCTCGGCAGCGCGCTCAGGTCCCAGAACTCCAAGAGCTACACCGACATCACCGTCACGGTCAGCGACCGGGACGCCGTCGGCCGCGGCTACGACCACGGCGGCAAGGCCGGCACCGGCCCCACCCTCACCGAGGACACCCGCAAGGCCGTCGCGGCACTGCCCGGCGTCGCCGAGGCGCGCGGCGTGGTCAGCGGCTTCGCCGGCATCGCCGACAAGAACGGCGCGCTGATCGGCAACGGCTTCTCCACCACCGGCACCAACTACGTGCCGGGCGCCGACGGCACCGACCCGCGCTACCCGCTGGTCGAGGGGCGCGGACCGAAGAGCGCCACCGAGGTCGCGCTGGACGCCAGGACCGCCGAGAAGGGCCGCTACAAGGTCGGCGACACCGTCCGGGTGGCCGTCAACGGCCCGGTGATGGAGCTCAGGCTCACCGGCACCCTGCGCACCAACGACCCGCGGGTGACGGCCGGCGGCTCGCTGGCCGCGTTCGACAGCGCCACCGCCCAGCAGCTCTACCTGAGCCCGGGCCGCTTCGGCGAGCTGGACGTCAAGTCCCGGCCCGGCGCCGACGACACCGCGCTGCTGGCCGCCGTCCGGCAGGCCGTCCCGCAGGGCGACAACATCCAGGCCAGGACCGGCCGCGAACTGGCCGACGAGCAGGACCGGATGATCCGGGAGGGCACCAAGGGCATGAGCACCGCCCTGCTGGTCTTCGCGGGCATCGCGCTCTTCGTCGGCATCTTCATCATCGCCAACACCTTCACCATGCTGGTCGCCCAGCGCACCAGGGAACTCGCCCTGCTGCGCGCCATCGGCGCCAGCCGCAAGCAGATCACCCGCTCCGTCAAGATCGAGGCTGCGCTGGTCGGCCTGACCGCCTCGGTGGCCGGCCTGGTCGTCGGCATCGGGATCGCCGCCGGACTGCGGGCGCTGCTCAACGGTCCGCTGGAGGCCAACCTGCCGGACGGCCCGCTGGTGGTCGCCCCGACCACGGTCGCCGCCGCGATCGCGGTCGGCGTGCTGGTGACCCTGGTCGCCGCCTGGCTCCCGGCCCGCCGCGCCTCCCGGATCGCCCCGGTGGCGGCGATGAGCTCGGCCGAACAGCCCGCCACCCAGAAGAGCCTGGTGGTCCGCAACACCATCGGCCTGGTCCTCGCCCTGGCCGGCCTGGGCGCGCTGGCCGCGGGCGCGGGCAGCAAGGAGGTCAACCTGGTCGGCCTCGGCGCGGCCGCACTGCTGGTCGGCGTGTTCGTGCTGACCCCGCTGCTGTCCCGGCCGCTGATCGCGCTGTTCGCCCCGCTGCTGCGCGGGCTGTACGGCACCCCGGGCCGGCTGGCCAAGGAGAACGCGATCCGCAACCCGCGCCGCACCGCCGCCACCGCCTCGGCGCTGACCATCGGCGTCACCCTGATCACCGCGCTGACCGTGGTCGGCGCCTCGGTGAACGAGGCCGTGGACAAGGCCACCGCGAGCGACCTCAAGGCCGACTTCACGGTCACCATGCAGAACTACTCGATGCTGTCCCCCGACGTCGCCGCCCAGATCGCCAAGGCGCCCGGCGTCAGCGCGATGAGCGTGGTGCGCACCGTCCCCGTGGAGACCGGCGCCGACGGCTCGGACAGCGAATGGCTGACCGCCGTGGACGCCGCCACCATCGACCGGCTCGCCACCGTCAAGGTCAGGGAGGGCGCCGCGGACGCCCTGGCGAAGGGCGAGCTGCTGGTGAGCTCCGGCACCTCCGAGCGCAACCGCTACCAGCCCGGCGACGTGCTCGCCGTCACCTACCCGGACGGCACCAAGGGCGCACTGACCGTCGGCGGCATCCTGGAGGCCAACACCGCGCTGGCCGGGATCGTCGCCCCCGACGCCGTGGTCGGCCCGCACGCACTGCCCGGCACCGGGCTGGAGAAGGTCCTCGTCAAGGGCGCGGACGGCCCGACCGGGGAGCTGAAGCAGACGCTGCGCGACGCGACCGGCGGCAACCCGCTGATCGCGGTCAAGGGCGAGAAGGACATCAAGGAGGAGAAGCGCCAGATCATCACCGCGCTGCTCGACATGATGTACGGGCTGCTCGGCATGTCCGTGGTGATCGCGGTGCTCGGTGTGGTCAACACCATGGCGATGTCGGTGTTCGAGCGTCGCCGGGAGATCGGCATGCTGCGGGCGGTCGGCCTGGACCGGCTCGGCATCCGCCGGATGGTCCGGCTGGAGTCGCTGCTGATCGCGCTGTTCGGCGGGCTGGTCGGCGTCGTCCTCGGCATCGTGGTCGCCTGGGCGGGCCTGCGCACCCTGGGGGACACCTTCAAGGACATGACCACCGAGGTGCCGCCGGTGCAGATCCTCGGCTTCCTGCTCGCGGCCGCCGTGGTCGGCCTGGTGGCTGCCCTGTGGCCGGCCCACAAGGCGGCGAAGCTGGACATCCTGGACGCCATCAAGAGCGACTAGCCCGGGGCCGTACGCACGGAGCCCCCGGGACGGTTCGGTCGAGCCGTCCCGGGGGCTCCGGCGCATCACGGACTGTCGGTGGTGCGTGCCAGGATGGTGATACACGAAGGGGGCCGGCCGTGTACGAGAACAGCAGGATCACGGGCGAGGATCACCACGGGCACCAGCACTCGGTGCGGATCGTCGAGCGGTACGAGGGGCAGACGTACGTGGAGTGCGACAGCTGCGGCTACCGCCGGCGCGCGTACTTCGGCGCGCGGGACAAGGCGGAGGCGCACCTGTCGAGCGATCACGGGGCTTCGCACCTGCGGCGGGAGTTCTCCGCGTCGTTCTGGATCAGGCTGGCGATCGGGCTGATCGGCCTCGTCGTCGTCCTGAGCGTCTACCACCACTAGAACCCGGCGGTACGCACGGAACCGCCCCGCCCGGCGGGTGCCGGGCGGGGCGGTTCGCGGGGGGCCGGACAGGCTTGTCAGGCGGCCGGCTTGGCGGTGGCGGGCCGGGCGGGCTTGGACTTGTCGCCGCCCCCGCCGAGGACGTTGAAGAAGACGGCCAGCGTCGGGACCAGGTAGAGCAGCCAGACGACCAGCTGCAGGACCGTCGGGTCGGGCTGGAAGTTGAACACGCCCTTCAGCAGGGTGCCGTACCAGCTGTCCTTGGGGATCGTGCTGGAGATGTCGAAGGCCAGGGCGTGCAGGCCCGGCAGCCAGCCGGCCTCCTGCAGGTCGTGCACGCCGTAGGCGAGCACGCCGGCCGCGACCACGACCAGCATCGCGCCGGTCCAGGTGAAGAACCTGGCCAGGTTGATCTTCAGCGCGCCCCGGTAGAACAGCCAGCCGAGCACCACCGAGGTGAGCAGGCCGAGCGCGGCGCCGATCAGCGGGTTCCAGCCGTCGCCGGTGGCCTGCACGGCCGACCAGATGAACAGCGCGGTCTCCAGGCCCTCGCGGCCGACGGCCAGGAAGGAGGTGACCACCAGGGCGGTGGTGCCCATCGCGATCGCGGCGTCCAGCTTGCCGTGCAGCTCCGTCTTCAGGTGCCGGGCGGTGCGCCGCATCCAGAACACCATCCAGGTCACCAGGCCGACCGAGATGACCGACAGCGAGCCGCCGAGCGCCTCCTGGGCCTCGAAGGTCAGCTGCGAGGAGCCGAACTGCAGCACCGCGCCGAAGGCCATCGAGAGCGCCACGGCCGAGCCGACGCCGAGCCACACCGGCGGCAGCTTGTCCCTGCGGCCGGTCTTGACCAGGTAGGCGATCAGGATGCAGACGACGAGGCTGGCTTCGAGGCCTTCACGCAGGCCGATCAGGTAGTTGCCGAACACGCGGGCTCCTGGGGGTCGAGGTGGTACGGGGGGAACGCGGTCGGGGCGTCAGCCGAACAGGGCCTGGCCCCACCACTCCCCCGGCTTGCGCACGCCCGCCGGGCAGGCGAAGTGGGCGGAGCCGACGTGCTGGATGTACTCGTTGAGCTTGTCGCTCGCCGCGAGGCGGGTCTGCAGCGGCACGAAGGCCTTGCGGGTGTCGCGCTGGTAGGCGAGGAAGAACAGGCCGGCGTCCAGGCGGCCGAGGCCGTCGGTGCCGTCGGTGAAGGAGAAGCCGCGGCGCAGGATCATCAGGCCGTTGTTGGCGTCCGGGTGGGCGAGCGCGACGTGCGAGTCGGCGGGCATCGTCTTGAGGTCCGGGGCGTCGTGCTCCTTGGCCTTGCCGTACGGAGCGCCCTCGCCCTTGGTGCGGCCGAAGGTGTCCTCCTGGTCCTTGAGCGAGGCGCGGTCCCAGGTCTCGACGTGCATCCGGATCCGCCGGGCGACCAGGTAGGAGCCGCCGGTCATCCACTCCGGGCCGTCGCCGGGGCCGGCCCAGACGTGGTCGGCCAGCTTCGCGGTGTCGTTGCCCGCGATGTTGTGGGTGCCGTCCTTGAACCCCATCAGGTTGCGCGGGGTCTGCGCGTCCGGGGTGGTCGAGGAGGTCTTGCCGAAGCCGAGCTGGGACCAGCGGATGTTGACGGTGCCCATGCCGATCCGGGCCAGGTTGCGGATCGCGTGCACGGCCACCTGCGGGTCGTCGGCGCAGGCCTGGACGCAGAGGTCGCCGCCGCTGCGGGCGGGGTCGAGCTTGTCGCCCTTGAAGTTCGGCAGGTCGATCAGGGCCTCGGGGCGCTTGGCCTTCAGGCCGAAGCGGTCCACGGGCTCACCGTCCGGGCCGGGCTTCTCGAACAGGCTCGGGCCGAAGCCGATGGTGAGGGTGAGCCGGGACGCGGGCAGGCCGAGCGCCTCGCCCGTGTCGTCCGGGGGCGCCTCGGGCAGGCCGGTCGCGGCGCCGGCGCCGACCTCGCGGCCGCCGGTCATCGCGGCGGCGGCCTTGGTCCACTCCTTGAGCAGCTTGACCAGGGACTCCCGGGTGGCCTTCTCGGAGACGTCGAACGCGGCGAAGTGCAGGCGGTCCTGGACCGGGGTGGCGATGCCGGCCTGGTGGTCGCCGTAGAACGGCACCTCGGCGGTGGTCGGGGCGGCGGCCGCCGGGGCGGGGTCGTCGTCCTGCCGGGTCGCCGCGGCGACCGAGCCGACGGCGGCGGCGCCGAGGGCGACGCCCGCGCCGGCCCAGCCGATGACGGCGCGTCGGCTGACCGTGCTCCTGGTCGCGCCGGCGCTGGTGGCGTCGGTGGCGGTGGCGTCGGTCGCGGTGGCGTCGGTCTCGGCCGGCGTCCCGTTCTGCTGCTCGTTCTCGGCGTCCATCGGCGGGCGGGCCCTTCTCGGTACTGAACTGCTGTGCATGCTGAAACTGCTGTGCGTGCTGAACTGCGGGGGCGCCGGCCTGCGCCGGGCACGGCGGGTGGCTGCGGCGCGTGGGCGGGTTACTTGACGACCACGGCGGCGGCCAGCTTCGACAGCGGCTCACCCAGCGAGTTGACCGCGTCGGAGAAGGTCTTGCGCTCCGCCTCGGTGACCTTGTCGTAGGAGGTGAAGGTGCCGTCGGCCTGCTTGTACGTGGCGAGCAGGGCGTTGATGGCGGCGAACTCGGAGTCCAGGGCCTTGGCCAGCTCCGGGTCCTTCTCGGAGGCGACCGGCTTCAGCAGCTCGTAGGCCTTCTGCGCGCCCTCGACGTTGGCCTGGAAGTCGGCCAGGTCGGTGTGGCTGTAGCGGTCCTCCTCGCCGGTGATCTTGTTGGTGGCGACCTCGTCCAGCAGTTCCTTGGCGCCGTTGGCCATGCTGGTCGCGGTGATCTCGGCCGCGGGGATCTTCTTCTGCCAGTCCTGGAGGTCGGTGACCAGCTGGTCGGCGAGGTTCTTCTCGTCGTCGCCGATCCTGGCGTCGGCCCACAGCGCCTTCTCCAGGCGGTGCCAGCCGGTCCACTGCTGGCCCTGCTCCAGCTTGTCCTCGCGGGTGTCGGTCTTGGGGTCGACGTCCCCGAAGCTCTCGGCGACCGGCTCGGTGCGCTCCCAGCCGGTGCGCGAGGCCGCGTACAGCGACCTGGCCTTCGCCACGTCGCCCGCCTTGATGGCGGCGGCGAAGGCCTGGACGGCCGGGATGGTGGCGTCGGCCTGCTCCTGGGCGTACGTGCGGTAGGCAGCGACGGCGGCGGTCAGGCGCGGGTCGGCCGGTGCGGCGCTGCCGCCCTCGCCGGTCACGGTGATCTTCTGGCGGATGCCGTCGCCGACCATGCCGGGCTTGCAGGCGATCTCGTACGAGCCGGCCTTGATCTCGGCGTTGATGCTGGCCTTGGTGCCGGGGCCGATGTTCTCGCGCTCGGTGACGATCTTGTCGCCGTCGCCGTAGACGTAGACCTCGGTGGTCTTGGAGCCCTTGTTGCTGATGTCCAGCACGACGTGGCCGGCCGGGAAGGTGGTCTTGGAGACCTCGCACGCGGAGTCGCTGGCGTTCACCTTGACCGTGTCGGCGGCGGCCGCCTTGTCGTCCTTCTTGGACGCGCAACCGGCCAGGGTGGCGGTCGCCACGGCGAGGGTGAGCAGCGCGGCTGCGGTGGAACGGCGGCGGGCGGACATGCGGGCTCCAACGGAAAAGGGCATGGGGGTGCCGAGGCAGTGCGGGGGTTCGGCGGACCGGCACCCCGACGTTAGCTAAGGCATACCTTACGTAAAGACGCTTTAACGTCTACACCCACCCCCAGGAACCGTTACCTTCCCGGTGTCCGACGGGCCGCGGCCCGGGCCGTCCAGCGGCCCTCGTGCCGGCTGATCCGGATCGGGTGTCCGAAGGTCTCGCTGATCAGTCCGGTGGTCATCACCTCGTCCACCGGCCCGGCCGCCACGCACCCGCCCTCGCGCAGCAGCAGGGCGTGCGTGGTGCTCTCCGGCAGCTCCTCCAGGTGGTGGGTGACCAGCACACTGGCCAGCTCCGGGTGCTGGTGGCGCAGCAGGTCCAGGCTGTCCAGCAGCAGCTCGCGGGCGGTGAGGTCCAGCCCGGTGGCGGGTTCGTCGAGCAGCAGCAGCCGCGGACTGGGCATCAGGGCACGGGCGATCAGGGCCCGGCCGCGCTCGCCCTGGGAGAGGGTCGTCCACGGGGACTCGGCCATCGCGCCCATGCCGAGCGTCTCGATCAGCCGCTCGGCCCGGTCCAGCACCTCCGGGGCCGCCTTGCGGTGCCACTCCGGCTCGATCGTGTTGGTGTGCCCGGTGAGCACCACCTCGCGCACGGTCAGCGGCGAGCGCAGCGGGTGCCGTGGGTTGACGTGCCCGAGGTGGGCGCGCAGCTCCCGGATGTCGACCCGCCCGAGCCGGCGGCCGAGCACGTCCACCTCGCCGCGAGTGGGGTGGGAGACCGCACCGAGCAGGGCGAGCAGGGTGGACTTGCCCGCACCGTTGGGGCCGAGCAGCGCCCAGTGCTCTCCGGGCCGGATCTCCAGGCTGATCCCGCGCAGCAGGTGGCGGCCGTCGCGCACGACGTCCACGTCCCTGGTGCGCAGCAGCGGGCCGTCGAACGACGGGGTGGAGGGATTCACGGCGGGGGACTCCGATCGCGGCGCCGGGCAGGGTGCGGGCGGGGCGCCGCACCGGACGGGCCGGCGCCGTCCGTCCGCGTGCAGAGTACAACCACCGGTCGGGGTGCGGCCGGGCCGTCCGAGGAGTGGACGCGCCAGAAGGCTTTTGCGCGAAGGGAGTTGGGAGGAGGATCGTGCCTCCGAGGGGACGCGGGGGCCGGGTGCGGGCGGGATCGGGTGCGAGCGGGCCCGGGTGCGAGCGTCCCTGGGTGGGGACGCGGGTGGGCACGCGGGTGGGCACGCGGGTGTGAGGGGACGAGGGGGAGGCGGATGCGGATGGCTGCCGAGCGGGCCGACACCCTGCACGGGCTGGTCGAGGAGCAGGCCCGCCGGGCACCGGCGGCGGTGGCCGTGCGCTGCGGCGACCGGGAGCTGACGTACGGGGAACTCGACGGGCTGGCGGACCGGCTGGCCGCCCTGCTGGCGGAGCGCGGACTGACGTGCTCCTCCATCAGCAACTCGCCCTCGGGCGGCAGGATTTCGGTCGGGGCCAGCCGCTTCAGCAGGGCCCGGCCGCCGCCCGCGGTGAACAGGTCGGCGGGCTCGACCACGACGGTGCCGTAGCCGCCGACGCCGTACGGGCTCTTCAGCACGGTGGTCAGGCCCCGGACGGCGCGGGCCGTCAGCCGGCGGGCGGCCCGGCGCCGGCCGGCCGGGCGTTCCTGCTGCGGCAGCCGGATGCCGGGATGTCCGCGGGCGAGCGCGGCGAACAGGTCGTGCGCGGCGGCCTTTGACTCGTAGTGGCGGACGGCGGCCAGCTCGGGCCCGTCGCCCTGTGCGGCCGTCCGGCCCCAACGGACCACCGGGCGGCCGGAGTCGGCGATCCGGGCGGCCAGCGCGGGCGGGCGGCGAGCGCCTCTGCCACCGTCCGGTCCGGCGCCACGCCGCTGTGCACCTCGACCGGGCCCCAGGCCAACTCCCGGGCGAGCCAGTCGGTCCACTCCGGGGCGACTTCGGCGGGCAGCACCAGCAGGGCCGGCTCGGGGCTGTAGCAGGCGGCCAGGCCGGCGTAGTGGTGTGCCTGCCGCAGGCGCCGAAGGCGCTGGACCGGGTCCATGCCGGGGTTGGAGAACTGCGCGTTGAAGTCCGCGACGTCGCCGACGTGGACCGCCGCCCGCCCGCCGGTCCAGGCCTCCACCCATCCGTCCATGAGGAGAGAGCGTAGGGCTCCGGTCGCAGTGCCGACAGCCCGGCGGCGGCGGGCCGTACGGCTGCCGGAGTGGGCCGTGCGACTGCCGGCGGTGGGCCGTGCGGCCGACAACGGAGCGACTAGTCGGTCGTCACGACGGCACTGTGGAGGGCTTGTTAACTTCCGATCATTTTTGAATGTCCAAGGACACAACTTGGCAAAGTTATGACCATTCCTCTAGCTGGACCTGACTGATCGCCGTCAATCTCGGTCGCAGCTCTTCTTCCCTGCATCCACCCCACTGGAGTCAGAGTGACCCCCACGTCCTCCTTCCGCCGTGCCCGCGTGGCCGCAGCCGTCGCCGTCGTCGCCGCCCTCGCCGGCGCGACCGTCCCCGCCGCCACGGCCTCCGCCGCGCCCGACCCGCGCACGGCCGCGATATCCCAGGCCCGCGCCAACGTCGCCCACAACGCCTCGGTGTTCGGCTTCGGCAACGGCCAGGACCTCGTGGTCAAGGACGTCGTCCTCGACGCCGACGGCACCTCGCACGTCCGCTTCGACCGCACCTACCAGGGCCTGCCGGTGGTCGGCGGCGACCTGGTCGTCCACCAGGACGCCAAGGGCAGGCTCAAGGACACCTCCCGTGCGGCCGCCCACGACGCCGCCGTGAAGTCGACCGTCCCCAAGGTGCCCGCGCAGTCCGGCGCCGCCGAGGCGCTGTCCGCCGCCCCGGGGGTCCAGGACGCCGTCAGCACCCCCGAGCTGGTCGTCTGGGCCGCCGACGGCACCCCGCGCCTCGCCTGGCGCACCACCGTCGAGGGCACCGGCGAGCACGGCCAGCCGGCCGGCAAGGTCGTCGTCACCGACGCCACCACCGGCGAGCAGATCGAGTCCTACGACGCCGAGCACGAGGCCTCCGGCACCGGCAACTCCGAGTACACCGGCACGGTCGCCATCGACACCACCCCGGTCAGCGGGGGCTACACCCTGACCGACCCGGTCCGCGGCACCGTCACCAAGGACGCCAACAACCTCTCCGCGAGCTCGGTCAAGGCCTCCTCGGGCACCGCGTTCACCAGCGCCACCAACGTCTGGGGCGACGGTAAGAAGTTCTCCACCGACCGCTCCACCGCGGCCGTCGACGCCCACGCCAACACCGCCTGGACGTACGACTACTACAAGAAGACCTTCGGCCGCAACGGCATCAAGAACGACGGCAAGGGCGCCACCGTCTTCGTCCACGTCGGCACCAACTGGGACAACGCCCAGTGGTCCGACAGCTGCTTCTGCATGATGACCGGCGACGGCGACGGCAGCCACGACCCCGAGCAGGTCGACCTCGACACCATGGGCCACGAGATGACCCACGGCGTCACCAGCGCCACCGCCAACCTGCGCTACAGCGGCGAGTCCGGCGGCCTCAACGAGTCCACCAGCGACATCTTCGGCACGATGGTCGAGTGGTACGCCAACAACAAGGTCGACACCCCCGACTACCTGTTCAGCGACCAGTCCACCCCGCCGTGGCTGCGCCGCTTCGACAAGCCCTCGCTCGACGGCCGCTCGGCGGACTGCTGGAGCAGCTCGGTCGGCAAGCTGGACGTGCACAACTCCTCGGGCGTCGGCAACCACTGGTTCTTCCTGGCCAGCGAGGGCAGCGGCAGCCGGACCATCAACGGCTTCACCTACAACAGCCCCACCTGCAACGGCTCCACGGTGACCGGCATCGGCAACCAGAAGGTCGCCAAGATCTGGTACCGCGCGCTGACCGTCTACATGACCTCCACCACCACCTACAAGGGCGCCCGCACCGCCTCGCTGAGCGCGGCCAAGGACCTCTACGGCCTCAACAGCACCGAGTACAAGGCCGTCGCGGCGGCCTGGAGCGGCGTCAACGTCAGCTGACCGACCGTTGCCTGGCCCGTCCTCAGCCCGTCACGACAGACAGTCCAGGCTCCCCGACCGGGGCCCCGGCGCCACCTGCGCAGGATGAGGAACCCCCGCCGGCGCGCGGCTGGGGTTCCTCACGGCAGTGAGCACCGGTCAGCAGGTGGAGTCGGCGAGTGCGGCAGTGCGAGGGCCTGGTAAGCTGGCGGTGCGTGAGCTCGGCGGCAGCACTACGTCCGGGGATCCTGAGACCGGTGGGCCGCAAGATCAGGCCGGCAGCTCGTCGAATACGCTGGCCACGCCACCCCCGACGCGCCCCAGTCTTCCGCATTTCCTCAGCACGCCAGACCCGCCCCCAACCGTTCGGAACAACCTTTAGTGCTCTGACCGCACGGGTTCGCCGGGTCTACCCGGTCTGCGGCTGGCCGCGGATTGAGCAGCGTCGCGGCCCTGGCGGGTAGGCGGCGGTCCCAGGTGCCTGGAAAGGGCGATCTGATTCGAGAGGAACCGAGCCGCCACCTGCATACTTCTGGTTCTCTCCAGCGAGCTTCCATGGATCTCGCGAAGCAGTTCGCGCAGCGCCAGGAGGTCGTACCGGCGGATGATTTCAATTGCCGCGACCTCGACGATGGTTTCGATTCGGTCCGCCCGTGCAATCGGTAGCGTGCCCAGATCCATGGCGGTTTCCGTCCCCGCCGGTGGCGAACCAGGCCACGCGAGATCCGCGATCCTCCGGAGCATTTTCGAGTCACCTTCGCCCTCGCCGTCTGAAGCATAATCGAACCAGTCGCCCTGGCGGCCGAGGATTGCAGCGCAGAGCAGCGCATCAACATAGGCAGTGTGGTACGAGTGCTGGAACGCGTATGCTGCTCGCCCGGGAGTGTCCCGGCGCCGGAAGTCGTCGGCGCGGAATGAGGGTCCGGGGAGTGAGCCTCTACTGTTCAGCACACGAGTCCTCAGTGCCCACCCGCAGCGGGCGGAAGCGGAGGCGCTTCCTGGTAGCACTGCGTCGGCAAGCAGCAGTTCGCCCAACAGATCGAAGTCACAGATCGCAAGGGCGAAGCAGATGGCGGATCCGATTGAGGATCTGAGCCGGTCCTCGTCGGCCCCGGAAATCCGGTCCGATCCGAAATCGGTGGCGTACATGAGCGTGTGTGTCAGTGCGTAACAGTCTTCCCGAGTGGTGTAGAGGCCGTCTTGGTCGGACGCGATGACCGATGCCTCGATCTGCCACTGCGGTGACATATGGCCGAGAGCCGTAGACGATCTGCCTTCGGCCTTCCGCTGTGCCCAGCAGAACTCGAGCCGACGGAAAGGCAGGAGTTCCTCGGTTCCCACGTGGCCGGTCGCTACGGCTCTTCGGATCAGTTCATCCATGCCCTTGTCAGGACGGCCGAGTGCGGAGAGGAAGAAATGTCCTAATCCCAGGCTCGATACTGCCCTGGGGTGGCGGGCGATCGCGCATCTAACTCGCTCGCTTCGGCATCTACTGTCGCAAAAGTCGACGAGCCCATTCCACCAGACGCAGCCCTGGCGGCTTCTTGTACGGTCCACCACCAGCAGGAGTAGCGAGGTCTCGATGGCGATCTTGTCCTCCGTGCGCACGATGGCGTCGACTTCGTCCTCCCACTGTTTGGCGTAGTCGTCGATGAGTTGGAGATTTCCGAGAGCAAACTGCAGCACGTCATCGATCCGGCTGTGCAGATAGTCCGTCCGAAGCCTTCTTTCGGGCGGCGCCGGCAACCGATTGTGACCGTTAGCCATGGCGGCAGACCTTCTCAGCGAAAAATTCGTCCGATGCACGCGGGCAGGCCACAGGAGCCGAGTTCAGAATGTGAGGACGGCTCCTGCAGGCCACTGTGGCGAACTTTACTGTTCACGCGGCCGGACTACGACGCAGTAGTTGTCATTGCATGCCACGTGCGCCATGGCCTGCCTTTCGCTGCCGATGACCTCGGGAGTCAGATGGCTCCGGATGCCGTCCACCAGGCGAATCAGCTCGCTATTCGAAAGCTCCTCGGAGAGCTTCTCCAGGTCCACCGGGCGTTCTTCCATTGTTCTCTTCTCCTTTCTTGGGGGCTGGCTCGAGTTCAGCTGCTATCGATCATTCCGACTATTGGAATAGCCGACCTAGGGATGGCGACTGCAATAGAGTGTCAACAATCCTCTCGATATGACGGGGCTGGAACTCCGGATGCCGACTGAGGTCACGGACTACGGATTCCGCAGGAAGCCCGCCAAGTAGGCCGCGAAGGATTTCCGGCAGAGGCCCGGCGGGATCTATTCCGTCGGCCTCGGCCAACAACTCGCCGACAGCCCCTGCCAGCCGCCCTACCGGATCGGTCCGGTACCTTTGGGCGAAAACTCCGAGTGCGCTCCGGCGATCCAGGCCGTTCAGCGCGACTGCGAGGACCAGGCGCGGCTCGGCGGCGTTCACTCTCCGACGTAGTGCCATGAGGCGGTGGTCGCGTACCACTCTCCTGGCGACTGCTGGCAATGACTTGCCCAGTCGTTCGTCCCGGTCTGCCAGAATGCCGGCTGCCTCTTCAGGAAAATCGTCTCCCAGCTCCATCCGGCACGCCTCAAGCAGCACGGTGACCGCGGAGTCGAGATTGTCAAGGCCGACGGTGGTCCGGATGGCCTCCCGCAGGCTATCCTCGTCAGTCCGTCTCAAGAGGTGCAACAACTGCAGGCGGCGGGTGAGCGGAGCGTCGTCGGCGAACGGGGCGACCGAAAGTGAGGGTGGGTAATAGTCATGTTGGGGCTGTGCGGACGGGTCGGACCTCGTCCGCACGACCAATGTTGCCGAGGGCTTGTCGAGATGGAAGAGGGCATGGGCGCCCCGGGCCCCGGGAAGGATGGTGCGAACGTCACCCTCTGTAAGGACTTCGGACCCGAGCCGGGTGGCGGTGCCGACGCAGAGTCGGCCGCAGACCTGCGTGTGCTCGTCAAAACGCCATGTGCTGTGGAGGCTGGAGCCGCAGATGACTCGAAAGGCGCCCTGGAATACGTGTTCGTGGATGGATGTCGTCGCGTCCAACCAGTACAGCAGACTGATGTGGAAGCGACTACTGCTGTACAGCGTGAGCGGTGGCTGGCCGAAGAACGCATCCATATCGACCTGAGCAGGGAACTCGGGCTCGATCACGGCCCGTGAAGCGAGCTCGAGTGCATTCACCTCCGACAAGAGCGCTTCTTCGGTGAGAAACCTCGCGGAGATGTCCGCGAAACCGTCTGCCGCGTAATCATGCGCGCGCCACTCCGAAGCGATCCTGTCACCCAGGGACTTGAAGGGCGCCCACAAGTCACTTCCGCCCACGACTGTCCCACCTGTCCAGCCATTGAAGACCTGATGGAGGGTATTACTTTCATTCGATACACACCATCCTACTCGTCGAAAGTAGGTGCGCATCTCGGCAGCTCAAGCCCAGTCGTGTTGACGCCGTGTGACGATTGCCGGTAGGCCTGGCATCCACGGATGGCGGCGCGAATGCGGAGCGTTCCCACGATATGTCGCAGCAACCGCGGACTTACCCGACAACATCCCAAGAAGCGCTATATCACGGCCACCGATAGAAATCGGCTCGAAGAGCTCAAGCGCGCGGGTTGAGCTTGATCCTTGGTACTCCGGCAGGACTGCAGCGACCATCTGCGTTGATCACGCTCCCGACGGCGCAGCCAGGCCCGAGTTCGCCGCTCCCAACAAACGCCGAGGCCAGATCGCGCAGATGCGGTTGAAGTATTAGTGGTCGAAGCCGACGTGGCAGTGGTCGTGGTGGGTGTCGTCGGTGAAGAACCGGTTGCCGGCCCCCGGGATCGCCACCGGCCCGCCCACGTTGTACGAACCGGCGGCGGCCGCGTCCCGCATGAAGGACTCGACCAGCTGCCGGGGCGTGGCCGGGTCCACCACGGCCAGGCCGTCGATCCGCCAGACGTCGAAGGCCCGGCCCAGCGGATGGTCGCTGGGCCGGGTCGTCCCGAAGACGTCCAGCGGGTGGCCGGTCCGCACCACGCTCACCGTCAGCGTGTACGGGGCCGCCAGCCCCAGCATCGCCTGCAGCACGCTGTCGTGGACGGTGCCGCTGCGCAGGTCGGCCGCCGCCTCGGGCGGCAGCTCGATCCTCGGCTCGGCCAGCACCCGGGCCACCGCCGGGGCCGGTGAGGCGGCGGCCGGGCCCGCGCCCCCCGGGTGCAGCGCGGTGACCGTCCAGCGCGGCGCGGCCCGGCTCAGCCGGACGTCCACGGTGGTGCCGCCCTCGACCACCGAACCGTCCGGGCCCCGGGTCCACTGCCGGCAGACCACCAGCACGCTCGCCGAGTCGGCGAGGATTCCGCCGTACTGGGCGACGAGCACTTCCAGGCTCGCCTCCGGCGCCGCCGGGGCCAACGGGCCGGCCTGGTCCGCCAGCGCGGGCGGCAGGCCGAGCGCCGCCACCCGGGCCCGGGCCGCCGCCACGCCCTGCCCGCCGGGCGGCCAGGCGCCGAGCGCGGCGACCAGCTCGACGGCGCGGCGCTTGACGTCGGGTTGGATCTCGGACGGGCCCGGCTGCCAGAGCGGCGGCTGGGGCAGTGGGGTGGGCGACGGGGTTTGCGTCGGCGATGGTGTTGGCGTCGGCGTGGGGGCCTGCGTCGGTGTCGGCGTTCCGGCGGGGGTGGCCGCCGGGCTCGCAGCCGCCGAACTGCTCCCCGCCGCCTGCGGTTTGCCGCCGCTCCCGCTCGTACACCCCGCCGCGCCCAGCAGCAGCGCCGCACCCGCCGTCCGCAGCACCTTGCGCCGGTCCGGACCCGGTCGACCATCGTCTCCGCTCGTCACGCGGCCAGTATGGGGCCCGGGGCGGCGCGGAAGGGGGACGCCGCCACGGGTATCAGCCCAGGCGGCGGATCGGATCCCCGGCCAGGACGGCCTCGATGCCCTCCACCGCCTCGCCGTAGTACCGCCGGTAGCGCATCGGATGGTCAGCGGGCCGCGCCGCGCCCTGCAGTCACGCGGCGGCGGCCTCCGGGAGTCCGCTCCTCGTACCGGTGGCGAGGACCAGGCCGAGCACGCAGCCCGCCACCAGGCCGGCGCCGTGGTTGTTCTCCATCGCGCACAGGACCAGGCCCGCGACCGGGATGAGCAGGACGAACCAGTTGGCCTTGAGCGCGGGGCCCCGGAGCTTGCCGCGCAGCAGGCAGGTGACGACCAGCGCGCCCAGCAGACCGCAGACGGCCACCGAATCGCCGCCGCCGCGCGGCGACCAGCCGCCGAGGCTCACCACGTGGGCGAGGACGCCGCTGACGAGGAAGACCGTCAGGGTGCGCCACCATCCGAGCACCGACTCGGCGACGGCGCCGATCACGAGCAGGGCCGACAGGTTGAACGCGATCTGCATGAGGCCGGAAGACTGCACCAGCAGCGCGGTGCCGGCCCGCCACCACTGCCCGTCGGACAGGGCCCCCGGCTGCCGCATCAGATCGTCGACCACGTGGGGCACCGCGTACTGGACCACGGCCATCACCGCCATCACGGCGAACAGCGCGGCGGTGGCAAGGGGGCGGCGCAGCACGGCGGCCCGGACGACGGCGACCACCTCGCCCGGCCCACCGGCCGCCGGGCCTCCACCTGACGGTTCGCCGCCCGCCGGGCCTCCGGCTCCGGAACCGGCCAGTACCAGCGTCCGCAGTCCCGCGCCGACCACCACGGCAGCGCTCACGTACAACCCGATCTCGTGCGGCGACATCGCCGAACCCCCGTTGTCGAACAAGACCCGGGCAGTCCTGCCCGGTCGTCCGGCCATCATTCCCACCGGACCCGGTCCCGCGCCAGCGCGGACGATCATGGATCAGGCATGACAACCGTCACAACCGGTACCGGCGGTACCGGCGTGCCCGCCGCTCATGCCGTTCACCGTTCACGCCCGGCTGCCTAACCGGCGTCGCGGGGCGGCGACCCGGCCGCGATCCAACCGGCCAGCTCCGCCGGGCGGTTGGTGATGATGCCGTCCACCCCGGCGTCCGCGAGAGCCTTCCAGCGGACCGGCCGGTCGACCGTCCAGACGTTGACCGCGACCCCGGCGGCGTGCAGCTCGCGGACGATGCCGGGGCGGGTGGAGAGCGCGTCGTCCGAGGGGTTGTAGGCGGACAGTCCGAGCTCGCGGGCGGTGGCGACCGGGTCGGCGTCCAGGTCGCCGCGCAGCAGGCCGAGCGGCAGTTCGGGGGCCAGTTCGCGGGTGAAGCGCAGCGCGTCCACCTCGAAGCTCTGCACGAGGACCCGGCCGGTCATGCCGTGGTCGCGGACCTCCTGCACGATCCGGGCGACCTCGTCACGGGTGTGCGGGCCCTTGATCTCCAGCAGCAGGCTGCCGCCACGGGTGCGCAGGTCCTCCAGCTGGGCGGCCAGGGTGGGCAGGCGGGTGCCCGCGTAGGCCGGGGCGAACCAGGAGCCGGCGTCCAGCGCGTCCAGCTGGGCGGTGGTCAGGTCGCGGATGCGGCCCTTGCCGTCGGTGGTGCGGTCCACGGTGTCGTCGTGCAGGACGTACGGGACGCCGTCCTTGCTCGGCTGGACGTCGTTCTCGATCCACTCGGCGCCGCCACGCCGGGCCACCTCGTCGGACACCAGGGTGTTCTCGGGCGCGGCGGAGGAGGCGCCGCGGTGGGCGAAGACGGTCGGCGGCGCACCGGCCGCGCGCAGTCGGCCGGTCGGTGCCGGTTCGGCCGTTCGGACGGGGGTTCCGGTGAGCGCGACGGTGCCGAGGGCGGCCACGAGCAGTGCGGCGACGAGTCCGGTCCGGCGGCGGTGGGGGTACCGACTGGGCGTCATGTCCGGCACCCTACGGCCGCCCGGTGGATCCTGCCTGGCGGCACCGGGAGGCCCGGGCGGCGTTACGGAGGGCGGCGGAACCACCCCGTCACTCCCGGCCCAGCGGTGCCAGCAGCGCCTCCGCCGACGCCGTCCGCGCGTACAGCACCGACCGCCCGACCCGGTGGGCGCTGACCAGCCGGGCGTCCCGCAGGGCCGTCAGGTACTGGGACACGGCGGCGGGTGAGAGCCCGGTGCGGCGGGCGAGCTCGGTGGTGGACGCCGGGGCCGCCAGCTCGGTCAGCAGCCGGGTGCGGGAGCGGCCGAGGACGGCGGCCAGGGCCTCGGTGCCGGCGGGCGGGGCGGTCGCCCACAGGGTGCCGGTGCCGCGCGCCGGGTAGGCGAGCTGCAGCGGGTCGGACGGGGTGAGGCGGGTGAGGAGCGCCGGGCCGGTGAACGCGGACGGGATGAGCAGCAGCCCCGCCCCGGCCGTCCGGCCCGGCAGCGGGCGGCTGCGGTGGCGCAGCCGCAACGTGTCCTCCGTCCAGCGGAGTTCGGCGTGCAGGCCGTTCAGGACCCGCGCCGCGCCGTGTTCGGCCGCCTGCCGGGCGCGGTGCAGCACGTCCGCGTCCAGGACGGCGCGGATCCGCGCCCAGTACGGGGCGAGTGCGAGCTGCCAGTACGCCTCGACCGCCTCGGTGAGCCGGGCCAGCCCGCCGACCGGGTCGCCGTACAGGGCGCGCAGCCGGGGGCCGAGCCCGCCCCGGTCGTCCCGCAGCCGGTCGAGGTCGAGGCGGACCGACCCGGCCGGGGTGGCGCGGATCGCCGCCAGCTCGTCCGCCAGGGTGGGGGCGGGCCCGGCCGGGGTCGGGTTGAGGAAGTCCGGCACGTACCCGGCGGGCGGGACGAGTTCGGCGAGGAGGGCGTAGGCCGGGCCGAGTGCCGCCAGCCGGGGCCGCACCTGTTCCGCCCAGGGCCGGTGGACGGGGTGGTCGAGCCCCGAGCGCAGCAGTCGCAGGCTCGGGCCGACCTCCCACATCGGGGAGCACGCGAAGCGCATCCGCGCCAGGTCGCCCGCCGTGAACAACAGCTCGGCCGCCAAGCCCCACCCCCGTGGATTCAGACATGTTCGAATCGTTGGCGGTCAGGCTAGTGCAGTGGCGATCATGACAGGCATGACTTCGGAGACCACCGTGACCACCGCCCTGACCACCTCCGTCCCCGTGACCGCCGCCGCCCCCGTACCCGCCGTCGCCTCCGGCACCTGGACGCTCGGCGACCGCGCCGTCCACCGCATCGGCTTCGGCACCATGCGCCTGCCGCAGACCGGCCCCGCGCTCACCCCGCACGCCGTCCCGCGCGACCGCGAGCAGGCCCTGCGGGTGCTGCGCCGCGCCGTCGAACTCGGCGTCAACCACATCGACACCGCCGCCTTCTACTTCTCCCCGCTGCGCTCCGCCAACGAGCTGGTCAACCGGGCGCTCGCGCCGTACGACGACCTGGTGATCGCCACCAAGGTCGGCCCGGCCCGCGGCCTCGACGGCCAGTGGGCGGAGCACGCCCGCACTCCCGAGCGGCTGCGCGCCCAGGTCGAGCAGAACCTGCGCGAGCTCGGCCGCGACCACCTCGACCTGGTCAACCTGCGGATCGTCGGCACCGACTCCGTCGCCGAACGCTTCGGCGCACTGGCCGAGTTGCGCCAGGCCGGGCTGATCCGCCACCTCGGGCTGTCCAACGTCCACCCGCACCAACTCGCCGAGGCGCAGGCCATCGCACCCGTCACCTGCGTACAGAACCCGTACGGCATCGGCGCCTCACCCGAGCAGGACGAACTGCTGCGGCTCTGCGGCGAGCAGGGCATCGCCTTCGTCCCCTTCTACGCGATCGCCGGCGCGGGGCGGGAAGGCGGCGCGAGCGGGGCCGAGCCCGCCCAGGTACGGGCCGTGGCCGCGGCGCGCGGGGTGAGCACCGCGCAGGTGCGCCTGGCCTGGACGCTGCACCGCGGCCCGCACGTCCTGGCCATCCCGGGCACGGGAGACGTGGCGCACCTGGAGGACAACCTCGCCGCCGGGGCGCTGCGGCTGTCGGCGGCGGAGCTGGCCCAGCTGGACGCGGCCCACACGGGCGCCGCGAACGCCACGGACACGACGGACGCCACGGACACCACCGCCGCCCACACCGGCTGAGCCGGAACCGGTCGGGGGCCCGGCGCGCGTCGCCCCGGGGACGACCTGCCTCTCACACCCGCCGAGGAGACCCGGAGCATGACCGACCTCGCCACCCGCTACCTCTACCTGGCCCGACACGGCGAGGCCGCGCCCGACGGCAGCGGGCTCACCGCTGCCGGGCGCCGGCAGGCCGTCCTGTTGGGCCGACGGCTGGCCGGCCGGCCGATCTCGGCGGTGCACCACGGCCCGCTGCCCCGGGCCGCGCAGACCGCGCGACTGGTCGCGGAGCAGGTGGACGGCGTGGCACCGGTGCCGTGCGAGGAGGCTGGGGACTGGCTCCCGTACCTGCCCGAGCGGGCCGAACTGCCCGAGGACAGTGCGGAGTTCCTGCTGGAGTTCCTCTCGCACGCCACGCCGCAGGAGTGCGCGAGCGGGGCGGTGCTGGCGCCGCGGGCGGTCGAGCGGTTCACCGGGCCGGTGGCGGGCGGCGAGGAGCGGCACGAGCTGGTCGTCACCCACGCCTTCCTGGTGGCCTGGCTGGTCCGGCACGCCCTGGACGCCCCGGCCTGGCGCTGGCTCGGCCTCCAGATCGCCAACGCGGGCCTGACCGTACTGCGCTACGCGCCCGACCGGCCGCCGTCCGTCCTGCTGTTGAACGACCAGGGCCACCTGCCCGAGGACCTGCGCTGGACCGGGTTCCCGCCCGGACTGCACTGCTGACCCCGCCCGCACCGGGCCGACATCGCGTCGGCACCGGGCCGGCCGGCGGCCCGCCGATCCGCCGTCGACAGAAATATGCAGACCGGTCTACTATCGCCGCATGGGAGTCAAGGGCGAGGAGACCCGGGCCCGGCTGATCGCCGGCACCAGGGAACTGATCGAGGCGCAGGGCTACTTCGGCACGGGCCTGAACCGGATCGTGGCCGCCACCGGCGCCCCGCGCGGCTCGCTCTACTTCCACTTCCCCGGCGGCAAGGATCAGTTGGTGACGGCCGCCCTCACCGAGGCCGGCCAGGAGGTCGAGGCCCTGCTCGCCGCACTGGCCGCCGAGGGCGCCGACACCGTCACCCTCGCCGAACGGCTCGTGGAGGCCTTCGCCGAACGCCTCGCTCAGTCCGACTACACCAGCGGCTGCCCGATCGCGACCGTCGCCCTGGAGACGGCGGGCACCAACGAGGCACTGCGGACCGTCTGCGCCGAGGTGTACGCGCGGTGGCAGCAGGTCCTGGCCGACCGACTGGAGGCCGAGGGCTTCGGGCCGGCCGAGGCCGACACCGCCGCCGGTCAGACCCTCGCCCTGCTGGAGGGCGCCGTCCTGCTCGCCTCCGTCCGGCGCAGCCGCGAACCGCTGGACCACGCCCGGCACGCCGTCCGGCACCTGCTCGGCCACCGCGACGCGTAGCCGGAGGTGCGCGGCCGTTCGCGCGGCGCATCTCCGCACGCCCAAAAAATATGCAGACCGGTCTACTGATTTCGCGACCCTGATTTCCCGACCCTTGGAGCGCAGCATGACGCCCGCCCCGCCGCCCCGCACCTTCGTCCTCGGCGCCACCGGCTTCCTCGGCCGCTGGCTGGTCCTCGAACTCCTCACCCGTGGCGAGCCCGTGGCGGCCGCCGCCCGCGACACCGGCCGCGCCGACGCCCTCCGGCGGTGGCTGCGCCGGCACGACGCCGACGACACCGCCCTGACCACCGTCGCCGCCGACCTCACCCGCCCCGGCCTCGGCCTCTCTCCCGAGGACGACGCCCGGCTCACCGAGGTCCGGGACGTCCACAACCTCGCCGCCCGCTACGACTTCGGCCTCACCCGCGCCCAGGCCGAACCCGCCAACGTCCACGGCGCCCTGCACGCGCTGCAGTGGTCCGCCACCCGGCCCCGGCTGCGCCGCCTGGTCCACCTCTCCGGCTACCGCGTCGGCCGCGACCCGCGGCCGCAGTACCCGCTCGACGAGCGCGCCACCGCCGCGCTCCACACCCGCCTCGGCGCGTACGAGGCCTCGAAGCGGATCGGCGACGCCGCCGTCCGCGTCACCGCGCCCCGCCTCGGCGTACCGCTCACCACCATCAACCCGAGCAGCGTCATCGGCCACTCCCGCACCGGCGAGGCCGGCCAGTACCTCGGCCTGGCCCAACTGGTCCGCCAACTCCACCGCGGCCGCCTCCCCCTGCTGGCCGGCACCCGGCGCACCTTCCTGCCGGTCGTCACCGTCGACCACCTGGCCCGCTTCCTCGCCGCCGTCCCCGACCACGACAACACCCCCGCCCAGGCCCACACCGTCCTCGACCCCGAAACCCCCTTCCTCCCCGACCTCATCACCCTCCTCGCCACCCATCTCGACGTCCGCCCACCCCACGGCCTGATCCCCGTGCCCCTCGTCCGCCGCCTCCCCCGCGCCCTCACCGGCGCCGACCCCGAGGCCCTCGCCTTCCTCTCCGAGGACCAGTACGACACCGCCTCCGCCGACCACCTCACCAACGCAGCGGGCATCACCCACCCCCCGGTCACCCTCGCCCTCACCCGATGGGCCACCCGTCTCGTCGAGGAGGACTTCGGCACCCGATGACCCGGCGTGGGAAGTCGGCCCACCCGACTTCCCACGCGTTCCGGCAGCGCCGACGTGATCTCAGCGGAACGCGGCGACGTTGCGGGCGGCCCACTCGGCGAACGGGCGTGGAGCGCGGCCGAGGACTCGCTGCACGTCGGGGCTGACGCGTAGTTCGGCTGGCCTCGGGGAGCCGAGGATGTCCAGGGTGTCGTCGGCGAGTTCGGCCGGCATGTTCTGGGCCATCGCGGCCTTGGCCTCGTCGCGGGTGAGGTCGTGGAACCGCACCAGGGAGCCGAGCGCCGCGGCGATGGCCTGCGCCTGCTCGCGCGGCGTGATCACCGCCGGGCCGGTGAGCTCGTACACCTCGCCGGTGTGCCGGTCGTCCAGCAGGCAGGCCGCCGCGACGTCGGCGATGTCCGCCGGGTCGATGACCGGCACCCCCACGTCGCCGAAGGGGGCGGCGACGGCCCGCCGCGCGCGAACGGACTCGGCCCACCACAGGGCGTTGGAGGCGAAGCCGCCCGGCCGCAGGACGGTCCACTCCAGGCCGGATTCCCGCAGCACGTCCTCGAGTGCACGCATCGCGATCCGTGTCGCACCGAAGGGCCTGGTCGCCACGCCCTGCGTGGAGAGCAGGACGACCCGGCGGACTCCGGCGGCCGCGGCCTGGCCGATGATGTCGGCCGGGCGGGCTCCGGCGGCGTGCAGGTCGCCGGACAGCAGGAGGAACAGCGCCTTCGCCCCGGCCAGTGCGGGTTCGAGGCCGGCCGGCTCGGCCAGGTCGGCCACCACGTGGCGGGCGCCGTCCGGCACCGCCGCCGCGTGCCGCGACACCGCCGTCACCCGTCGGCCTGCCTCGGTCAGCGCCCGCGTCAACGGTCGGCCGACGTTTCCGGTAGCCCCGGTCACCACGATCATGAACAGCTCCTCGTCCGATGTCCTCGTCCTGTGTGGCCATGACGCTAGGAGCCCGGCTTACTTTTGGTAAGGACGTACCCGGAGGTAAGCTCCGCACATGACGGAAGGCGCGCAGTTCACACCGGCCGTGGCGGGGGCGCGGTATGAGGTGTTTCACACCGGCTGCCCCGCGCGCGAGGTCGTCGACCACGTGACGAGCCGGTGGGGCGTCTGGGTGTTGATCTCCTTGCAGGGCAACGATCTCCGGTTCTTCGAGCTGCGCGAGAGCATCCGGGGCATCAGCGAGAAGATGCTCGCCCAGACCCTGCGCGCGCTGGTCCAGGACGGCCTGGTCTGGCGGCGCGTCGAACCGACGACGCCGCCCCAGGTCACCTACGGGCTCACCGAGTTCGGTCGGGACGTCGGCGAGCCGCTGGAGGAGCTGTTCGACCGGATCACGCGGCGGCTGCCGCCGCCCAGCGCGGGATAGCGCCGGTTGCCCTGACCGCGAAGGCGCTGCCGGCCTGGCCGAGCCGCCCGCCCGACTACCCCTCGCGTTCGAAGACCAGGGCCGTCCAGTGCACCCCGGCGCGGCCGTGCAGGTCGGGGCGGGCGGAGCGGTGGAGGAGGCGCAGGCCTCGACTGGCGGCGAGGTCGACTGTGGGTTCGGGCGGGAGGTCGAACATCCGGCGGCCGGGTGGGACGGGGCCGTGGCGGACGGTGAGGGCGAGGCGGCCGCCGGGGGCGAGGAGTTCGGCCAGGGCGTCCATCGCGGGCGGGCGTTCGGCGGGGGCCAGGTGCATCCACACGGCGGTGAGCAGCACGAGGTCGAAGCGCCCGCCTTCGGCGGCGAGCAGGGGCAGGCCCGGCAGCGCGTCCGCGACCCACCGGACGGCCGCGTCGGCGTGCAACCGCTCGCCGACGGCGCGGAGTTCGGGGGTCGGTTCGACGGCGACCACCCGGTGGCCGCGCGCGGCGAGGGCGGCGGCGTCGCGGCCGGTGCCGGCGCCGATGTCGAGGACGGCCGCGGGCGGCGCCGGGTAGAGATGGAGCATGTCGCGGTGGATTTGGGCGAAGCTCACGCTCTCGTACTGGACGGCGAGCTGCTCGGCCTCCTCGCCGTAGCCCGCGGTACCGGCCGGGCCGCTCATGTCGCCTCCCGGACGATCACCGCGTCGCCGGCCGCTGCCGCGCGGGCGAAGAAGTCCCGCAGTTCGCGCAGGTCGGTGACGACCCGGACCGCCCAGGACTCGGACCAGGGCGTCGGGTGGCCGAGGTGGGCGACTTTCCGGGCGAGCACGGTGTCCTGCTGGCGCACGAGTTCGCCGAGCGCCGCGTCCCGCAGGAAAGTGGAGGCCGCCTCGACCTGCGCGGGCCGCAAGACGAGGGTCGCGGTGCCGGGTTCGCGCCGCGCGCCGCCGTAGACGGGGAGCCGGGCGGCCGGGTCGGGGTGGAGGCCGTTCTCGGTGAGCGCGAGTTCCATCAGGACGGCGGTGCTGCGCACTCCGAGGGCGAGTCCGGCGGCGGCCAGCCGGTCGTAGCGCCCGTCGCGGTGCCGGGGCACGAGCTCGCCGAGTTCCTCGGCCGAGCAGGTGTCGACGGTGTGACCCGGCAGCCGGCACCAGAAGTGATCCACATTCACCCGCTCAGCGTAACGAAGCCACGACCGCCGCGGGGCGACGGTTCACGCCTCGCCGGGGTGCCAGGCGGGCCATTCCCAGGGGCGGTCGACCCAGTGGACCCGCTGCGGGTCGCGCGGGTCGAGGTCCGGGAAGAGCTGGTGGACCCGCGGCTCGAACTCCTCCGGCGCGAGCGGCTCCCAGCCGTGGCCCTCGAAGTGGACGAGCCGGTAGCGGCTGTCGGTCCGGAACTCGGCCACCTCGACCAGGGGCTCGGACGTGCTGTTGGTCTCCATGACCCCAAGCATGTGGTGCGGTGGCAATCAGCGCCCGCGCAGACCCCTCTTCCGGGTCATGTCCCGCCGTCGGCGCGCTCGTTGAGCACGGAAAGGTACGCGGGGGGCCGCGGGAAGGACGAGCACATGACTGGGCAGCCCACCGAAGGACAGTGGCAGTGGCCGCGGGACGCGTGGCAGCCGCCTCCGGTCCCCACGACGCCCCTGCCTCCTCCGCCTCCGACGCCCGTCGCGGTGCCGCCGGCGCGGCGTTCGCGCAAGGTGTGGGCGGCCGCGGCGGTCGGGACGGGTGCCGTGCTGGCCTCGGTCCTGGTGATGTGCGGGCCGGGGTCGGGTGACGACCTGCGGGTGACGGCGCTGCCGGATGCCTCGCCGTCGGCCTCGGACTCGGCTTCGCGCCTGCTGCCGGTCTTCCCGCCGCCTGCAACGCCCGCGCCCTCCCCGCTGCCGGCGCCGGTCCCGGAGGCAGGTACGGCCAGCGGGCCGGGCGGGCCGGGAGGCCCGGGCGAGGCGGCGACGGCGGCGCTGGCGCCCGATGCCGGGGTCGGGGCCGGAACCGGGGCCGGGGCCGGGGCCGCCCAGCACGCCTCGGCGAGTCCGCGGCCGAAGCCCGGCCACAGCCCGCACGCCACCGCCCCGGCCCGTGGGGCGTCGGGCGTGCCCGCCCCGGCGGGGTCGGGCGCGTCGCTGCCGGGCGTCGGCGGGGGCAGCATCTGCGACCAGGCCGAACGGGTCGGGCGGTGGCAGGCCGGCTCCGAGCAGGCCCGGCTCTGCCACAGCGTCTACGGCTGAGCGGCCGGGGCGCCCTCGCCCACCGGAGCACCGGACGGGCCGGACGCACCGGGCGTGCCGGCCGCATCGACACCTACCGGGGCGCCTGCCGGGCCGCCTGCCACCCCGAGCAGCCCTCGGTCCAGGCGGGGCGCCAGCACCCGCGCCAGTGTGTCGGTGATGTGCCCGGTGTCCCGGTACAGCACCACGCCCTCCAGCACCGCCGGGCAGGAGGGCCCGGTGCCGGGGCAGAGCAGCGGACCGAGGTCGAGGGTCCGCACGCCGTACCGGGCGGCGAGTCCGCCGTCCAGCATCGGGTCGGGTTCGAAGGCGGTGTCGCGCGGGAAGAAGCAGGCGTCCGAGCGCCCGTCGGAGGCGGCCAGGCAGGTCGGGATGTCCTTGCCCGGCATCGGGGTGTCGCCGAGGTAGGCGAGCGGGGCGCCGAGCGCGGTGAGCCGGTCGAGGGTGCGGGTCCAGCCCTCGGTGCGCTCGTCCGGGCTGCCGTAGCGGTTGAGTCCGGCCATCAGGACCAGGCGGGGCTTGGGCCCGGAGGTGAGCCGGGTGAGGGTGTTCTCGCGCCAGCGGTCGCACTCGTCGAAGGTGCGGCCGAGCACGTTGTTGCGCACGGTCAGGGTGGCCAGCGGGCAGCCGGGCTTGACCAGGACCTCCAGTGCCCAGTGCCGCTGCTCGGCGATCGCGAGGGCCGCGGAGATCCACTGTCCGGCGTGCGAGTCGCCGAGGAGCACGATCCGGTCGGGGCTGTCCTCGGTGCCGAACCGGCAGCGCGGGCTGCTGTCGGCGTTGAGCGGGATCTCGCAGCCCTTGCCGGGCGGGAAGTCCTCCCGGGCGCGGGCCAGCGAGGGCGTCAGGGCGAGCACCCGGGTGCCGGGGGCGAGCAGGCTCGGCCCGTCGGGCGCTCCGGCGGGTGCGGCGGCCGGGGCGTCGGCGGTCCCGCCGAGGGCGCGGACGGTGCCGCCGCCGAGGGTGAGCGCGGCGATCAGCGGGATGACCAGGGCACTCGCGCCGACCGCGAGCCCGCGCCGGGGCGCCGGGCTGCTGCCGTACCGCAGCGGCTGCTCGACCAGGCGCAGGGTGAGCCAGGCGGGCAGGGCGCTCGCCGCGCTGAGCGCGACCAGGACGGTCCAGGGCAGCGCGCCGTACCGGGCCTGGGCGATGGTCAGCACCGGCCAGTGCCAGAGGTACCAGGCGTACGAGAGGCGCCCGGCGGCGCGCAGCGGGCGGGCGGTGAGCAGGCGTCCGGCGTCGACGGCGCGCAGCGGTCCGTGCCCGGCGAGCAGGACGGCGGCGGTGCCGAGGACGGGCGGCAGCGCGGCGGCGCCGGGGAACGGCGTGTCGCGGCCGTACAGGACGATCGGCGCCACCACGGCGGCCAGGCCGAGCCAGCCGAGCAGCCGCAGCGACCACAGCACCGGTCGCCGTTCCGGCCGGGAGGCCAGCGCACCGCCTGCGAGGGCGGCGCAGGCGCCCGCCGCGAACTCCCAGAGCCGGCTGCCGGTGGAGAAGTAGGCGAGCGGCGCCGAGGTCTGGGTCCAGCGCAGGCAGAGCACGAGCGAAACGCCACCGACGGCCACGGTGGCGAGGGTGATCACGGCGGTGCGGCGGCGCCCGTGCAGGTAGCGGGCGAGGCCGAGCAGCAGGACGCCCCAGAGCAGGTAGAACTGGTTCTCCACGCCCAGCGACCAGAAGTGCTGCAGCGGGCTGGGGTCGCGTTCGGCGGCCAGGTAGTCGGTCTGCTGGCCGACGAAGCGCCAGTTGGCGAACTGGCCGGCGGCGGCGATCAGGTCACGGGCGAGGTCGGTGCCGCGCAGGGGGTCGAGCAGCGCGCCGCCGGCGACGGCGGTGGCGACCAGGACGGTGGCGGCGGCGGGCAGGATGCGCCGGGCCCGGCGGGCGGCGAAGTCCCACAGGCCGAGCGGGCGGGCGAGCAGCAGGCCGGTGATCAGGTAGCCGGAGATGACGAAGAAGATGTCGACGCCGACGTAGCCGCCGGTCAGGCCCGGTAGGGCGGAGTGGAAGGCGAGCACGGACAGCACGGCGAGGCCGCGCAGTCCCTCGATGTCGGGGCGGAAGGCGGTGCGCCGGCCGGCCTGCCCGGTCTCGGCGACGGCGGCGCCCTGGGGGGCGGCGGGTTGCCGGTCGACCCGGACGACGTCGGGCAGCAGGGCGACGGAGGCCGCGGCAGGTATCGCGGGCGTGGACGGTGAGGACGACGACGGTGGTACGGCCGTTGACACGGCGGTGCTCCTTGCAGGGGTGGCGACGGTGGTCGGGCCGCCGGGGCCGATGGGGCGGCCGGGCGGAGTCCGCGCCGGTGGGGCGACGCGCAAGGAAACTCGGCGGTGAAGCAGGGAAAGCGGTGAAGCGGCGGATCGACTCAGCAGCTGACGTGCAACGCAAATTGACGCGACGTCAGTAGATCAGTGGATCGGCCCAGCCCGACGCCAGCAGCCCGCAGAGCAGCAGCGCTGCGCTGACGGCGACGGCCTCGGCTCGTCCGAACCCGAGGTCCGAGCGGCCCCGGGCGGGCGCGGCGACCTCGCCGACGGCGGTGCCCTTGCCGCCGGTCGCACCGTTGAGGAGCGGCCACAGTGCTCGCATCAGCGGGATCATGGTGTACGCGGTGAGCGCGAGCAGTGCGGTGAGCGCCCAGTACGGCCGCCAGCCGTGCAGCAGCGCGGCCCGGGTGAGTCCGGCGGCGCCCGCGAGGATGACGAGTCCGAGCCAGCCGACCCCGATCCGGGCGACGGCGCGGGCGAGTGAACTGCCGCCCGACACGGCGCCGGTGGGCACCCAGTCGGCGGAGCGGCGGCGCAGCGCGTGCGCGATGGCGACCACGTGGCAGAGCCCGCCGAGGAGTTGGACCCGGGTGACTTCGAAGCGCCAGCGGGTGCGGGACATCGCGGGCAGCAGGACGAGGGCGACCCAGATCGGCGGCAGGAAGGGGAGCACCTGCCAGGGTTCGATCTCCTCGGGGCGGAAGAACAGCATGATCAGGGCCGGCAGCGGCACGGCGAAGACGTTCACGGCGCTGGTGAGGTAGCCGAGGATGCCGTTCCAGAAGCAGAGCCGGGCCGAGCGGGAGAGCGGTCCGCGGCGGAAGTCCGGGTCGCGGACGAGGGCCAGGGAGCCGAGGCACCAGCGGTACTGCTGGCTGATGAAGGCGGGCAGGCCGGTGGGCGACATACCCTTGGCGACCAGCGCGGGCACGTAGCGGGTGGCCCAGCCGGCGCGGGCGAGGGCGAGGCCGGTGTACAGGTCCTCGCTGTGGTCGATCTCGGCGAAGCCGCCGATCCGCTTCAGTGCGGCGCGGCGGTAGAGGGCGTTGGTGCCGCAGCAGACGGTGCCGTCCTGGGCGTCCCGGGAGGGCTGGATCCAGCGGTAGAAGATCTCCTGGGTGGCTCCTGCGGCGCGTTCGAGCCAGGACATGTCGGCGTCCGTGTCGAAGCACTGCGGGCTCTGCACGATGCCGACCTCGGGGTTGTCGAGGTAGGGCACCAGGTGGTGCAGGAAGTCGGGGCGGGGGCAGAAGTCGGCGTCGAGGACGGCGACGATCTCGCCGGTGCCTTCGGCCAGGCCGTGGTTGAGGTTGCCGGCCTTCTTGAAGCGGCCCCGGTCGGGGCGGGCGCGGTACTCGAAGCCGTAGGACTCGGCGAGTCGGCGCACTTCGGGGCGGTCTGCGTCGTCGAGGACCAGGACGGTGAGCTCGCCGGGCCAGCGGACGGCGGCGGTGTGGCGGTAGGCGTTGTCGAGGACGGCCAGCGGCTCGCCGGCGGTGGGCAGCAGCAGGTCCACGCCGGGGTGGTGGGCGGGCTGCCAGGCGCGCATCAGCAGGTCGTGCGAGTCGCGGGTGAAGCGGCGGGCGCGTTGGCCGTCGGTGAGCGAGAGCAGCCAGGTGGCCGCGTTGAGCACGGTGAGCACCAGGAACGGCCAGAGCAGCGGCTTGCTGAGGGCGAACAGGCCGAGGGTGGCGGTGGCTCCCGCGTAGGAGAGGGTGGCGCAGAGCAGGACCCAGCGGCGCTGCGGGCCGAAGTACCAGTAGAGCTCGTCGTCGTCGGGCGGGCTGGGCAGTCGGAGCTCGGGATCTCGGTGATCGGGATCTCGGTGATCGGGATCTCGGCGGTCGGGGCGTCGGAGGTCGGGGACGGGGTCGGCGGGTGCGGGCATGGCGGTGCCATGGAGTACGGGCATGCGGAAATGGCCCCCCTGGGCAGCGGACGGAACGTGGCCGTTCGCCCTCAGCTTCTCACATTGGCCTAGACCAATCATGAACGAGGTATGACATCTCCGCATCGCCCCCGCTCAGCGACTTGACGCCGCGTCACCTGGTCGGATCCGGTCGAGCGCGCCTGAACCGAACCCCGAGGGCGGCCCGTTTCAGGAGTCCTTCAGTTCACCGCCCAGCCCGTCGCCCAGACCCTCCCCCGGCCCCTCACCCAGGTCCTCCCCCGGCTCCTTGCCCAGCTCCTTGACCAGCTGCTCGAACCGCAGGTCCGGCCGCAGCGGGATGCCGAAGCGCTCGTCGCCGTACGGGAAGGGGCTGAAGACGCCCGTCCGCCGGAAACCGCGCCGCTCGTACCAGGCGATCAGCTCGGTGCGCTGCTCGATCACCGTCATCTCCATCTCGCCGACGCCCCACTCCTCGCCGGCCAGCCGCTCCGCCTCGGCCAGCACCGCTCGGCCGACCCCGCCGCCCTGCAGGCCGGGACGCACCGAGAACATGCCGAAGTAGGCCCGGCCGCCCCGCCGTTCGAGCTGGCAGCAGGCGACCGGCTCGCCGTCGCGCTCGGCCAGCAGCACCAGCCCGTCGGGGTGTCCGACGGCCTCCGCGACGGCCTCCGGGTTGGTGCGCCGTCCCTCCAGCAGGTGGGCCTCGGTGGTCCAGCCCGCCCGGCTGGACTCGCCCCGGTAGGCGGATTCGACCAGGTCGACCAGCGCCGGGACGTCGGCGGGCGTGGCGGACCGGAACACCGGCTCCCCGGCGGGCTGGGTGGTGTCGGCGGCGGTCTCGGTCATGGCTGGCCCCTTTCTCCGTGCTGGGTGCCGCCCGTGGTGGCCGGCCCGCGGGCATCGTGCCACAGCGCGCGGTCCGGCATTTTGGGGCGCCGGTTCACACTGTGTCCAAAGATGCCTGGCGGCACTGGCGGGTACATGGCTACTCTGCGGTACGGCCGGATCAACCACCGGCCGTTCCAGGCCACTTGGGCCACCCGTACCGGACCAGAGGAGTGCTCGTGCCCCGCTCTTCCCGCTCCGCCCGTACCACCGGAACCGACAGATCGGCCGGTCGCCGCCGACTGCCCGTCCTGTCCACCCTCCCCGCCCTGCGCACCCTGCCCGCCGTGGCCGCACTCGCGGCCGCGACCGCCCTGGTCGCCGGCATCGCCGCCCCGGCGTACGCCGCCGGGCCCGCCCCCGTCGTCGAGGGCGGCCCCGGCTTCCACCCGGACCGCGACTTCGCCGGCTCCACCGTCGCCTCCCACGAGGGCCGCGGCGCCGGCGCGCCGTCCGCCTCCCTCGTCGCCACCCAGACCCCGGGGCTGGACGTCTCCAGCTACCAGGGCAACGTCAACTGGTCCTCGGTCGCGGCCAACGGCGCCAAGTTCGCCTACGTCAAGGCCACCGAGGGCACCGGCTACACGAACCCGAGCTTCGCCCAGCAGTACAACGGGTCCTACAACGCCGGCCTGGTCCGCGGCGCGTACCACTTCGCACTGCCGAACGCCTCCTCCGGCGCCACCCAGGCCGCCTACTTCGTCGGCCACGGCGGCGGCTGGTCCGCCGACGGCAAGACCCTGCCGCCGGCCCTGGACATCGAGTACAACCCCTACGGCGCCACCTGCTACGGCCTCAGCCAGAGCGCCATGGTCAGCTGGATCCGCTCCTTCAGCGACACCGTCCTCGCCCGCACCGGCCGCTACCCGACCATCTACACCACCACCAACTGGTGGACCCAGTGCACCGGCAACTACGGCGGCTTCGGCTCCACCAACCCGCTCTGGATAGCCCGCTACGCCTCGACCGTCGGCACCCTCCCGAACGGCTGGGGCTACCAGACCTTCTGGCAGTCCGCGGACTCCGGCACCTTCCCGGGTGACCAGGACTACTTCAACGGCGCGGCCGACCGCCTGCGCGCCCTCGCCCTGGGCTGACCGGCAAGCACCGGCAAGCACCGACCCGTGTCGGCACCCGCCGACACGGGTCGGTGCGCGCCCCGCACCGGCCGGTGCGGACCGACCAGGGTTCACAGGGCCTTGAGGCCGTCCAGGAGCTGCCGCCCGCCGGGGCTGCCGAGGCCGGTGCACGGATCCCAGCCGGGGCCGGAGGGGTACGCGCCGTTGCTGCCCTCGGTGATGTCGCGCAGCACGTGGGCGGCGAAGCGCGCGTACAGCAGCGGGTTGAGGAACCCGACCGGGGCGCCGAGGCCCTGGTTGATCCGGGCCAGCAGGGCGGCCCACATCGGGGCGGCCGCGCTGGTGCCGCCGACCAGGTCGACGTGCGTGCCGTCCACGTTCGGGATGACCACGCCGGTGTTGCGGGAGGCGACCGCGGACACGTCGGGCACTCCCCGGCCGTGCACGTGCGGCGGGTTCGCGGCGACCGGGACAGCGGTTCCGGCCTGGTACGGGGGCACCGGGAACATCCGGCTGATGCCGCCGCCGGTCCGCGCGTTCGGTCCGTCGTCCCAGACGATCTCCCGGCCGACCTCGTCCCCCTGGACGACCAGGTGGGTGCCGCCGACGCCGAGCACGTGCGGGCTGGAGGCGGGGAAGTCGGCGTGCGCCCGCTCGGAGAAGCCGTCGTCGCGGGAGCCGTCGTCGCCGGAGGCGCAGCAGATGCTGATGTTCTTGGTGCCCGCGTTGGCGAAGACCCCGTCCACGTTGGCGACCCCGGCGGGGGTCCAGCGGAAGCCGCCCTCCTCGGGGTTGCCGTAGCTGCAGGAGATCACCGTGGGCCGGTGGTCGGTGTCGGTCGCGATCCGGTTGATCACGTCGATCCAGCCCTGTTCGGTGAACTTGCTGAAGTAGACGACGATCTTCGCGCCGGGCGCGAGGGAGCCGACCACCGCGAGGTCGAGCATGATCTCGCCGGTGCTGTCGAGCGGGTCCTCGGTGGCGTCGCCCGGGCCCGGGTCGTTGCCGGGGGATCCGACGTTCGGGACCACCACGTCGGTGATGGCCGGCACGGGCAGGCCCAGCGCGCCGAAGTAGGTGCGCAACGCGGCCGCCGAGTAGCCGCCGGACGGCACGCCGGGCGACGTCTCGCCGTTGAACGCGAGCACGGCGACGCACTGGCCGGAGCCGTCGACGTCGGCGGGGTACGCGTACGGTTTCGCCAGCTGGTGCGGGAAGAAGACGCCGGCCGGGAGCGCCGGAACGGCCTTCGCCGTGAGCGGGAGGGTGAGCTCCGCGCGGCGGATCAGCAGGTTGGCGCCGATCGGCCGGTCGTCCAGGCCGAACACGCCGGTGACGATGCCGCCGAGTTCGTCGGGGACGTGGACGGCGCCCTCCCGGCCGCGGTAGATCCGGGGCCGGTCGTGGACGTCCTGGTAGCGGTAGCGGGCCAGGGTCACCCGGAAGGCGTTCCCGACGTCCTCGGTGGTGCCGGTCAACTGGACGCTGCGGGCCACCGGATTCTCGTTGGAGACGGCGAGGCGGTGTTCGGCGGCGAAGGTCTCGACCGCCTTGAGGTCGGTGTCGCGCCAGCGGTGGGTGGCGGCGTACTCGTCGTCGGTGGGCACGGTGCGGCGGGTCGGCGGCTGCAGCGCCAGCTCGTAGACGTCCGGCCGCGCGGGCGCGTCGGGGTCGCGGCGCAGGTAGACGGTGACGGTGAGGGGGCTTCGTGGATCGGCCGGGCCGATGGCCCGCGCTCCGGGGAGGGGAACGCGGGAGCTGTCCGGCAGCGCCACGTAGGGGTGGGTCGACATGATCGCTCCAGCGGTCGGGTCAGCGCCGGGAGCCTCGCGACGGTGGGTCGTGTGCTTTCGACTGTCGGTATACGGCGGACATATATGCCGTATACGGACAGCGTCCGCCCCGCCGCACGCCCAGTCAAGGGGCGTCGCCCCCCGGCCGGGAGCGGGGGGCGACGCGTGGCAGTGCGTGGCGGTGCGTGGCCGTGCGTGGCGGTGCGTGGCCGTGCGTGGCGGTGCGTGGCCGTGCGTGGCGGTGCGGGCCGGGTCAGCCGTCGATGCGGTGCTGGCTCCAGAAGGAGGTCAGGTCGACGGTGGTGGCGGCCTGGGCCGCGGCCTTGAACTCAGCGGTGGTGGAGACGCCGTACCAGTGCGCCTGCGCGTAGCTGCGCAGCAGCGTGGTCATCGCGGTGTCGCCGATGGTCCGGCGCAGGTCGTGCAGGGCGCACTTGCCGTAGCCGTAGACGACCGTGGAGTAGCGGGAGGAGTTGGCGTCCCAGTACGCCATCGAGTTGGTGATCTTCTCCGCCGACGAGGCCCAGGAGACGCTGCTCCAGCAGCCGTTGCCGGTCTTGCCCTGCGCGAGGTCGGTGGCGTAGTCGGTGAACGCCTCGTCCAGCCAGGGGCCGTTGTACTCGTCGTCGCCCACGATGCCGTACCACCACTGGTGGCCGATCTCGTGGGTGAGGGCGGTGGTGCTGACCAGGTCGAGGACGAAGCCCGGGTACTCCATCCCGCCGAACCAGAAGTTGTTGTCGATCACCGCGTCCAGTTCGCCGTACGGGTAGGCGCCGAAGCGCTGGGCGTGGGCGTCGACCGCCGAGGTCGCGGTGGAGAGCATCGACTTGGAGTCCGCCGCGCTGATCCCCGCCACCGAGTAGACGTTGACCTTCACCCCGGCCGCCGAGGTGCCGGAGATCCGGGTGAACGGCCCGGCGCCCCAGGCGAAGTCGCGCACCTTGCTCGCGGTGGCCTTGGTGACGGTCCGTCCGGCCGCGCCGGGGGTGTCCACCGAGGTGCCGGTCGCGGGCACCAGCAGGCTCGTGGGGTGGTCCAGGGTGATGGCGAAGTCCGCGGCCACCGAGTAGAAGGACTCGCCGTTGTTGGTGTACGGGTCGAGGTGCCAGCCGGCCGCGTCGCGTATCGCCAGGACGGGCAGGGCGTTGCCGAGGAAGTTGTACGCGCCGTCGTGTCCGAATCGGTCCGCGCCGCTCGGCACGGTGATGCCGAGGTCGAAGCCGACGGTGCCGCTCTGCCCCTGGGCGAGCGGTGCGGGCAGGGTGACCTTGAGCGCGGTGCAGTCCACCGAGAGCGGGGCGGGCGTGCCGCCGGTCACGTTGGTCACCGTGATCGGGGTGCTGGGGCAGCTGCCGTGGGCGTTGTCCCACAGCCGCAGGTACACCTCGTTCAGCGGGGTGGGCGAGGCGTTGGTGAAGTTCACGCTCTCGTGGCCGGTCCAACTGCCGCCCGAGGCGTCGCTGCTGAGGGAGACGGTGTACGCGGGCGCGGCCGGGGTCCGGGTCGGGTCGCCGGGCTGGGGCGGGGTGGTGCCGCCGGAGGCGTCCAGGGTGACGTCGTCCAGGACGAAGCTGGTCTGCAGGCTGGAGTCCTCGACGCCGGTGAAGGCGAGCGTCACGCTCTGGCCCGCGAAGGCGGAGACGTCGACGGTCTTGTGCACGTACCCGCTCTGGGCGTCCAGGTTGGAGTAGGTGGCCAGCGTGGTGGAGCCGAGTTTGACGCTCAGCTTGTCGTAGGCGGTGCTGGTGGTCGTCTCGGCGGTGTCGACGTGCAGCCAGAACCCGAGCGTCGCCGTGCCGCACCCGGCGGGAAGGGTGACGGACTGCGAGAGCGTGTCGGTGTGGGTGGAGCCGTAGCCGTCGAGCCAGGCGAAGGAGCTGCCGGAGTGGGCGCTCTGGCCGGCATCGGCGGTGATCGCGCCGCTCGGCGCCGTCCACGGTGAACTGCCGGACTCGAAACCGCCGTTGGCGACGACCTGGGAGGGTGTGCAGTCCGCGGCGCTCGCCACGTTGGGGGTGGCGAGGGCCGCGAGGCCGGCTGTCGCGAACAGCGCGGCGCCGGTCAGGGCGTGCAGGAGTCTTCTCATCGGAACCTCTCGGGGAGCGGGCCGGGAGCAGCAGCGTGACAGCAAACCCGCACCTTTGAAAAGCTCATGACATCAACCGGCACCGTCCCGGTCGAGCCCGGCCTCAACCCGGCCTCAACCCGCGCCCACTCCGGCCTCAGCGCGGGTCGACCAGCTCCGGGGCGAAGACCGTGCCCAGCGGCTCCGGGCCGATGTACTGCTGGCAGTTGCAGGGCCGCGCCTCGTACTGCAGCGGGCGGCGGTCGGCGTCCCACGCGGTCGGGGCCTCGACGACCTCGTGGCAGCGGCCCTGCTTGTCGTGCTTGGCCAGGTGGTGGGTGCAGCCGCAGACCGGCTCCGGCGGGCGGTGGGCCGCCTCCAGCGCGGCGTGCCGGCGCTCGGTGGCGGCGAGCACCTCCATCTTGCGCTCGTGCCGCACCTTCAGCGCCTGCCGGGCGTCCCTGACGATCCATCCGCTGCCGTACAGCAGGATGGGCGCGATCCACCACAGGTTCCACACCGAGTCCACGAACGTCCCCCCACCGGTACCGATACCAGGGGTTGATCATACGACCGACCAGGACGAACGGCGCCAGGCATCAGGCGTCAGGCGTCAGGCGTCAGGCGTCAATCGTCAGGCGTCAGCGGATGACCGGCAGTACCGCCGCGGCGCTGCGCCCGGTCGCCGCCTCGATGAAGGCCGTCGGGTCCGCCACTTCGGCCAGCAGCGCCCGGGTCGCGGCGAGGGCCGCGTCGGCGGGCGGCGGGCCGCCGACGGCCGCGACCAGGTCGAGCAGGTGGACGGTCGCCTCCATCAGCGCCACCTCGCCGAGCGCGCCGACCGTCACGCTGCCCAGCAGCGGGTGCGCCACCGTCGTGTCCGGCGGCAGGTCGTCGAGCCCGGCCAGGGCCTTCGGGCCCTCGATCCCGAACCGGGCGATCAGCACGGCCGGGTCGGTCACCGCCGCCGTCCGCTTCGCGGCGTCCGCGACCTGCCCGGCGGCGGTGTGCGCGAGGCCGCCCGGCCGGTTGAAGGCGCGCAGGATCCCGGCGCCGGTGGACAGTTCGGCCGGTGTGTCGAGGACGGCCGTGCGAAGCCCGGTGAACATCTCCGGCACCGGCGCCACGTGCGCGTACAGCGCCCGGACGGTCCACTCGGGCAGCCGGGTCGGCCGGTCCCAGTCCTGGGCGCTCAGGGCCGCGCCGCGCTCCGCCCAGGAGGTCCAGGCCTGCGCCAACATCGCGCGCACCGGGTCGGTCTGACGGTTCATCGGCTCTCCTCGGAACAGCGGCCACGGGACGGCCCCACGCTACCCGGCGCCCGTCGAAAACCGGTTGCCCACCCCCCGTCCGACCACCAGGATCGACCCATGACCGACTCCCCGGCTTGCCCGCTGCCCGTGACCTCCGCCGCCCGCCCGGCCGTGGTCCAGCAGCAGCCCGGGCGCCCCCGGAGGCCCGACGCCGCCCGCACGTGAGGGCCGCGCTGGTCGCGGGGCTGCTCGCCGGGTTCGGCGTCGCCGTCCCGGTCGGAGCCGTCGGGGCCTACCTCGTCGCGCTCACCGCGCGGACCTCGCTGCGCATCGGCGCCTGCGCCGCGCTCGGCGTGGCCACGGCGGACGGGCTGTACGCGCTGCTCGCGGTGGCCGGCGGCTCCGGCCTCGCGCCGTTGCTCGAACCGGTCGCCGGACCGCTGCGGACCGTCTCCGCCCTGGTGCTGCTGGCCCTGGCCACGCGGACGGCCCATGCCGCGCTCCGCAGCCGTTCCGGGGCCGCCGCGACACCGGAGCAGGCACCGCCCACGCCCGTCGGGGCGTTCCTCACCCTGCTCGGGATCACGCTGCTGAATCCGCTGACCGTGCTCTACTTCGCCGCCCTGGTCCTCGGCGGCGGGGGCCGGGGCGGCGCGGCCTCCGACGCCCTCGCCCCGGCGGTATCGACCGCCGCCGCATTCGTCGCCGCCGCGTTCGCCGCCTCCGCGAGCTGGCAGCTGCTGCTCGCCTCGGGCGGCGCGCTGCTGGGCCGGGCGCTGACCGGCCCGCGCGGGCGACTACTCACCGCACTCGGCTCCTCCGCCCTGGTCGCCGGGCTCGCCGTCCGGCTCCTGGTCGGCTGACCAGCGGCATCGCAGGTCCGACGAAGGCGGCGCCGCTCATCCGTTTACGCCCGATTCATACCTTGTATCCTGGTTCTGTATCCGTTGAGTGACATCCGCCCGACTGGCACGAGTACGAGGCTGACGAGGCGGACCGGCGATGACGGCCCCGACCCGGAGGAGCGCGGACATGGTTGACCGTGACGGCCCCGAGAAGCGGGGGCGCCTGAGCCGCCCGCTGGTGCTCGGCGCCGCCGTGGCGCTGGTGGACCGCGAGGGCCTGGCCGCGCTGACGATGCGCAGGCTGGCCGCCGACCTCGGCGTCGAGTCGATGGCCCTGTACCGCTACACCCCGGGCAAGGAGGCCCTACTCGACGGCCTGATCGAGGCCTACTTCACCGAGATCAACGACCGGCTGCGGACGAACGCCGCGGGCGGCGCCCGCGAGCCCGGCTGGCGCCTGGAACTGCGCCGGATCTCCCGGGCGTTCGCCGCCGCCGCGCACGCCCACCCCGAGATCCTGCCGCTGGTCGCGACCCGGCCGCTGAGCGTCCCGATGGCCCGCCGCCCGGCGCCGGTGCTCGAACTCACCGAGCACATCCTGGCGGTGCTCGGCCGGGCCGGCTTCGACGACGCCACCGCACTGACCGTCTACCGCACCTTCGTCGCCTGGAACCTCGGCTGCCTGCTGGTGGACAAGCGCCAGGTGGTCGACAACCCGGACGAGCCCGACCCGGTGCTGCGGCTGGGCCTGCACCGGCTGTCCGCCGCCGAGTACCCGCGGCTGCGCGCCCTGGTGCCCCGCCTGGCCGAGTTCGACGACGAGCGCGAGATGCTGGCCGGCCTGGACAGCCTGCTGGACGGGATGCCCCAGCCGCCCCTTGACGCCTTCTACGGCGGCGGCGCACGCTGAGGATACGAGGTACACGTCGGACATATCCGCTCGAATCGGCACCGCCGAGCGAACCGGGGCCGCACGCTCCGGAAACGCCCCGACGGCGCCCGGAAGAGGTCACCATGTCCGCCGATCCCACCGACAGGTCCGCCGATCCCACCGAACCGGCCCGGCCCGACATCCTGCGGCTCCGCGTCACCGCGAAGAGCCCCGAGCTCCTGCGCGCACTGCTGCGCGAGACCCGCCCCGACGTCGGCGGACGCCCGCACGCCGAACCCGACGGCAGCATCGGCATCGACGTCTACGCCCCGGACGACCAGGTCGCGGCCCTCGAACGCGAGGGCGTCACGGTCACCCGGATCGGCAACGCCAGCGCGGCCGGACGCGCCGCCCAGGCCGACGTCGGCACCGGTGACCGGTTCGCCGCCGCCGACGCCGTCCCGCACGGCCTCGCGGCCAAGACCGCCGGCTGACCAGGGAGGTCGCCATGCCGTACCTGAACATCACCGAAGTCGAGTCCGCCGTGACCAGCCTGGCCACCGCCTTCCCCGCCACGACCCGACTCCTCACCCTGCCCGAGCCCTCCATCGAGGGCCGCACCGCCCACGCCCTGAAGATCGGCGCAACCGCCGCGGCGCCCAAGCCCTGCCTGCTGATGATCGGCGGCGTGCACGCCCGCGAGTGGGGCAGCTGCGAGATCCTCGTCCACCTCGCCGCCGACCTGCTGGAGGCGCAACGCGACGGCACCGGCCTCGGCTACGGCGCGACCGCGTTCACCGCCGAACAGGTCGGCGGGCTGCTGCAGCGGCTGGACCTCGTACTCTTCCCGCTGGTCAACCCGGACGGCCGGCTCTACAGCCAGACCGTCGACCCGATGTGGCGCAAGAACCGTGACCCGGCCCACTCCGGCGGCAGTTCCAACCCCGACTGCGTCGGCGTCGACCTCAACCGCAACTACGACTTCCTCTTCGACTTCACCACCGCCTTCGCCCCGACCGCCACCCCGCAGGTGTCGGCCGACCCGTGCGACCAGCAGGTCTACGAGGGCCCGAGCGCCTTCTCCGAGCCCGAGACCCGCAACGTCCGCTGGCTGCTGGAGCAGTTCCCGCGGACCGGCTGGTTCGTCGACGTGCACAGCTACTCCCAGGACATGCTCTACAACTGGGGCGACGACGACAACCAGTCGGTCGACCCCGACATGAACTTCCGCAACCCCCAGTACGACGGCAGGCGCGGCCTGCCCGGCGACGTCGGGTACGCCGAGTACATCCCGAAGGGCGACGAGGACGCCGCCGTGCTGCTCGCCGAGGCGTTCTGCCAGGGCGTCCACGGCGTGCGCGGCCTGACGTACAAGCCGCTGAGCGGATTCCACCTCTACCCGACCAGTGGCACCAGCGACGATTACGTCTTCGCCCGCCACTTCGTCGACCCGGACCGGGGCAAGGTGCTCGGCTTCACCGTCGAGTGGGGCGAGAAGTTCCACCCGTCCTGGACCGAGATGGCGAAGATCGTCCTCGACGTCGACGCCGGGCTCGTGCAGTTCTGCCTGGCCACCGCCTGAACGGCCCCCGGGCCCGACAGCAGGGCGCCCGCCACGACCGGTCGTGGCGGGCGTCCTGCTGTCGGGCGTCCTGCTGTAGGGCGTCCTGTTTCGAGGAGCGGTGAAAAACGAGGCACACGTACGAGGCACACGTACTTCGTATACGAGTCTGCGCGCACCGCCGGGGGCAGGTCAAGGGACAGCTTCGCGGGCCCCGGGCTCAGACCCGGGCGCCCAGCATCAGCAGCACCAACTCGCCGTACCGGCGGCCGAGTTCCTCCGGGGTCTCGGTCGAGCGGTCGGTGTACCAGCGGGAGACGTCGATGCCCAGCGAGGTGACCGCACGGGCCGCCGTCCGCACCTCCGAGACCTGGAACTCCCCGGCCGCCACGGCCTCCTCGATCAGCGTGCTGACCTCGCGCTCGATGTCCAGCCGCAGGGCCGCGACCACCGCGTAGGCGTCCTCGGGCAGCGCGTGCAGCTCGTAGTTGACGACGCGGCCCACCGTACGGGCCCGGGCGTGCCACGCGGTGAACTGCTCGACCAGCCGCCGCATCCGCTCCGCCGGCGCGCCCCCGCCGGCCACCGCCTCCCGGACCAGGGCCAGCGTGGCGGCGTGTCCGGCCTGGCTGATCTCGGCCAGCAGTGCGGCCTTCGACTGGTAGTGGATGTACAGCGCGGCCGGGCTCATTCCGGCGGCGGTGGCGATGTCCCGGGTGGTGGTGGCGTGGAAGCCGCGCTCCGCGAACGACTCGACGGCCGCCTGGAGGAGCCGGTACGCCGCGTCGGGGCGGGTGTCGGCGCCGGGCAGGTTGGGCCAGAGGTCGGCGATCGGGGTGCTGGTCATGGCGTCATCCTCCCAGAGAACTCGCACAGGCTTTCCCGCTGACCGCCCGGCGGGCTGTTGACAGGCTCCCGCACCGACAGCATGCTGAGCAAGCGCTTAGTCAGCGGTTTGCGGAAGCCGGATCCCGCACGAGAACACGAAAGGCAGGACGCCCCGTGGTGCACTCCTTCAAGGGCCGGGTGGCCGTCGTCACCGGTTCGAGCCGGGGCATCGGCCTCGGCATCGCGCGCGAACTGGTCGCCCGCGGCGCCAAGGTCTGCCTCACCGCGCGCAACCCCGAGCCGCTGGCCGACGCCGTCCAGGACCTGGGCGGCCCCGAGAACGCCATCGCCGTCGCCGGCAAGGCCGACGACCCGGCCCACCAGGACGAGGCGATCGCCCGCACCCTGGAGGCCTTCGGACGGCTCGACCACCTGGTCAACAACACCGGCATCAACCCGGTCTACGGGCCGGTCCTGGACACCGACGAGACCGCCGCCGCCAAGATCCTGGCCGTCAACGTGCTCGGCCCCCTCGCCTGGACCCGGCGCGCCCACGCCGCCTGGATGGGCGAACACGGCGGCTCGATCGTCAACGTCGCCTCCATCGCCGGCATCCGCGCCTCCGCCGGGATCGGCATGTACGGCGTCAGCAAGGCCGCACTGATCCGGCTCACCGTCGAACTCGGCGCCGAACTGGGCCCCCAGGGCATCCGGGTCAACGCCGTCGCCCCCGCCATCGTCAAGACCAGGTTCGCCGAAGCGCTGTACGAGGGCCGCGAGGACAAGGTGGCCGCCGCCTACCCGCTCGGCCGCCTCGGCGTCCCCGAGGACATCGCCGGCGCCGTCGCCTTCCTCCTCTCCCCCGACGCCGGCTGGATCACCGGCCAGACCCTCGTCGTCGACGGCGGCGTCACACTCGGCGGTGGGATGTGACGGCGCAGTTCACCGGCCAGGGCGTCGTGGTGACCGGCGCCGGGCGGGGCATCGGGGCCGCGTTGGCCCGGGCCTTCGCCGCGGCCGGCGCCCGGGTGGTCGTCAACGACCTCGACGCCGAGGCCGCCCGGACCGTCGCGGCGGGCTTCGACGGCACCGCCCTGGCCGGCGACGCCGCGTCCGCCGACGGGCTCGCCAAGCTCGTCGACCGGGCCCGCGCGGAGCTCGGCGAGATCGACGTGTGGTGCGCCAACGCGGGCGTCGCCCCCGTCGGCGGGGCCGACGCGCCCGCCGCCGCCTGGGCGAGCGCGTGGGAGGTCAACGTGCTCGCGCACGTCCGCGCCGCCGAACTGCTGCTCCCCCGCTGGCTGGAGCGCGGCGAGGGCCGGTTCCTGTCCACCGTCTCCGCCGCCGGACTGCTCACGATGCTCGGCTCGGCCCCGTACGCCGTCAGCAAGCACGGCGCGCTCGCCTTCGCCGAGTGGCTCTCCGCGACGTACCGGCACCGGGGCGTGCGGGTGCACGCACTCTGTCCGCAGGGCGTGCGCACCGACATGCTCGCCTCGACCGGGGCGGTCGGGGAGGCGCTGCTCACGCCGACGGCGCTGGAGCCGGCGGACGTCGCCGAGGCGGCACTGGCCGGGCTGCGCGAGGACCGCTTCCTGATCCTGCCGCACCCCGAGGTCGCCGAGTACTACCGGGTCCGCGCCACCGAGCCGGACCGCTGGCTCGCCGGGGTGAACCGGCTCCAGCAGGGGCTGGAGAGGAGCGGGGCGCTGTGAGGGCCTGGCAGGTGGGCGGGCTCGGCGAGCCCGCCGAGGTGATGCGGCTCGTCGAGGACGTCGCCCGGCCGGTGCCCGGCCCGGGGCAGCTGCTGGTCCGGGTACGGGCCGGCGCCGTCAACTTCCCGGACGCGCTGATGGTCCGCGGGCAGTACCAGGTGCGCCCGCCACTGCCGTTCACACCCGGCGTGGAACTCTGCGGCGAGGTCGCGGACGGGCCCCGGCGGGGCGAACGGCTGATCGGCAACCCGGTGCTGCCGCACGGCGCCTTCGCCGAGTACGCGCTGCTGGACGCCGCGGCCGCGTTCCCGGCGCCCCAGGCCCTGGACGACGCCCAGGCGGCCGCGCTGCACATCGGCTACCAGACCGCCTGGTTCGCGCTGCACCGGCGGGCCCGGCTGCGGGCCGGCGAGACCCTGCTGGTGCACGCGGCGGCCGGCGGGGTCGGCAGCGCGGCCGTCCAGCTCGGCCGGGCCGCCGGGGCCCGGGTGATCGCGGTGGTCGGCGGCGCGGCCAAGGCGGAGGCCGCGCGGGCGCTCGGCGCCGACCTGGTCGTGGACCGTACGGCACGGGACTTCGTCGCCGCCGTCAAGGAGGCCACCGAGGGGCGCGGCGCGGACGTCGTCTTCGACCCGGTCGGCGGCGAGGCCTACACCGGCTCCACCAGGTGCGTCGCCTTCGAGGGCCGGATCGTCGTGGTCGGCTTCGCCGCCGGGCAGATCCCGGCACCGGCGCTCAACCACGCCCTGGTGAAGAACTACTCGATCCACGGCCTGCACTGGGGCCTGTACAACACCCACGACCCGCGCGCCGTCCGCGCCGCGCACGACGAGCTGACCAAGCTCGCCGAGCAGGGCACGGTCCGCCCCCTGGTGAGCGCCCGGGTGCCGCTGGCCGGCGCCGCGGACGCCGTCCAGCGCGTCGCCGACGGACTGAGCACCGGCCGCATCGCCGTCCTGGGCGACTGAGGAGACCGGGGCGACTGCCCGCCCGCTCCTGAGGCTGCGGAGGCTAACGCCCCGCGATGACCTCCAGGGCCGGGCGGGGCGGGCGGCCGAGCAGCGCCGTGAGGTCGCCCGGGCCGCCCGGCCCGGCGAGGAAGCCGTGCGCGATCGCCGAGTAGGTGCCGACCGTCATCGGCACCTGGAAGTCCGCGAGCGTGCCGGACGCCGCGACCGCCGTCCGCGTCCCGGTCAGTGTCCCGGGCTGGTACTCGGCGCCGATCGCCTCGGCGATCTCGGCGCCGCCCACGGCCCGCTCCCCCACCAGCTCGTACGTCCGGCCCGCGTGCGCGCCCGGGTCCAGCGCGACGGCGGCCGCCACCTCGGCGAGGTCCGCCCGGGCCACCGCCGCCAGCTTCCCCGCGCCGAGCGGGGCGGTGATCACCCCGTCCGGGCCGGGCGCGGCGATCGCGCCCAGGAACTCGGCGTACAGCCCGTTGCGCAGCACCGTCCACCGCAGGGTCGCCGAGTCGCGCAGCCGCCGCTCGGTCCAGCGGTGGGCGAGCGCGTACGGCAGGTGGTCACCGTCCCCGGACAGGCTGGTGTAGACGACGTGCTCGACGCCCGCCCGTTCCGCCGCCTCGATCGCCGCGCCGTGCCGGGCGATCACCACGTCGTCCTCGGCGGCGCCGGCCGAGATCAGCAGCAGGGTCCGCACCCCGGCGAAGGCCTCCGCCAGGGTCTCCGGCCGGTCGAAGTCCACCAGCCGGGGCGGTGTGCCCGCCGGCGCCCTCTCCGGGGTGCGCGAGCCGGCGACGACGCCCTCGCGCCCGCGCAGCCGCTCCAGTACGAGCGCGTCGGATCGGGGCGCGGCGTCGGGTGCGTGCACCGCAGGGCGGAGGACGGCCGCGCCTGGCGGGCACTGTCGGACACGCCCCGGGAATTCCGGGCGTCAGCCGGTGACTTCCACGGTGACGTCGTAGCTGCGCTGCTCGGGCGGGCAGTTGAGGGCTTCGCCGCAGGTGGTGCGGGTGGCGGTGAGGTGGGCGGTGCCGGGGGTGTGGGCGGTGAAGGAGGTCGTGACGGTGCCGCAGCCGCCGCCGGGGCGGCAGGAGGGGGACGGGGCGGTGGTAGGGGTGCCGGCGGGGGCGACGACGTCGGGGGCGGAACTGGTCGCGGCGGACCAGTAGGTGCTGTGGAGGCCGACGGAGACGGTCGAGCCGACGGAGACCTTCACGGTGGTGTGGTCGGCGTGTTCGTCCACCGTGGCCGTAGCCGGGGTGGGGGTGGTGGCGGCCGGGGTGGGGGCGGTCGCCGACGGGCTCGTCCCGGTGGAGGCGCAGCCGGTCAGGGTGAGGAGGGCGGCGGCCAGTGCCAGGGTGGCGGTTCTTCTCGGGTTCACAGTGGTTCCTTTGCCGGTGTTCGAGCGGTGCCGAAGTGCGGGCAGTGCCGGTGTGCGGGCGATGCCGATTCGACGTACCGGCGGCCGGATCGGATCCCCTTCGGGCGGAAAGACGGCACCGGGGCGGGCCGCTGGGCCCACCCCGGTGCGTTCGGCGTGCTGGTCGTCAGGAGACGGTCACGTCGTCGTAGTAGGTGTAGGTCGGGTCACCCGCGTAGTTGTCGTCGTGGTTGCTCAGGGTGAGGGTGTAGGAGTGGCCCGGGGTGACGGTGGCCGTCTTGTTGGTCCAGGTGCCGGTGGTCGTGCAGGTCTTGGCGAGGACCGTGGTGGTCGTGCCGGTGGTGTTGTCCTTCAGGGTGGCGGTGGCCCAGTCGTAGGTGACGGTGTCGTTGCAGGTGTTGCTGTACCAGAAGGACACCTTGGTGGAGCCGGTGGGCGCGGTGAAGGTCTGGGCGAGCGAGGAGTCCCCGGTCGGGTTGGCGGAGCCGACCATGGCGCCGTAGCTGCCGCTGTGGGCGGCGGCGGTGGTGGCGGAGGTGGTGCCGGCGGCGGTCCAGCCGGTCAGGTTGCCGTTCTCGAAGCCGCCGTTGGTGACGGCGTTACCGCCGCCGCCGCTGGTGGACTCGGTCCAGCTGAAGCTGGTGCTGCCGGTGGCGCCGGTGGTGTCGGTCGCGGTGACGGTGACGCCGGAGGTGCCGGCGGCGGTCGGGGTGCCGGAGATCAGGCCGGTCGTGGCGTTGATCGTCAGGCCGGCCGGCAGGCCGGTGGCCGAGTAGCTGAGGGTCTGGCCGGAGGCGGAGTCGGTGGCGTGGACCTGCAGGCTGGCCGCGGTGCCGACGGTGCCGCTCTGGTTGCCCGGGTTCGTGACGGTGACCGTGTTGCCGTGGGTCAGGATGGCGTGCGAGATCGCGCAGGAGTTGGTGTCGTTGGACCAGCTGGCCTGCTCGGCGTAGGAGCCGAAGCCGCCGAAGGAGATGTTGGCGGCGCCGCCGGTGCTGCCGGGCTTGATCCAGGCGCACTCGTCGGAGTTCTCCTGGCCGTTGTAGCTGCTGCCCGAGACGTGGTTGGTCCAGCCGCCGGCCGGGTTCTGGTCGGACATCATCTCGTGCCACTCGTGGCCGAGGGTCATCGTCCAACCGTCGAGCGTGCCGGGCGAGTTGACGAATCCGACGCCGCAGTTGGCACCCGCGTCGACGTTGTAGGGCTGGTTGGAGAACGCGATGTCGCCGTAGGGCGAGTTCGCCGCACCGCCGGTGAGGGTGGTGTCACCGTTCCAGTCGTGCCAGGCGCAGTACCCGGTGCTGGGGTTCTGGTAGTCGTCCGGGTTGGTGCCGTGCGGGGACAGCACGATGTAGTACGCGTCCCGGTTGGAGGCGGCGGTGGTGTTGCCGAAGTGGCCGGCGGCCTTGACCGCCTCCTGGCCGAGCTGGTTGCCGCTGGCCTGGCTCGGCGAGGCGGCCGCGTTGTCGTACCAGACGCCGGACAGGACGCCGCCGCTCTGGTACGGGATGAAGTTGGCGTTGGACGGGCAGCTCACGGCGCCGGTGGCGACGGCGGGGCCGTCGCACCACTGCGTCAGGTCGGCCGACCAGGTCTCACTGTTGGTGCCGATGCCCTTGAACATCTGCTGGGCGGCGCCGGCCGCACCCGCCGAGTCGCCCGAGAACTTCGCGTTGCCGTTGGCGTCGGTGGTCTGCGAGCCCCACTGGTTGCCGTAGAACACCAGATAGACCTTGGAGTGCCCGCTCTGCACGCCGATGCCGTCGACGCCGCCGCCGTAGGACAGCGTCTGCTGGCCGGTGGCTGCGGCCTGGTTGTGGGCGGCGAGCCACTTCTTGTAGTTCTCGTGCTGGGACATGCCCGGTACGGCGCCGTGCCGGTACGGGTGTCCGCTCTGCGGGCTCCAGGGGTTGAACTCGCTGCCGGTGCTGCCCTGCGAGCTGGAGATGTCCTGTGCGGAGGCCGGGCCGGCGGCGCCGGCCAGGCCGGCGGCGGCGAGCGCGAGCGACGCTATGCCGGTGAGCGCGGCGTACTTCGCGCGTCGGATCCTGGGTGAGTGACCCATGGGTGAGGGTGCCTCTCTTCTGCCGATCGCCCTGCGGTTTGGGGGCCGCGGACGATCCCTTTGTGGGGAAGGGCCGGCGGGGAATTCCGGCGGGCGTCGGTTCCGGTCGGAATTCTTCCGCACACCCGGAATTGACTGCCCGTCGGTTCTTTTCGCCTGCTGGGCATGAAGGAAAGCAGAGCTGATGAACAGCGGTCAACGGCAAAGGGTAAGGATTGATTAAGGAGGGAGTCCAGGCAGGTCAAGCCGCGTCGATGAGATGGGATCAACGCGCGTAGCCATTAACTGAATACGAACCCGAATTCTGTTCCTGAATCCGCTTGCCACCCCCGCGAATTGGCGTTCCCTGACGGGCATTCATCGCTCCCCGCAGGCCCCTGACCTCGGCTCGGCCGGAAAAGGGGCGGCGCCGGGACTCCACCCGGCACCGCCCGGACTACTAACCCTCGTACGCCATTTCCGGGAAACGCGGCGAAGGCCCGTCCAGCAGCCGGTCGTCGTGCCCGCGCAGCCAGCGGTCGAAGAACGAGGCGACGTACGCGCGGGTGGCGAGCTCCGCGCGGCCGGGGCGAATGTCGCCGACGTCCCCGCGCAGCTGCTCCGCGCCGAGCGAGCCCTGCCGGGCGAGCTGGGGCAGCAGGGACTGGGCGTCGGTGTACGACCCGTGGCGGGAACCGGTGAGGGTGACGTCGGCGTGCCAGCCGGTGCTGTGCTGCCACAGCGCGTTCCAGCCGGGCTGCCGGCGGTAGCTCCCCGAGTCGTCGCTCCCGCTGCCCATGAGCAGGAAGGGGCGGTCCAGGCCGTCCTCGGCGAGGCTCGGCAGGAAGACTCCGGTGTGGCCGTCCGGGCCGGGGAAGTGCAGTTGGCCGTCCAGGTTGATCGCGGCGGCGATGCGCGGGTCGTCGTGCATGGTCTGGAGTGCGGTGAAGCCGCCCGCCGAGTGGCCGACCATGCCGATCCGGTCGAGGTCGAGCGCGCCGGCCACACCGGCCGGCAGGCCGGGCCGTCCGCCCAGCCCGGGGAGCTGGTCCAGCACGAAGCGGGTGTCGTCGACCCGGGTGCCGAGGGCCTTGCGCAGCACGGCGCCGATGTCGAGGTCCGGTTGGCCGAGCATGCCGGGGAACGCGGAGGCGGCCAGGCCGCCGCCCGGGAAGGCGACTTCGGAGGCCTCGTAGGTGTGGTCGACGGTGACCACGACGTAGCCGCGCGAGGCCAGGTCCTCGACGAGCGCCGTCCCCCAGGTCCGCGGGTCGCCGAGGCCGGGCGAGTACAGCACCACCGGGCGCCGGCCGCCGGGCAGCGCCGGGGCGTCCTGGCGGGCGTGGGTGCGGATGCCGGACCAGTCGGTGGCGCCCGGCTCGGTGCCGTAGTTGACCTTGGCGAGGCCGTCGGCGCTGCCGAAGTGCGCCCCGGCGGCGGGCTCCATGTACGGTGCGCGGTCGGCCGGGCCGGCCGGGCGGGAGGTCGGGTACCAGAGGCTGATCATCAGCTCGCGCCGGTGCCCGGGCTGCCAGGGGTCCTCCCGGGCGACGTCGGTCAGGTGCAGCGCGGTCGTCCCGATCGGGTACGGCCCGGTGGGTTCCGGCAGCCACGCCCGCGCCTGCTGCCCGGCACTCCCGCCCTCCACCGCCACCGCTCCCGGCGCGCCGACCGTGCCCAGCACCGCCGTCGCCGCCAGCAGGACCGCAGCCACGGCCTGTCCCCCACTGCCCATGTTGTCTCTCCTCGCGCTGGTCGATCCGGTCGATCGAACATGCAGGACACTACGGGCGGGGGCGGCCCGGAGCCGTCATACCCGGGAGCCAATCAGCCCTGACTACCCGGGTATGACGCCCCTAGGGTCAGCTACGTCCGGTCCCACGGACGCACCCTCGAGCGTCCTCGGCCGTCCTCGTCCTAGCGGTAGCGCCTCAGCTCCCGGCGGGCCAGCGAGCGCTTGTGCACCTCGTCGGGGCCGTCGGCCAGCCGCAGGGTGCGGTTGCCGGCCCAGAGTTGGGCGAGCGGGGTGTCCTGGCTGACGCCGGCGGCGCCGTGGGCCTGGACGGCCTTGTCCAGGATCCATTCGACGGTGCGCGGGGTGGCGATCTTGATCGCCTGGATCTCGGTGTGCGCGCCGCGGTTGCCGACGGTGTCCATCAGCCAGGCGGTCTTGAGCACCAGCAGCCGCAGCTGCTCGATCCGGACGCGGGACTCGGCGATCCAGTCCTGGACCACTCCCTGCTCGGCGAGCGGCCTGCCGAAGGCGATCCGCTCGCTCGCCCGGCGGCACATCAGCTCCAGTGCCCGTTCGGCGATGCCGATCGCGCGCATGCAGTGGTGGATCCGGCCCGGGCCGAGCCGGGCCTGGGCGATGGCGAAGCCGCTGCCCTCCTCGCCGATCAGGTGGGAGACCGGGACGCGGACGTCCTCGAACAGCACCTCGGCGTGGCCGCCGTGGTCGGCGTCGTCGTAGCCGAAGACCGTCATGCCGCGCTTGACGGTGACGCCGGGGGTGTCGCGCGGGACGAGCACCATGCTCTGCCGGCGGTGCGGTTCGGCGGTGGGATCGGTCTGTCCCATCACGATGAGGAGTCTGCAGTCCGGGTTCATCGCCCCGGTGATGTACCACTTGTGGCCGTTGATCACGTACTCGTCGCCGTGCCGCTCGATCCGGGTGGCGATGTTGGTGGCGTCCGAGGAGGCCACCTCGGGCTCGGTCATCGCGAACGCGGAGCGGATCTCGGCGTCGAGGAGGGGGCGCAGCCACTGTTCGCGCTGCTCGGCGCTGCCGAACTGGGCCAGCAGTTCCATGTTGCCGGTGTCGGGGGCGGCGCAGTTGAGCGCGGGCGGGGCCAACTGCGGGCTGCGGCCGGTGATCTCGGCGAGCGGGGCGTACTGCAGGTTGGTGAGGCCGGCCCCGGGCCCGCCCGGGGTGCTGTCCCGGTCGGCGAGGAAGAGGTTCCACAGGCCCTGCTTGCGGGCTTCGGCCTGCAGGTCGGCGACGACCGGGGGGACGGCCCAGGGCGCGCGGGCCGGGTCGGCGAGCTGCGCGGCGAGGACGGGCTCGGCGGGGTGGACGTGCTCGTCCATGAACGCCAGCAGCTGATCGCGGAGTCGTTCGGTCCGGGCGTCGTACGCGAAGTCCATCGGTCAGTTCTCCTTGAGGGTGGCCAGGCCGTGCCGGGCGAGGACGGGGGCCATCTCGCCCGCGCGCTCGAAGCCCGCGCCGAGGGTGCGGCCCTGCTGGAACCGGAAGTGGATGCCTTCGGCGACGGCGGCGAGCTTGAACGACGCGAAGGCCACGTACCAGTCCAGGTCTGCCGCTTGCCGTCCGGTCGTCCCGGCGTACCGGGAGACGATCTCGTCGGGCTTCGGGAAGCCGGGGGCGGTCATGGCGGAGGGGATGATGCCGCCGCCGACTCCGGCGAGCTCGGTGTACATCACCAGGAGGCCGATGTCGGTGAGCGGGTCGCCGAGGGTGGACATCTCCCAGTCCAGGACGGCGGCGATGTCGTCGCCTTCGTCGACCAGCACGTTGTCCAGCCGGTAGTCGCCGTGCACGAGGGCGGGCGCGGGCGAGGCGGGCAGCCGCTCGGTGAGCAGCGCGTGGAGCCGGTCGAGCTGGGGCAGGTCGCGGCTGCGGGAGGCGGCGAGCTGCTGGGACCAGCGGCGCAGTTGGCGCTCGAGGTAGCCGTCGGGCCGCCCGAAGTCCGCCAGGCCCACGGCGGCGGGGTCGATCCGGTGCAGGGCGGCCAGGGTGTCGACCAGTCGGTGGCCGAGCGCCTGGACGCGCTGTTCCCCGAGGGCGGCGAGCGGGGCGGCGTCCCGGTGCGCGGTGCCGGTGACGTGCTCCATGAGGTACCAGGGGGCGCCGAGGACGTCGTCGCCCTGGTCGATCAGCAGCATGCGGGGGACCGGTACTCCGGTGCCGCGCAGGGCCGACATCACCCGGTACTCGCGCCCCATGTCGTGCGCGGTGGCGAGCACATGGCCGAGCGGGGGCCGGCGCAGCACCCAGCGGGAGGTGCCGTCGGTGAGGACGTACGTGAGGTTGGAGCGGCCGCCCTCGATGAGGTCGGCCCGCAGCGGTCCCTGGACGGTGCCGGGCAGTTCGCGCCGCAGGTGGGAACGGAGTCGGCCCAGGTCCAGGCCGGGCGGGTCGGCGGGGGTGTCGGCCATCGGGCGGCTCCTGGAGTCGACGGGCATTGACTAAGCGCTTGCTTAGCATTCAGCCGCGTCACCCCTCCTGTCAATCCTCCCGTCGACGACCCGACCCCCGAGCCGGACCGGCTCAGGGGTCGTTCGGGTGGTGTCGGCCGCGACCCTGGCCGTACTACCGGCCCGAGCCCCGCTCCCGCGTCTTCCGCTGCATGTCCATCAGCATGGCCAACGTCTCGGGGTGCACCGTGCTCTCCCCCTCGTCGTCGTCCAGGTCGTCCAGGTCGTCCAGGTCGTCGTCGAGGTCGTCGCCGTCATCCGCCTCGCGCGGATTCTGCCGCGCCCGTGGAAGCAGTTCGTCGTAGCGGGGATCCCCCGGTTCGATCTTGTGCCACCCGTCGTAGAAGTACCCCTCCGGGGCCTTCCCGCCGTACCGCTGCCAGATGGTGGCGCCGTCCGCGTCGAGCATCGGGTTCCCGGTGACCTCGTAGCTCTCAGAATGCTCGCTCAAAGTACTCCTTCAGTATCTTCGCGGCCTCGCGGTCGCCGAACGTGAACTTCGTCAGCTTCTTGGCGGTCCAGAAATTGAATGCCTCGGCGAAGAACTCGTGCGGCTGGCGGGTGTACCCGTCCAGCTTCGGATTGCCGCCGATCCGGTCCAGGACCTGCTGTTGCACATGCTGCCACTCCGGCTGGCGGCTCTTGAATCCGTAGGCCTCGTCGACCGCGTGCCCGAACTCGTGGACGGCAACGCTGCTGCGCTCGTCGGCACTTGAATCGACGAGGAGCCGGCGCTGGTCCGGCCGGTACATTCCGGGCACCTCGTCCGCAGGCACGCTTCCTCCCACCGGCCTGACGCCCGCGAGGTCGAAGCCTCCCGGAAGCTCCGTGACAGGCCTGGGGCCGATGCTGATCCCGCCACCCGGGACCGCCTTCAGGTAGTCCCAGACCTTGTTGAAGACCTTGGGGGGCACGCGCGCCAACTCGGTGGTCACCTTGGCGACGCTCGGGTGGTCCTCGACGTACTCGCGCGGGGGCAGTCGGCCGGGCATCGGCAGCTCGACCGGCTTGGCGTGGGCAAGGTTTCGGTCCGGCCTCGTGATGTCGATCACGTCAGCGGGGGGGCCTGCGAGGGCGGTCGCTCCGCGGCTCAGGGCCGCGGCCGGTGGCGCCGGTAGCGTTCGGGGCATGACGAACCGTGACTTCATCGTGGTGACCACGACGCACGACGACGAGACGAAGGCCCGCGACCTGGCCTCGGCGGTGGTGCGTGACCGGCTTGCGGCCTGTGCGCAGGTGTACGCCGTCCGGTCCGTCTACTGGTGGGACGGCGAGGTCCGGGACTCCGCGGAGTGGCGCATCGACCTGAAGACCCGGGCCGGGCTCGCCGAGCGGCTGGCGGCGCGCATCGCCGAACTGCACTCCTACGAGACACCGGAAATCGTCGGCGTTCCGGTGGTCACCGGCTCGACCGCCTACCTGGACTGGGTGGACGCGGAGACGACGCACGACCGCTGAGCATCCGCACGGGGCCAGCAGTCGCACGCGCCCACAGTCGCCCCGGCGTCGGCCGCGGCAGCCCGCACACCCTTCAACGCGGTCCGCTGGCACGGTGGTTCAGCGCGATCGACGAAACGTTCATCACCCCCACGAGCATCGACCAAGGTGTTCTAATGGTCGAACTGCAGGGCGATTTGTGGAGGTATGGTGCGGTTTGCTCGCGGCACGACCGGACTGCTCGCGGTGGGGGTCGTCGCGGCCCTCGTCCTGACCACGGGAGGCCCCGACTCGCCGGGCAGACCCACCGCCGCCGGCACCACCCCCGCGAGCCCCGCCCCCGGCCCGACCGGCACACCGTCCGACACCGAAAGCCCCACCCCCGCCCCCACGCCGACCCCCACCTGGGACGGCCAGGTCAAGGTGCTCGGCGACGGCTCCACCTCCGACACCGGCCCCCAGCCGGCCCAGCCCAGGCCCGAGAAGCTGAAACCCGGCGAGAAGCCGCCACAGTTCGTCGTCTTCTCCTGGGACGGGGCCCTCGAAGGCGACGACCACCTGTTCTCCCGTTTCCGCAAGCTCGGTGCGGAGAACAACGCCCGGATGACGTTCTTCCTGAGCGGCATCTACACCCTGCCGAAGTCCAAGCGCACCCTCTACCACCCCCCGCAGCACGACGCCGGCGCCGCCGCCATCGACTTCGCCACCGACAGCCACATCAAGGCCACCCTGGAGCAGCTGCGCCTGGCCTGGCAGGACGGCAACGAGATCGGCACCCACTTCAACGGGCACTTCTGCGAGGCCAAGGGTGGTGGCGAGTGGAGCACCGAGGAGTGGCGGAGCGAGCTCGACCAGGCGGTCTCCTTCGTCACCAACTGGAAGACCAACACCGGCTTCAAGGACCTCCCGCCGCTCCCCTTCGACTACACCAAGGAGCTGGTCGGCGGGCGCGCCCCCTGCCTGGAGGGCCAGAAGAACCTGCTCGCGGCCGAGAAGGCCGCGGGTTTCCGCTACGACGCCAGCTCGCCGGGCGAGTTCCAGGTCTGGCCCGCCAGGAAGGACGGCCTCTGGAACTTCCCGCTCCAGCTGCTGCCCTACCCGGGCACGTCGAGCCAGGTGCTCTCGATGGACTTCAACTTCCTCGCCAACCAGTCCAAGGACAGCACCAAAGGCGACCCGAAGAAGTACGACACGTGGGAGAAGGCGACCCGGGACGGCTACCTCGCCGGCTTCGAGCGCGTCTACAACGGCAGCCGCGCCCCGCTCTTCATCGGCAACCACTTCGAGGACTGGAACGGCGGCATCTACATGCAGGCCGTCGAGGACGTGATGAAGAGCGTGTGCAAGCGCGACGGCGTCCGCTGCGTCTCGTTCCGCCAGGTCGCCGACTGGCTGGACGCCCAGGATCCGAAGGTGCTCGACCAACTGCGCCGACTGGATCCCGGGCAGCCCGCCGACTGGTCGCGCCTGGTCAAGTGAGGGCAGCCGGGCGGTCCGTGGCGTGGCGGGCCGCGCGGCCGCGCCCGGCCTACCGCCCACCGGCCGCCTTCGTGTAGGCGGTCCAGATCCGGGTCGGCAGCGCCGAGTCCGGGGTGTCCGGGGCGGCCCCGCCCACGCCCTCCAGCGAGAGCAGCTTCATGTCCTTCAGGTCCGCCCGGAAGACGGTGACCGCCGTGGCCATCCCCCCGTCGTAGCCGACGGACCAGCCCGCCGTCCGATCCGCCGTCGTACCGGACTTCGCCGCCACGGCCGGGCCCGCCTCCGCCGCCGCCCTGGCGCTCCCGTCGCGGACCGCGCCCTTGAGCGCCGCGTCCACCTCCCCCGCGACCGCCGGGGTCAGCGCCTGCACGGCGGTCGGCAGCCGCAGCCCGAGCTGCGCGCCGTTGCGGCTGACGCCGAGCACCGAGTACGGGTCGGTGCGGCTGCCTCCCGCGGCGAAGGCGGTGTACGCGTCCGCGGTCCTGATCGCGCTCGGCGTGGAGTTGCCGGCCCCGAACGCGGGCACCAGGTCGCCCATGCTGCCCGGGAGCAGGCCGAGGTCCGCGGCGGTCTTCTGGACCCGGTCCAGGCCGACGTCCATGCCGAGTTGCACCATCGGCCCGTTGACGGACTGCTCGACCGCGCTCCTCAGGGTGACCGGGCCCCAGTCGCGCCCACCGTCGTTCGCGGTCTTCACGATCTTCCCGTCGCGTCCCCAGTACGGCCCTTCGGGGGTCATCACCTTCACCCCGTTGTCGCCGTCGTACGTGGTGGTGGGCGTCACCGGGGTCCGGCTGCCGCCGCGCTCGCGCTGCACCCCCTGGCCGAGCCCGGCGGCGTAGACCAGCGGGGTGAAGGCCGAACCGATCGGCACCGACGAGGTGTTGGCGTTGTTGAAGCCCTGCTTGAGGTAGTCGGGGCCGCCGTGGAGCGCGACGATCCGCCCGTCGAGGGCCACCGAGGCGGCGCCGACCTTCAGCAGCCGGTCGGCTTCGCGGCTGCCGGGGTCGAGTCCCTTGGTGGACTCCTGGACGGCGGCGGCCAGGGCGTCGACCTTCGGCTTCTCGAAGGTGGTGCGGATCTGGTAGCCGCCGAGGTCCAACTGGGCCGGTGTGATGTCGCTGTGGCTCTCCACGTAGGACCGGGCCATGTCCACCAGGTACCCGACCTGGCCGCCCAGCCCCGCCGACTTCGGCTGGGGCCTGGGCTCGGGGAACACCGTGTAGCGCGCGCGTTCGGCGGCGGAGAGCTTGCCGACCTCCACCATCCGCTTCAGGATCCAGGACCACCGCTCCTCGGCCCGCCGGTGGTTCTCCGGGCTCAGCGCCGGGTCGTACTGCCCGGCTCCCTTCAACAGGGCGGCCAGGAAGGCCCCTTCGCTCGGGTCGAGCTGCGAGACGTCCTTGCCGTAGTACGCCGCCGCGGCGCGTTCGATGCCGTAACTGCCGCGCCCGAACCAGCTGGTGTTGAGGTAACCGGCCAGGATGTCGTCCTTGTCCGTCCGCCGGTCCAGCTTGATCGCGATGACCATCTCGCTGAGCTTGCGGGACATGTCCTGACGCTGGTTCAGGTAGGCGTTCTTGACGTACTGCTGGGTGATGGTCGAGCCGCCCTGGGTGTCACCGCCCGAGAGCATCGAGGAGGCCGCCCGGCCGATGCCCGTCACGGAGATCCCCGGGTCCTCGTAGAAGGTCTCGTTCTCGGCGGCCAGCACGGCCCACCGCACCGGCTCCGGCACCTGGCCGAGCGGCACCTCCTGCCGGTTGGTCGGGCCGATCCGCGCCATCTCGGTGCCGTCGGCCCAGAAGTAGACGTTGTTCTGCTGGGTGGCGAAGGCGTTCAGGTCCTCCGGCACCTTGGTGATCGTGAAGAACCACGCCGCCGTCCCCGTCAGCGCCACCGCCCCGACCCCCGCCACCAGGAGTAGCTGACGCCAGGACGGGAGCCACCGCCGGACCCCGCGCCGCCCGCCGCGCGGGTAGTCGATCCGCCGCAACGGACGCCATCGTCGGCGTCCGGGCGACTCCCCCTCGGCCCCGCCAGCTCGGTGTGCACGCACAGTCCGGTCTCCGATTTCGCTCGCGCAACAGTCCTCTCGAACAGATAGATGCGATCGGGGCCGGGCCAGGAGGGCACGCAAGCGGTGTGATCATGGTCATACCGCGGCTGACGACCGCCGCCGCGCCCGGCGCCGACGGCCGCCCGGCGCCGCGGCGGCCCCCGCGACCGCCACAATGGCGCCATGAGGTTGATCCACACCGCGCTCGGCGCACTGCTGCTCCTGCTGATCGTCGGCAGCATCCTGCGCACGCTGGTCGTCCCGCGCGGGCTCTACTCGTCCCTGGTCAACCGGCTCTGGGCGGTGCTACGGGCCGTGCTGCGGCTCTCCGCCACGCCCTTCGGCGGCTACCGCGCGCAGGACCGGGCGCTCACGTGGCTGGCTCCGCTGGTCCTGCTGGGCATGCTCGGCATGTGGCTCGGCGGGATGCTGCTCGCCTACACCCTGCTGCTGCACGGCACGTCGGGGTTCGGCTGGACGATCGCCATCCGCGAGGCCGGCTCCAGCCTCTTCACCCTGGGCTTCGCGAGCGGCGAGCGGCTGCAGCTGTCCGCGATCGACTTCATGGCCGCGGCCAGCGGCCCGCTGGTGATCGCCCTGCAGATCTCCTACCTGCCCACCCTGTACGCCGCCTACCAGCGCCGTGAGACCGAGGTGACGCTGCTGCAGTCCCGGGCCGGCGAACCCGCGTGGGGCCCCGAACTGCTGGCCCGGCAGTCCCTGGTGGACACTGAGACCGCACTCCCCCAGCTCTACCGGGACTGGGAACGCCTGGCCGCCGACATCGGGGAGAGCCACTCCAACTACCCGGTGCTGCTCTCCTTCCGCTCCCCCCAGCCGAACCGCAGCTGGGTGGTCGGCCTGATCGCCGTGCTGGACGCCGCCGCCCTGCACCTCGCCCTGTGCCCGCGCTCGGCCCCGCCCGAGGCCCGCCTGGTGCTCCGCGCCGGGTTCACCGCGATGCGCGACATCGCCCGCTCGCTGCGCATCCACTTCGACCCGGACCCCGACCCGGACGTCCCGATCCGGCTGACCTACGCCGAGTACCTGGGCGCCGTCGCGATGATCACCGCGGCCGGCTTCCCCCGCGAACGCCCGGTCGAGGAGGCCTGGCCGCACTTCCACGGCTGGCGCGTCAACTACGAGGCCGTGGCGTACGAACTGGCCCGCCGCAGCGACGCCGTCCCCGCCCTCTGGACCGGCCCGCGGGACTTCCACGCGGCCACCATCCCGCCGACCCGCCCCGCCGACCGCCGACCGGACGCCGCCCAGCCGCCCCTGCCGCCGCGCTGACGACGACCCGGGGGCGGCCCCGGGCCGGCCCCGGATCCTGGCGCCTCAGGGCGTCAGCGCCTCAGGGCCTCAGGGCCTCACACCGCCACCGGACCGCCGGCGGCCAGCGAGTGCTCGGCCGCCGCGAGGACCTCCACCACCCGCAGGCCGAAGTCCGCCCCGCACGCGTGCGGCTCGCCGGAGGCCGCGGCGGCCCGCAGGGCGTCCAGCGCCCGGTGCAGGGCGGCGAGCGGCCCCTCGCCGCGCTCCGGCAGGTGCACCACGCCGTGCTCGCCGCGCAGTTCCATGCCCGTCCCGCCCGCCGCGCTCGGCGCGGTCAGGCTGAGCGCGAGCGTGCTGGACGCGCCACCGGCGTGCCGCAGCACCAGGTGCACGGCGTCCAGCGGGCCGGCCACCGCCGTCACCTGCGTCACGTCGCCCAGCACCGGGAGCAGCACGGACAGCGCGTGCGGGCCGACGTCCCACAGCGAACCCTTCTCCTGCCGCCACGGCGAGGCCGCGTACGGGCTGGCGCTGCCCGGCGCGAACACCGAGCCGAGCCAGTCCGAGCGGCCGGTGTACCAGCCGCCCAGCGCCGCCTGCTCCTCGATCCACGGGATCTGCGGGCCGCCGAAGCGCACCGTGAAGAACACCACCGAGGCGACCTCGTGCTCCCGCACCGCCGCGGCCACGGCCCGGGCGTCCGGCACGGTCAGCGCGACCGGCTTGTCCAGCAGCAGGTGGCAGCCGGCCTCGGCGGCCCGCACCGCGAGGCCCGCCTGCACGGTCGGCGGCAGGGCGATGGAGACCGCGTCGACGTCGGCCAGCAGCCGGTCGAGGTCCGCGTACCCGGGCACGCCGTGCGCGGCGCCCAGCGCCTCGGCCGCCTCCGGGCGGCGGCCCCAGACGCCGGTGAACTCCAGCCCGGGATGCTCGGCCAGCACGGGCGCGTGCACCCGCTCCGCCCAGGGGCCGGTGCCCAGCAGTCCGATCCGCACGATGTCTCCGTTCCTCGTGTGCCTGGTGCCACGGCTGTGCCTGGTGCGTCAGCCACGTGCCGGGTGTCGGCTACGTCCGGCGTGTCGGCTACGTCTGGTGTCCCGGCCGTAGCCGGTATCTCAACCCTGGACGCGGGCGAGTGTGAAGCCGTCGTAGCCCTTGCTGCCGACCGTCTGCACCGAGGTCGCGGTGACCTTCGGCTCGGCCGCGATCAGCTCGTGCAGGGCCCGGGTGCCGACCACCGCGGGGTCGCTGCTGTCCGCGTCGGCGACGGCGCCGCCGCGGACCACGTTGTCGACGATGATCAGCGAGCCCGGCCGGGTCAGCTGGAGCGCCCGGCGGAAGTACGCGGGGTTGCTCGGCTTGTCCGCGTCGATGAAGACCAGGTCGAAAGGCTCGACGCCCTGCTCCACCAGCGCCGCCAGCGAGTCGGCGGCCCGGCCCAGCCGCACCTCGGCGACCTGCTCGAGCCCGGCGGCGGCCAGGTTGGCGCGGGCCACCTCGGCGTGCCGGGGATCGACCTCCAGGGTGATCAGGGTGCCGTCGGCGGGCAGGGCCCGGGCCAGCCAGATCGCGCTGTAACCGCCGAGCGTGCCGACCTCCAGGATCCGCTTCGCGCCCTGCGTCAGCGCCAGCAGGTGCAGCAGCTTGCCCTGGTTGGGGGCCACCGCGATCTCCGGCAGCCCGGCCGCGGCGGCGGCGGCCGTCGCGGCTTCCAACACCGGGTCGTGCCCGACCAGCTGTTCGGTGAAGTACGCGTCCACGGCATCCCACGTCGCCTGCAACGCCATCGGGCCCTCCAGAGTGCAAGATCGGCAAGTACCCCGCCGATGCTACTCCGAGGGCCCGATGGCTCCGGGACGACCGTCAACCGCGCTCCGGGACGACCGTCAACCGCGCTCCGTCACTCCGCGACGGCGGCCGTGGCGGCAGCGGCGGCAGCCGCCTCCTCCGCCTCGATCCTGGCGTGCGTCTTCGCGGCCCGGCGCTTCATGATCCAGGCCGAGAGTGCCCCGACCACGATCGCCGCGGCCAGTCCGGCCCACGAGAAGCGGGCCAGCCACGGCTCGATGCTCTTGCCCACCTTGTAGACCAGCAGCGTCGTCCCGCCGGCCCAGACGACGCCGCCCAGCACGTTGGCGATCAGGAACTTCCAGTACGGCATCTTCAGCGCGCCCGCCAGCGGACCGGCGAAGATGCGCAGCAGGGCGATGAACCGGCCGAAGAAGACCGCCCACATGCCCCACTTCTGGAACGAGCGCTCGGCGGTGGCCAGGTGCGAGGGGCCGAAGTGCTTGGGGAACTTGCGTCCCAGCTTCTCGAAGAGCGGCTTGCCGCCCTTGCGTCCGATCGAGTAGCCGATCGAGTCGCCGATGATCGCGCCGGCGACCGCGCAGGCCGCGACGCCCCACGGGCTCACCACGCCCTTGACCGCCATCAGGGACGCCGTGACCAGGGCGATCTCGCCGGGCAGCGGAATGCCCAGCGATTCGATGCCGATGATCAGACCGACCACGGCGTACACCGCGACCGGCGGAATGCCCTCGATCCAGGCGTCGATGTGCAAGGCCAGTACCTCCGTGGCAGGACGGGACCGGCCGCGCCCCCGTGGAGCCGCGGGCCGGTCCCGGCAGTCTTTGTCCGATGGCGGCACGACGCCGCTCCCCCTCAGGGAGGGTAACGTGCCGGGCGGCCCGTCCCCCTGGCCGATCACCCGTCGACTTCGACGTGCGGCCGTACGCCATGGTTCCAGGCGGACCCGTTTTTCCTCAAGATTCGGCAAAGTTCCTGCCACGGCCGGAGTGCCCTCGGCCACGGGCGGCGCTCACCGCCGCACGGACCTCCCCGCGTCCTCGTGCTCGTACCCGAGCCGGAGGTCTGCCGGTGATCACCCGACGGGAGTAGCAGTGCTGCCCCCCCGGGGCCCGGTATCGGGTGTCAGCGGCGGGTTTCGATCTTCAGGTCGCCGTGGGTCACCGCGCGCATCCTGTCGCCGGCGAGCATGTCGTGCGGGAAGCCGAGTTCGATCGCGCCGGCCTCGTCGAGGCGGGCCAGTTGGGAGGCCGTGAAGTCGACCTCCAGGGCACCCAGGTTGTCCTCCAGTTGCGCGAGAGTGCGGGCGCCGATGAGCGATGCCGTCACGTCCGGGTTCTTCAGGGTCCAGGCCAACCCGACCTGGGCGGTTGTGCGGCCCAGCTCCGCGGCGACCTCCTTCACGACATCGGCGATGTCCAAGGTGCGTTCGGTCAGCCCGCCGTTGGCGATGTTGAAGTTCTTCCGGGTGCCGTCGTCGACCGCGGCGTTCGCCGCGGTCAGGTCGTCGCGGCTGTACTTGCCGGTGAGCACCCCGCCGGCCAGTGGCGAGTACGGCACCACGCCCAACCCCATCTCGCGTGCCATGGGGATCAGGTCACGTTCCCCGGTGCGCTCGATCAGGTTGTATTCGATCTGCAGCGCGACCAGCGGCGACCAGCCGCGCAGGTCGGCGATCGCCTGCATGCGCGACACCTGCCAGGCCGGGGCGTTGGAGATCGCCACGTACAGGACCTTGCCCTGCCGGACCAGATCGTCCATGCCGCGCAGGATCTCCTCGACCGGTGTCGTGAAATCCCACACGTGCAGGTACAGCAGATCGATGTAGTCCGTGTTCAGCTGTCGCAGACTGGCTTCCACCGACGCGAAAAGGCTCTTGCGGTGCGGGCCCCCGGAATTCGGGTCGCCGGGCCGGCGCAGCGTGGTGTATTTCGTCGCCAGCACCAGGCTTTCGCGGTTGTCGCGGGTGAATTCACCCAGCAAGCGCTCAGAGCTGCCATCGGTGTAGGTGTTGGCGGTGTCGATGAAGTTGCCGCCGCGCTCGACGTAGAGGTCGAACAGCCTGCGCGCCTCGTCCTGCTCGGCACCCCAGCCCCACTCGGTGCCGAAGGTCGCCGCGCCCAGCGCCAGCGGTGAGACCCGCAGCCCGGAACGGCCGAGCAGCCGGTAGGTGTCGAGGGTGAGCGACATCGTGTCCTCCTGTGCTTGTGATCCGTTGTAGAGCACAAGTCTCTGACCGCCGCGAGCCGGGGATAAGGGAAGGAAGTTCCTGGGAACACCAGTCCTACCCTGCCTGTTGGGCCGGACATGACGACCCGCACCGTGGACACGGCACAGGAGCTGGCCGCATTCCTGCGGACCCGACGCGAACGCCTCAACCCGGACGACTTCGGCCTGCCGTCGCGTCAGCAGGCCCGGCGGACCCCAGGACTGCGCCGCGAGGAGGTCGCCGAACTGGCCGGGGTCAGCACCGACTACGTCGTCCGGCTGGAACAGGCCCGGGGACTGCGGCCCTCAGCGAACGTGGTGGAGGCGCTGGCCCGGGCGCTGCGCCTGGCCCCCGACGAACGCGCCTACCTCTTCAATCTGGCCCAGCAGCGCCCCCGCAACGCCGACGAGCCCGCCACCACTGCGGCGCCGCCGCTGGCCCGGCTGGTCGCCGACCTGTCACCACTGCCGGCCATGCTGATGAACCACCGCTACGACATCCTGGCCTGGAACAGCGAAATGGCGGGGCTGCTGCTGGATTTCGAAACCCTGCCGCCGGCGCAGCGCAATGCGATGTGGCTCTGCCTGGTACACCCGGAGATACGCGAACTCTACGTCGACCGCGAGCGCGTCGTGCGGGAGGGAATCGCCCACCTGCGCGCAGCGTGGGCCACGCACCCGGAGGACCGGGCGTTGACCGACCTCATCACCGAATGCAGCACCCGTAACGAGGAATTCGCGCGACTGTGGGCCGAGCGAGACGTGAAGGTCAACGGCCGCGGACGCAAGGTGGTGCGGCATCCGGGCGCCGGTGTGATCGCTGTGCACTTCGAAGTGCTTGTGCCCCTCCAGGATCCGGACCAGCGGTTGATGATCTGCCGCGCCGCGGACGATGAGAGCCAGTCGGCATTCGACCGGTTGCGCGCACGGTGAGCCGGTGAGCTGGTGGGGGCGGGTTGCCCCGCCCGCACCCGCTCCGGAACATCGCTGAGGAGGCCAACACGACGGAGGCGGAGCCCGCGCAGCAGCGCAGGATCCTCGATCCGACAGCGGGCCGGCACCGGCCCGTACGGCGCTCAGAAGAGCACCGGGTCACCAATCCGTGTGTGGCGCAATGCCGTTCCGGTAGTCCTGGCTGCACACCGTAGCCCGCCGGCCAAAGCCGATGCCAGCCTCCCAGGCCGCAGTGCGGCACGGTCCAGCCGCTCATCGCGCGGGACGCCGACGGCATCGGAGATGTACTGAAGCGACGCTAGACCACGGCTGTTGGGGACCACTCGTCCGGCAACTGCGGCGGGGTTCCCTGAGTCCAGACCACACGCAGCGACGAGGCCGAGATCCGCCAGCCGTCGGCTGTCCTGACCAGTTCGGTGTCGGTGTGGCCGGCAGAGACGAAGACGCTGTCCGCGCTGTCCGCCAGAACATGGGTACTCAGCTGGGCGCCGCGGACAGTGGCCTGGTCGCCGTTGACTTCGATGACGGCGTTGGTACTCAGATGCACGGTCCGGTCGAACAGTGCCATCCCGCGTCGGATGCGTGCCAACAGGGCATCGCGGCCGTGGACGGTGCCGATGGGCGTCTCCGCGGTGACGTTCTCGGTATGGAAGGCGCGCGCCCATTCCTCGTCGAAGACCCCGTCGTCCAGGGAGTGCAGGTAGCGGTCCATCAGATCGGTGATCTCGGCGCGGTCGGTCAGGGCCCGCAGGTGGCGTTGCATCGCTTCGTTGTCCATGCCCAGAAGCTTGCAACCTCAAGTGCGCTTCAGGTCAACCGGAGTCACGCACACCTCGGATCAGAACCGGAAACAGGACCTGTAGGTGGCGTGGTGAGCGGAGTCGGTCGAGACGCCGCCGGCCTGATTGATCAGACTCCGCGCGCGGCGGCCCGCCGTTCCAGCGTCTACGACCCGTGGGGCCGCTCGGCGAAGTCCAGGACGGTGACCGAGGGGCGGTGGGTGGACAGGGGCGGGAAGGTCAGCACCAGCGGCAGGAGGGCGCCGACGAGCCCACGCCCGCCAATCGGCCGGACGTCGCGCACGGTGGTCACCGCCGGGCTCGCGGTCCGGAGCTTGTCCCGCTCACCCGCGTCCATCGCCCACGGCATCGGGGGCGGCACGTAGTCGTGCGTACGCATCTTCCCGTTCAGGGTGAGCCGACTGAACCAGTGCGGCACGGCGTCGAGTACCAGCGAGCCGCCCGGGAACCGCTCCGCGCAGCCTGCGATCAGGGCCTTCACCCGGGCCGGCGGAAGGTACATGAGCAGGCCTTGTGCGGTGACCAACACCGCGCGGTCCCGGTCCACCTCCTCGGCCCAGCCGAGATCAATGGCATCGGCGGCCAGGTAGCGCTGTCGCGGGCCGGGCGGCAGCAGCCGCTCGCGCAGGGCGATCGACTCGGGCAGGTCCACGCTGAGCCAGTGGGCCCGGCCGTTGTCGACCCGCCAGTACTGCGTCTCCAGCCCCTCCCCCAGGCAGACCACGGTGCCGCGCGGCTCCCGCAGCAGAAAGTCCGTCACCTCGCGGTCGAAGCAGGCCACCCGCAGCGCCTGGAGCTGGGCCTGGACGGCGCTGGTGCCGAACCGCTCCTCGAACGGAAAGTCGATCCGCTCGACCAGCTCCACGGCCTTCGGGTCGTGCAGCACGGCATCCGGCCGACGGGCCTCGACGGCGCGCTGGTAGAGCGTCCACAGCGCCGTCTCGGGCACGGCACTCAGCTCGGCTGACAGCGGTGCGGACGGTTCGGTAGAAACCACGTGAGCCTCCTCAGGAGCGGTGAATCAAGATCAGCGGAACCACGAGCAGCGAGATCGAGAGCTGATCGAGAGCCAAGGCCGTGCTCCGCAGTCAGTCATGAACCCGCCGATTCTGACACCCGTCCGTGCGACGCCCCGGCCCGACGCGCGGCCTGTCCCGCTCCGGGCCCGGCCTCGACACTCCGGGGCTCCCGACCGCGGGCGACCGACGCAGAGCCGTGCTCGGCCGGCGCGGCTCAGCCGAGGGTGAAGGCTCCGTCGGGCGGGGGCGGGGAGTCGGTGGCGTCCGTGTCCGTGACCGGGGCGGTGCGGCCGACCAGGGCCGCCAGGTCGCCGCCCTCCACCAGTCGGGCCGGGAAGATGTCGCCGGCGCACAGCCGGCTCAGCTCCGCCGTGGGCAGCGGCGCCGTCGAGCCGGCCAGCAGCACGTTGCCGTACCGCCGCCCGCGCAGCACCGACGCCTCCGCCACCAGGCACACGTACGGGAACACCGCCCGGACCGTTGCCGCCTGCGCCCTGGCGAAGGCCAGCGGCGGGCCGTCCGCCAGATTCGCCGCGTAGCAGCCGCCGTCGCGCAGCACGGCCGCGGCCAGGCCGACGAATTCCACCGAGGTCAGGTGGGCGGGGGTGCGGGAGCCGCGGAAGACGTCCGCGATCAGCAGGTCCTGCGAACCCGCCGGGATGCCGGCGAGTGCCGCCCGGGCGTCGCCGACCGTCGCGGTGACGTCCGCGCCGGGCCCCTGCCAGGGCAGGTGCTCGGCGACCAGGTCCAGCAGCGGCCCGTCGACCTCCACCACCCGCTGCCGCGAGCCGGGCCGGGTCGCGGCCAGGTAGCGGGGCAGGGTCAGTGCGCCGCCGCCCAGGTGCAGCGCGTCCAGTGGCCGTCCGGCCGGGGCGAGCGCGTCGGCGAGGTGGCCGAGCCGCCGGGTGTACTCGAACTCGAGGTGGGTCGGGTCGGCGAGGTCGACGTACGACTGCGGGGTGCCGTCGAGGGTGAGCAGCCAGCCGCCGTCCCGGTCGAGGTCCGGCATGAGCTTGGCGAAGCCGAGGTCGGTCCGTCGCCCGACCGGTGCCGGCTCGTCCGTCACGCGTTCTCCCCGACGGACGGCACGTCCTCGACGGGCTGCACGTCGTCCACGGACGGCACGTCGTCGATGGACGGCACGTCCAGATACGCGGCCAGCCAGCGGTCCAGTTCGGCGAACACCTGGGTCCGGGCCGTCTCCGCGGAGAGCACCAGGTCGTGCATGCCGCCTTCGATCCGCACGATCGTCACGTGCCGGCCGAGCTTCGGCCCCTGCGCGGCGATGTCGTCGGCGCGCAGCACGCCGTCGGCGTGGTGGAGGGCGTTGTGCCACTTGGTGGTGGTGATGGACTTGGTCGAGGCCATCAGCAGTACCGGCACGTCGATCCCCAGTCCGTGCCGCAACCGGCGGTGTCCCTGGTGGATCGCCGCGAGCCAGCCCGCGAACAGCGGGAAGCCCTCGGCGCGCTTGAGGGTGAGGTCGAAGTCCCACTCGCCCTTGTGGTCCTTGTGCAGGCTGTGCGTGTAGTGCGGGTTGAGGGTCGAGGGCAGCACCCGGGTCGGCGCGAGCCGCGCGATCGCCAGCACGGCCGGTGCGCCGAACGTCCGCACCGCGGGCGCGGCCGGCATCGACAGGAACGGGCTGTTCAGGAACAGTCCGTCCACCAGTCCGCGGCCGGCCCGCCGCCCCGCCCACAGCGCGCCGATCAGCCCGCCGGTCGAGTGCCCGTTCACCAGCAGCTGCCGGTGGCCGTCCACCTCCCGGATGATCCGCACCGCCTCGTCGATCTCCTCGTCGTACTCCACGAGGTCCCGGACGAAGTTCGGCGACTGGTGCGGCCGCAGCGACCGTCCGTACTTGCGCAGGTCCAGGGCGTAGAAGGAGAACCCGAGCGCGGCGTAGTGGTCGGCCAGGTTGGTCTGGAAGAAGTAGTCGTTGTACCCGTGGATGTAGAGCACCGCCCGCTTCGCGCCGGGGACGACCCGCCGCACGAGCGTCGCGCACACGGTTCCCTCGGCGTCGGCCCGCAGTTCCAGCTCCGCCGCCTCGTAGGGCGCACCCAGGATGTCTTCCCGAAACTCCATCGCCGCCGCACCGATCCTCTGCTCTGCCTGCCGGTGTGGCAGGTGACCACCCGTTCCGCCCCGACCATACCGGCCGGTAGGTGCGGAGCGCTCGGCGGTGGGTCCGGCGGTGGTTCGGCGGTGGGAACTGCGGTGGGAACTGCGGTGGGTCCGGCCGGGGCGGCTGTTGGGCGGGGCGCTACCGGGCCTGCTCGGCGGCGGACTCGGCCCGCGCCTCGGACACCCCCGCCTGGAACTCGGTGGCCGCCCAACTGGCCAGCAGGCGCAGCGATTCGGCCGAGGTCGAGCCCGGCTCGGCGTGGTAGGCGACCAGCACCTGGTCGGCGTCCCCGGTCGGGCGGAGGGTCTCGTACTGCAGGCTGAGCCCGCCGACCACCGCGTGGTGCAGGCGCTTGGTGCCGTGGCCCTTGTCCTGGATGTTGTGGGTGGCCCAGAGGCTCCGGAACTCCTCGCTCTTGACGGAGAGTTCGCCGATCAGCGAGGCGAGCCTGGGGTCGTCCGGGTCGCGTCCGGCGTCCAGCCGCAGCATGCCGACGATGTCGGAGGCCTTGCCTTCCCAGTCCACGTACAGCTCGTGGGCGCCCGGGTCGAGGAAGACGTGCCAGGCGATGTTGCGCTGCTCGGGCGGCATGGCCGCGAAGTCGCCGAGCAGGGCGGTGCCGAGCCGGTTCCAGGCGATGATGTCGAGGCGCCGGCCGATGACGTACGCGGGCACGCCCTCCATCGCGTCCAGCAGCCGCTGCAGCTCCGGCCGTACCCGTTGCACCCGGGCGGCGGCCCGGCCGGGGCGGCGGCGCGGCGGCTTGGTCAGCCGGCCGAGGTGGTCGCGCTCGGCGGGGGTGAGCCGCAGGACCCGGGCGATGGCGTCCAGCACGGCGGTGGAGACGCTCTCGCCGTGGCCCTGTTCGAGCCGGGTGTAGTAGGCGGTGCTCACTCCGGCGAGCTGGGCCAACTCCTCGCGGCGCAGGCCGGGCACCCGGCGCCGGGTCGCGGTGTCCGGCAGGCCCACGTCCTCGGGCCGCAGCCGGGCGCGGCGGGATCGGAGGAACTCGCTGAGTTCGGTGCGCTGGTCCATGACTGCAGTATGCGGGCGGTCCGGTGCCGGGGGGTGCGCACGAGGGTGATACTGCCGTGCGTACGTTCCGCGGCCGTACGTCCCGGGTTCGTACGTCCCGGCTTCGTACGTTGATCCTTGATCTGGCTGGCCGGATCGGCCCGCCGCAGGCTGGGGGCATGACGAACGAGACGCCGCAGAGCACCACCCCGAGCACCACCACGAGCACCGCCGCCAGCCCGGGCACCGCCCGTACCGTCACCGCCTACGCGGCGCAGCACCCCGACGCCCCGCTGGCGAAGACCACGGTCAGCCGGCGGGCCGTCGGCGCGCAGGACATCGTGATCGACATCAAGTACTCCGGCATCTGCCATTCCGACCTCCACCAGGTCGGCGAGGACTGGGGCACCGGCATCTTCCCGATGGTGCCGGGCCACGAGATCGCCGGCGTGGTCGCCGAGGTCGGCCCCGGCGTCACCCGCTGGAAGGTCGGCGACCGGGTCGGTGTCGGCTGCTTCGTCGACTCCTGCCGGGAGTGCGACAACTGCCGTGCGGGCCTGCAGCAGTACTGCACCGGCGAGGGCGGCGTCGTCTACACCTACAACAGCACGGGCAAGGACGGCCTGCCGACGTACGGCGGCTACTCCGCGGAGCTCGTGGTCGACGAGGCGTACGCGCTGCGCATCCCCGACAGCCTGCCGCTGGACGCCGCCGCGCCGCTGCTGTGCGCCGGCATCACGCTGTACTCGCCGCTCGCCCACTGGGGCGCGGGCCCGGGCAAGAAGGTCGCGATCGTCGGTCTCGGCGGCCTCGGCCACCTGGGGGTGAAGCTCGCCCACGCGATGGGCGCGGAGGTCACCGTGCTCAGCCAGTCGCTGCGCAAGCGCGAGGACGGTCTGAAGCTCGGCGCCGACCACTACCGGGCCACCTCCGACCCCGCGACCTTCACCGAGCTGGCGGGCAGCTTCGACCTGATCGTCAACACCGTCTCCGCCGACCTCGACCTGGGCGCGTACATCGGCCTGCTGCGCACCGACGGCACCCTGGTGCAGGTCGGCATGCCGGAGAAGCCGGTCACCCTGCACCCGTACCCGCTGGCCGTCGGGCGCCGCTCGCTGGCCGGTTCGATGATCGGCGGGCTGCCGGAGACCCAGGAGATGCTGGACTTCTGCGGTGAGCACGGGATCGCCGCGGAGATCGAGCTGATCCCGGCCGACCAGATCAACGAGGCCTACCGGCGGCTGCTGGACGGCGACGTCCGGTTCCGCTTCGTGATCGACGCCGCGACCATCTGACGGTCGGCGCGCGGAACAGCCGCGCAGAACAACCGCACGGAACAGCCTCGCAGTACAGCCGCGCGGAACGCCGTACGAATACGAAGGTGCCCCGCGTCCCGGTGCTCTCCCGTCACCCGGACGCGGGGCACCCGCGTCACACCGGGGCCGTCCCGGTCGCCCGCCGCTCCTCGCGGCGCTCCAGCCGCCGCTGCCGGCCCTGGCGCAGCGGCTGGTCGGGCAGCCAGCCGAAGGTGAGGCAGGCGCCCACCACCCCGAGCAGCATCCCGATCAGGAAGCCGCCCAGGTTGGAGGTGATCCAGCTGCCCAGGGAGGCCAGCACGGCGAGGATGGAGTAGAACAGCCGCTGCGCCGGGTTGAACAGGATCAGCAGGCCGCACAGCACCAGCACCGCCGGTACCAGGTACCCGGCCAGCCCCTGCATCCCGATGTGCAGGATGACGGGAAGCGGGGCCTTGAGGGTGAACAGGATCTCGGCGCCGCCGAGCACCACCAGCAGCCCGCCCCAGAACGGTCGCCTGCCCCGCCAGTCGCGCCTGACCGGGCGGGCGCGGGTGGCGGTCTCGGCGGCGGGAGCCGGGGCGGCGGTGCCGGGCGCGGCAGTACCGGGTGCGGCAGTACCGGGTGCTGCGATGCCCGTTGCGGCGGTGCCGGGTGCGGCGGCCGTCCCCTCGGCCGCCACCTCCTCGGCCCGTGGCGCGGCGCTCTCGCCGGTCCCGGCCGGCTCCGGTACGGACGCCGTCATGCTCAGCAGCCCTGGGAGGCGAAGCTCAGCCGCAGGTTGGGCAGTTTGAACCCGACGGCGGTGCTCGCGTAGTTGTGCTGGTTGAGGTGTGTCAGCTGGACGGTGTCGGCCTGCTGCCCGAAGACGCCCGGGTTGCCCTTGCCCGCCGGACCGGCCTTGGTGTAGGTGCTTGCGTCGCCGCCGATCTCGATGTTGGTGAACTCCGCGTCGCCGGAGAGCAGGTCGGAGTCGGTGGTGAGGTTGGTGGCGCTGACGGGGGTGCCGCCGTCGCCCGCGTGGATCACCAGGTTGATGCCGCCGAGGTCGACGCTCTGGCACAGGTTGGTGATCTGGGCGCTCTTGATCGCCGACACCGCGACCAGCACCTGGCCGCCGGTGGAGCCCGCGTTGGGGCTGTCGGGGATCATCGAGTCCAGGGCGCCGAACTGGGCGAAGCCCTGGCCTTCCAGCTTGTCGGCGGTGATCGTGAACGGCATGCCGGAGATGGAGAACTGCGCGGCGAGCACGCCCTGGGCGGTGAGCGCCATCAGGACGCCCCCGGCCGCGATGGCCGGTACGGCCATCAGGGCGGTGCGCTTCAGCCGGACCCGGCCTCTTCTCGGCCCGGTCGGCGTCTGCGCGGTCTCGGCCGCCGCGGCGGCGTCCTCGGACATGGCCATGTGTGCTCCCTGTGGGTGGATTGGGTGTGCAGGCACTGGCACGTTGCCCTGGCGCGGACAGCGTTCCCCGGCCCGGCCGGCCCGGCCGCCCCTCGGCAGCGGGGCGGATCCGGTCGGAGCGCGGTGAGTAACTGGGAAGCTACTGCCGGGTATTGGCCGGGTCAATACGGGTGCACGAAGGATCTTCACCAATCCCCGACCCGAGCCGTACGGCCGCCTCCGCCGGGCCGAGGAACGGCGCCAGGCAGAACATGCTCAACCCCGGCAGCAGATCCGGCAGTTGTTCGGTCGCGCCGGAGTCGACCCGGCGGTAGACCGCGCTGTAGACGCCGCCCACCACGGCATCGACCAGCTCCTGCACCGCGATGCCGCAAGGAAGTTGGGGCACCTCGGCGAAGAACGCCCGGAACTTCTTGAGGAGTTGGTCGCGCTCGCGCCGCCCGGACGGGCCGACCGCCTCGATCTCGATCACCGCCATGGTGGCGAACGCGGGTGTACCGGCCAGCAGTTGGAGCATAGCGCCGAGCGCCCGCCGGATCCCGTGGCACCAGTCGGGCTCGGCCGCGAAGACCGCCGCCATCCGCCGGATCACCACCCCGGTCCCGTACCGGTGGGCCGCCAGGAAGGCGTCCTCCTTGCCGCTGAACAGCTCGTAGAAGACCGGCCTGGTCACGCCCGCCGCACGGCAGATGTCGCTCACCGTGGCGTGCTGGTAGCCGCGTTCGGCGACGGTCCGCACCAGGGCGTCCAGCAGCCGCTCGCGCTGGGTCGCGGCGACCACGCCCGCGGGGAGCCGGCGCGGGCCGGGCTTGATCGACCGGGCGGGGTCGCGGCCGGTGCGCGCGCCCGGCAGCAGGACCATGTCGGCACTCCGGAGGTAGTTCCGATCCATCACCAACTCCTGTGTCCTGTATTGACATTGGCGGAACACCGGGTTTACAACACTGACAGGTTTCCAACCGGTGGGCGAGCAGGCCCCCACCGGCCGACCTCCAGGGGCCCCACCGCCCGGGCGAACCGCCCGGGCCACGGGACCGGGACCACGGCGAACGCAGGCCCGCGGCGGTGGCAGCCGCCGACGTGCACCCCCACGCAGCACCGCACGTCCGCACCGACTCGGCGCAGTCCCGCCGCGTTCCCCACCGCCGTACCGGCGCTGTGTTCCGCACCGCCGTACGGACGCAAGGCCGTACCACTCGCACCCTCGCACCGCCCGGACGTCCGCCCCGCGTACGTCCGTTCACCGCCGTACCGCACGAGCGGGCCCGTGGCGCCGGGCCCGCCCGTTCCCGCGGCTCCGCCGGAGCCCCCGGTACGCCATGCACCTCCCCCGTCGTGCGCACCACCACACCCGCACGCCGGGAATCCCCCCACCCGTCCCCTCGGACGGAGAGAGGTCACCCTCATGCGCATCCGCCGCACCCTCGCCACCGCCGCCCTCACCGCCCTCGCCCTCACCGGCGCGGCCATGGCACCCGCCGAGGCCGCTTCCGCCGTGCTGACCACCGGCAGCCCGTCCGGCCCCGCCGTCGCCGTCGGCGACGTCCTGACCGCCAACCTCGCCTCCGGCAGCTACGCGACCTTCTACAACAGCGCGACCGGGACGAGCGGCATCAAGTGTGCCGCCTCCTCCTTCTCGGCGACCGTGACCGCCAACCCGGCCGCCCCGGGTAGCGCCGTCGAGCAGCTCAACACCCAGACCTTCGGCTCCTGCACCTCCAACGTCCTGGGCGTCACGGGCGTCAGGAGCATCACCGTCACCAACCTGCCGTTCACCAACACGGTCAGCGACGCCCCCGGCAACCCGGTCAAGCTCGCCCCCGGCGCGGCCGGCCCGATGGGGACGACCGTGGTGCTCAGCACCATCCTGGGCAGCGTCACCTGCAACTACCAGAACGCCACCGGGATCAACGGCACCACCTCGAACACCGGCAACACGATCGGCTTCTCCGCCCAGCCGTTCACCCTGGTCTCCGGCCCGGGCCTGTGCTTCACGACGGGCTACTTCAGCGCCACCTACGGCCCGGTGACCGACACCTCCGTCGCCGGCAGCCCGGTCCTGTTCGTCAACTGACGCCAGGGCCCACCGGCACGACAGCGGCGTACGGCACCCGCACCACGCCGTACGCCGCTCCCCCGAGCCTCGGGGCCTCGCGACCTCGGGACACCGAAGTGACCGGCCGGTAGGGTGGCGCCGCACGGAGACGGCGAACCGGAACGGGGCGGGCACATGGCCAGCGACACCAGCGGCACAGGCGGCACCAGCGGCAGTGGCACCGGGAACGGGAACAGCAGCGGCGCCGACAACGGCACCGGCTTCTTCACCTCGGTGGCCGACGCCGCCGAGCAGCTGGCCGCCACCGGCTACCTCGCCTCCACCGCCGTGGCCACCACCGTCTTCCTCGCCGACCGGCTCGGCAAGCCACTGCTGGTCGAGGGCCCCGCCGGCGTCGGCAAGACCGAACTCGCCAAGGCCGTCGCCGAGATCGGGCAGGCCCGGCTGGTCCGCCTGCAGTGCTACGAGGGCATCGACGAGGCCCGCGCACTCTACGAGTGGAACCACGCCAAGCAGTTGCTGCGGATCACCGCCGGCCGCGACGAGGGCTGGCAGGACGCCCGCACCGACATCTTCGGCGAGGAGTTCCTGCTCACCCGCCCGCTGCTCACCGCCATCCGCGGCGAGGAGCCGACGGTGCTGCTGATCGACGAGATGGACAAGGCCGACGTCGAGGTCGAGGCGCTGCTGCTGGAGGTGCTCAGCGACTTCCAGGTCACCGTCCCGGAGCTCGGTACGATCACCGCGAGCCGCCGCCCCTTCGTCCTGCTCACCTCCAACGCCACCCGCGAACTCTCCGAGGCACTGCGCCGGCGCTGCCTGTTCCTCCACCTCGACTACCCGGACGCCGAGTTGGAGCGCCGGATCGTCCGGCTCAAGGTGCCCGGCCTGGACGACACCCTGGCCGAGTCGCTCGTCCGGGTCGTCGGCGCCCTGCGCGCGATGGAGCTCCGCAAGGCCCCGTCCGTCGCCGAGACCATCGACTGGGCCCGCACCCTGCTCGCCCTCGGCGCGGACACCCTGGACGAGGCCGCCGTCCGGGACACGCTCGGCGTGATCCTCAAGCACCAGGACGACATCCGCAAGGCCATCCGGAAGCTCACCCCCGCATGACCACCGCTCCCCTGCCGGGCGGGCCCGGACCGTCCGCACAGGAGCCGGCCGACACCGCCGCCCGCCTCACCGGCCTGGTCCGCGCCCTGCGCGGGCACGGCCTGCGGATCGGCCCCGCCGAAACGGTGGACGCCGCCGCCGTCCTCGACGTCCTCGGCTTCACCGACCGCGAGCAGATGCGGGCCGGCCTGGCCGCGGCCCTGCTGCGCTCCGACGGCCAGCGGGCGGTCTTCGACGCGACCTTCGACCTGTTCTTCCCGCTGGGCGTCGGCACTCCGGAAGCCGTCCGCGCCGATCCTCCGCCCCGGCCCGACGACCCCGAGCCGCCCCGCTTCGGCCGCCCCGACCCCCTGCGGGACCAGCTGCGCGAGCGTCTCGCCGCCGCGCTGGCCGCCGACGACCGCGCCGCCCAAGCCCGGCTGGCCGGCGAGGTGGTGGAGGCCTTCGGCCGCTACGGCGCCGGCAGCGCCCCCGGCTCCGACGGCTGGTCCGCCCAGCAGGCGCTCGGCCGGCTCTCCCCCGAGACGCTGCTCGCCCGGATCCTCGCCGCCCTGCGCGACCGGCACGGCACGGCGGACCTCTCCGACCGTGTCCTCGCCGACGAGGTCCGCCGCCGCATCAGGGGCTTCCGCGCCCTCGTGTCCGGCGAGGCCCGCCGCCGCGTCGCCGAACTGCGCGGGCCCGAGCGGATCGCCGAACGCGCCGTCGCCCCCACCGCCGACCTGATCGACTTCCTCCACGCCGGCCGCGACCAGCTCGCCGAACTGCGCCGCACCGTCCACCCGCTGGCCCGCAAGCTCGCCACCCGCCTCTCCGCCCGGCGCCGCCGCGCCGCCCGCGGACGGATCGACCTGCGCCGCACCCTGCGCCGCTCGCTGGCCACCGGCGGCGTACCGCTGCGCCCCGCCTACCGGCTGCGCCGCCCGGCCCGGCCGGAGCTGGTGCTGCTGTGCGACGTCTCGGGCTCGGTGGCGGGCTTCGCCGACTTCACCATGCTGCTGGTGCGGGCGATGAGCGAACAGTTCAGCAAGGTGCGGGTGTTCGCCTTCGTCAACCGCACCGCCGAGGTCACCGACCTGCTCCGCGACGGCCACGGCGATGGCGCCGGTGCCGGCGACGACCCGGCCCGCCTGGCCGCCCGCATCCTCACCGAGGCCAAGGTCATGGGCTACCACGGCAACAGCGACTACGGCTCCGCACTGGGCGACTTCGCCGAACACCACCTGGCCGCGGTCGGCCCGCGCACCTGCGTCCTCGTCCTCGGCGACGCCCGCACCAACCACCGCGACCCCAACCCGGACGCCCTGCGCCGGATCGCCGCCCGGGCCCGACGGGTCTTCTGGCTCAATCCCGAGCAACCCTCCCTCTGGCCCACCGGCGACTCCGCCGCCCTCGTCTACGCCGACGTCGTGGAGATGCACCCCTGCCGCAACGCGCGCCGCCTCGGCGACCTGATCACCCGCCTGCTGCCGGTCTGACGCCCCTTCCGGGAGATCCCCCACGCGCCCCTGAGGTCCGCCGGAGCGCGTGTCGCCGATGATCGGAGCCGGTTAGCGTCCGGACCATGACCTCGACTCCGCGCAAGCACCTCGCCATGGCCTCCGCCGTCGCGGCGCTGCTCGCCACCAACGTGGCCGGCGCCGTCGCCCAGCCCGCCGGGCCCTCCGCCCTGGCCCAGTTACGCCGGGACACCGAAGCGATCCACGCCCTCGGTGTCAGCGGCGTGCAGGCCCGCGCGGTCGCGCCCGACGGCCGGCAGACGGTCGCCACCAGCGGCACCGCCGACCTGAGGACCGGCCGCCCCGTCCCCTCCGACGGCTACTTCCGCATGGCCAGCACGTCCAAGACCCTGGTCGCCACCGCGGTGCTCCAGCTGGAGGCCGAGGGCAGGCTGTCCCTGGACGACACGGTCGACCACTGGCTGCCGGGGCTGGTGCGGGCGAACGGCCACGACGGCCGGCGGATCTCCGTCCGCCAACTGCTCCAGCACACCAGCGGGATCACCGACGACGGCCTGCCCGGTTACACCACGGAGGAGGAGTACTACCAGCAGCGCTACGACGTCCACAGTGCCGAACAGCTGGTCGAGCTGGCCATGGCCCACGAGCCCGCCAAGGAGCAGTGGCACTACTCCAACACCGGCTACGTCCTGCTCGACCTGATCATCCAGAAGGTCACCGGCCGGCCCGCCCACCAGCAGATCGAGGAGCGCATCCTGCGCCCGCTCGGCCTCGACCACACCCGGTGGACGGGCACCTCGCCCACCCTGCCCCGCCCGCACGCCCAGGCCTACCAGTACTACGGCCCCGGCTCCCGGGTGGACGTCACCGACCAGATACCCGTGGACCACGAGAACCTGGCCTGGGTCACGACCACCCGGGACGAGAACGACTTCCTCCGCGCCCTGCTCGGCGGCCGCCTGCTGCCGGCCCGTCAGCTGACCGAGATGAAGCAGACCGTCCCCGTGGAGGGGCTGGCCGCACTGCTGTGGCACAACGGCGGGTACGGACTCGGCCTGGTCGAACGCCCCCTGGACTGCGGCGGGACCTACTGGAGCCACGAGGGCGGGGACGGCGGCTACATCACCCTCAACGGCGTCACCGACGACGGCCGGCGAAGCGCCGTGGTCTCCATGTCCGAGGCGCGCGGCGACACCCAGGACCACATGGTCGCCCAGGAGGGCGCGGCCGACGCCCTGATCGAACACGCGCTGTGCGCCGGGGCCCCCGGCACCCCGTGAGCGCGGGCCCGGGCGGCCGACCTCAGGCCGCCCGGGCCGCCCAGGTTTCCCCGGCGTGCCGGCTTCGACTCCTAGTCCAGCGAGGCGAGGAAGTCCAGCAGCGCCTCGTTGACCTCCGCCGGCCGCTCCTGCTGCGTCCAGTGCCCGGTCTCCGGGAGGCGGATGTGCCGGCGCAGCCGGGGCGTCACCTCCTGCAGCAGGTGGGCCATCACCTCGGGCGGGACGATCGCGTTCACCAGGTCCTGCTCGCCGGTGACGTACAGCGCGGGCGCCTCGATCCGCCGGCCGGCGAACGCCGCCATCAGCTCGTTGTTCCGGTCGATGTTGCGGTACCAGTTGAGCCCGCCGGTGAAGGCCCGCTCGCCGTGCCGGGCGTAGTCGGCCGCGAACGCGTCGAGGTCCGCCTCGGTGAGCCACGCCGGGAGCCGCGTCGGCTCCGGCAGGGAGTCCAGCAGCTTCACGCCGTCCGGGACGACCCACGGCTTCGGCTCCCCGTCGGGGTGGGTGCCGGCGAGGACGCGGCGGAAGGTGGCCTTCGGGTCGGCCGCCAGCTCGGCGTCGGCCCGGCCCGGCTCCTGGAAGTAGATCTGGTAGAAGCCCTCGCCGAACCTCTCCCGGGACAGCGCCAGCGGCCCCGGCCCGGACGGCAGCGGCGGCACGCTCAACCCGGCGACGCCGCGCACCAGGTCGGGGCGCAGCGCCGCGGTGGCCCAGGCGACCGGGGCGCCCCAGTCGTGCCCGACCACCACCGCCCGCTCCGCGCCGAGTGCGCCGATCAGCGCCGTCACGTCGCCGACCAGGTGCAGCAGGGTGTACGCGTCCACGCTGGTGGGCTGCTCACTACGGGCGTAGCCGCGCTGGTCGGGCGCCACCACCCGGTAGCCGGCCTCGGCGAGCGGCCCGAACTGGTGGCGCCACGAGTACCAGCTCTCGGGGAAGCCGTGCAGCAGCAGGACCAGCGGCCCCTCCCCCTGTTCGGCGAGGTGCAGCCGCACCCCGTTCACCTCGACCTCGCTGTGCTTGATCGCCTCGTACGACACGGAACTCCCCATTCGTCAGCAAACGCACGTACGTTCCCGTACCTGCCCAGCGGGCCGCTCCCGAACCCTCGTCCTTCGCCGGCCGGACGCAGCCGAGGCCGCCCCGGGATTCCGGGACGGCCTCGGCCTCAGGGTGGTCCGACGTGGTGTCAGTTCACCGTGTAGCTGTACGGGATCGCCGCGAGCACCGCACCGGTGGTGTTCAGGGCGTTGTTGGCGGTGGCCACGCCGGTCGGGCCGGACACCAGGTACAGCACGCCCTTGACCGTGCTGCCCTTCGGGCCGGTCGGGGTCAGCGTCACCTGCAGCGAGCCGGTGGCGCCCGGCGCGACGGCCACCGGGTTGGCGGCCTGGGCCGAGGCGTTCACCGAGGCGGCGTACGGGTCACCGGTGCTGGAGGTCAGCGCCGGGTCGAAGGCCTGGGTGTGCGCGGTGGCCGTGATGGTGGAGGTGCCGGTCGGCGCCCCACCGTTGCCGAACGGGCCGATCTGCTGGACGAAGGTGCTCCAGTTGCCCGGGACGATCGGCTGCTCGGCGGTGCCGTTGTCGGTCACGACCGAGAGGGCGGAGCCGTCCTGGGCCTTCTTCAGGTCGCCGAACAGGTCCGGCGAGCCGGTGGTGGCGCTCAGCTCGATCTGCGCCGGCGTCGAGGACGCCGCCACGGCCTTGAGCTGGTCGGTGCCCGGCGGCACCAGGAAGGACGGCACCGAGGAGCTGAGGCTCAGCGGCAGGTTGACCGTCGCCGAGGCGTTCTGCGGCACCAGCGGCAGGTCCGCGCGGCGGTCCAGCCGGCCGTCGGCCGCGATCTTCTGGGTGGCGACGGTGTTGTTGGTGTAGTTCACCTGGACGGTGACCGGCTTGCCGGCCGCCAGCTTGGTGCGCGCGTCGTTCGGCAGACCGGCCGCGGTGGCCTGGTCCTGGTTGAACGCGACGGTGCCGGTGAAGTCCTGGGCGAGCTGCTGGCCGCTGACCGGGCCGAGCACGTTCAGGACGAACCGCCAGCGGCCGGCGGCCGGGTTGACGGTGGTGGCCGAGACGCCGGCCGAGGAGCCGGTCAGGTTGCCCTGCGCGTCGAACTGGCCGTTGCCCTCGATGTCGACCGGGGTGCCGTTCGGGCTGATCAGCGCGCCCTGCATGAGCAGGTTGGCGTCCTTGCCGACGGTGAGGCCGACCCGCAGGTCCTTCTGGCCCTTCGGGACGTCGAAGCCGTACGAGAAGCTCTGCGTCGGCGAGTAGCTGCGGCCGTTGCCACCGGTGATGGTGCCGGTGAAGGTGCCCTTGCCCTGGCTGACCGGGATGAGGCTGCGCAGCACGACCGGGACGCTGGTGGTGTTGCCGTTCGAGCCGGAGACGACGATCGCCTCGCTGGAGTCACCGCTGGTAGCCGGGGTGGTCAGCTGGACCTTGAGGGTCTTGGTCTGACCGGGCTGCAGCTCGGTGGTGCTCGGGCTCACGGCGCCGGCCGGCACCGCGCGCTGGGTGCTGGTACCCAGCTGGACGGGGCCGGTGAAGCCGGCCTTGCCCGCCGGGGTGTAGAGGATCGCGGTCCACTCGCCGGCCACCGGGTGCGGGACGTCGACCAGGCCGTAGTTGGCCGGGGTGGCGCCGCCCTGCGGACGGGTGTTGGTCTCGAAGCGGCCCGACGGGTCGAGCAGCGTCATGCGGACCACCGGGCCGTTGGAGACCGGGTTGGCCGCGCCGTGCCAGGCGATCGAGGCCGCCAGGCGGTCGGCGCCGGCCGGCACCGTGAACTTGACCTGCTTCTGCACCCAGTCGGCACCGTTGGTGGCGTACTTGAAGGTGTCCTTGGCGGACGAGTCCAGCTGGACGGTCTGCTGGTTGTTCGCCTGCGGGGCGAAGCTGCGGGTCGCGGCGCTCACCGTCTGCGGCTCGTCACTGGTGTTGGTGACGGACACGTCGGTGGTGTGGGTCGAGCCGGGGGTGCCGGCGATGTCGACCTGGCCGGTGTTGACCACGACGGTCCTGGCGCCGTCGGTGCCGTCACCGTCGTCGTAGCCGCGGGCGGCCTCGACGGCGGCCCGGACGTTCAGCAGACCGGCGCCCTGCTCCTCGGCCGGGACGCCGAGGTCGGTGGCGGTGCCGGTGAGGAACTTCTTCACCAGCGCCGGGGCGGGCGAGTCGCCGCCGTGGGTGTCGCGGTAGGCCTGGATGACCAGGGCCGCGGCGCCGGTGACGAACGGGGCGGCCTGGCTGGTGCCGCCGAACGGCTGGATCGGCGAGGCCTGGCCGTTGAAGCCGGTGCACTCGGTGTACTTGGCGACGTCGGGGGTGCACAGCGCCCAGTCCGACTCACCCGGCGCGACCAGGTCGACCGTGCGGCCGGCCTGGGTGAAGCCGCCCGAGGACAGCGCGGAGATGCGGCTGTTGCTCCAGGTCTTGTTGGAGAACTGGGCGGCGGCGTAGCCGGTCTGCTGGTAGTTCTGGTTGTCGGTGGAGGCACCGACGGAGATCACGTACGGGTCGGTCGACGGCGTGCCGATGGTGCCGCTGATGCCCGCGTCGCCGGAGGAGACGGCCACGGTGACACCGGCCTTGACGGCCTGCTCGTTGAAGAGCGAGATGGTGTCGTGCGCGCCGCTGTCCGGGGTGACGTTGCCGCCGAAGGACTCGTTCAGGACGTCCACGTGGGCGACCCGCACCGCGTAGTCGATCGACTGCAGGATCGACGAGTTGGACATCAGCTCGCCGCCGGCCTTGAGGGCGACCAGGTCGGCGTCCGGGGCGAGGCCGCGGATGCGGATGTTGCAGCCGGCCGGGAGCGGGTGCGAGGCGTTGACGAACTTGGAGACGTCGTAGGTCTGGCGGCCCTGGGCGATGACCGCCGAGGCGTCGCCGAAGGCCTCCGCCGCGCCGGTCGGCGCGTCCCAGCCGTCGCCCGCGAAGTCCTTGTAGTCGACCACGGCGTGCGAGCCGTCGGCCCGGATGAAGTCCGGGTTGTTCGGGTCGAGGCCGTCCGCGATGTACGCGACCTTGACGCCCTTGCCGGTGGCCAGGTTCTCGACGCCGGGCTTGCCGTTGCCGGTGTAGGCCCTGGTCGAGTAGAGGCCCTCGGGCTCCAGCAGCGGCTTGGCCGGGTCGGAGGGGCAGACCGTGTTGGTCGCGTTCTCCTCGGCGCCCTGGCCGTTGCTGCCCGTAACGGCCTGTGCGGCGGCGGCCTTGGGCGCCTTCGCGCCGGCGGCACCCGCGGTGTCGGCGGCGTCCTTGGCGGTCTTCGCCTTGCCGGCGGCCGCCGGGGCGACCTGGACCTGGGCGTCCGTCACCACGGAGGAGACGGCCGGGTCCGCCTGCAGCTGGGCGCGCAGGGCGGGGCTGACCGTGGCCGAGAAGGCGTTGCCGACCACGAAACTCTTGATGTTGGTGCCGCCGCCTGCCTTGACCCTGTTCAGCAGCGGCGCCTGCGAGTCGGCGGCCTTCTGCTGGCGGGCGCCCAGGTGGCCGTGGTCGGCCGGGGCGTCCGTTATCTGGTCCTTGAGGATCACGATCACCGGCACCGGGGCCCCGTCCGTGGACGCCGCCTGGGCGTTCTGCGGGTCCGGGGTCGGAGCTGCGTTGGCACTGGTCCCGAGGCTCAGGACCATGGACGCGGCGGTGACCGTGATGGCAGCTGTTAGCTGGGCTTTTCGCCAGCCGATCATGGACATCCTTTCGTCTGATGCGACGTCAGGTTGCACGGCTCAGCGTACGCGGATCCGGATCGGAGGCGTGGTTGCTCGGACCGCGCGTCCCGACAGCTGTCGAATTCCAGCGCATGCGACACGACCACGACAAGGGGGAAATGACCATCAAAAAGTAAAAATAACCATCAGGAAGTAAAATTCACGGCAGAAATCGGGCCATCTCCGCCCCTTTTCCCCGAGCGAGTCCGGTCGCTTCCGGCCGGATCCGACCGGAAGCGACCGGACCGGCTCCGAAAAAGCGCCGGTGGCGAACTCTCGACACTGGCGAAACACCGCCACCGTCCGCGGGCCCACCGACAGCCGCCGCCACTCGTCGACTGCCTACTTGTCGACACAGACACTTGTCCTTCCCCGCCCGCCCACGCCGAAACCGGGTCTGACAGCCGGGGCCGGCAGCCCGTTTTCCGGCGGGCCGGGAGTTCGCCCACGCACCTTCCCGGCCCGCACCGAATCTCCGGGCTGTCGGGTCGCCTGACCGCCGGACCGCCCGATCAGGAAGCAGCCGACCGCTCCTGAGCGTCCGCCAGGTCCTCGGCGGCGGGCGCGTCGTCCTGGGTCAGCCGGTGCCGCCAGTAGCCGGTGAAGTCGACGGACGACTTCGGCACCCCGCGCTCCTCGACCAGGTGCCGGCGCAACGCCCGCACCGCGCCCGCCTCCCCGGCCAGCCAGGCGAACGGCGGGCCGGCCGGCAGTGCGGCGGCCCGGACGGCTCCGACCAGGACGGCGCCCGGCGCGGCGCCGCCGCGGTGCAGCCAGTGCACGGCGAGGTCGGCGCGGCTCTCCAGCGGCTGCCGCTCGGCCTCGTCCGCGACCTCGACGTACGCGAGCGCCCGCACCCCGGCGGGCAGCGCCCCGACCAGCGTCGCGAGCGCGGGCAGCGCCGTCTCGTCCCCGGCCAGCAGCACCCAGTCGGCCGCCGCGGCGGCCTCGGCGAACGGGACCGGTGGCGCGTACAGCGCCGAGGGGCCGACCATGCCGAGCCGGTCCCCCGGCGCGGCGCGCAGCGCCCAGGCGGCGGCCGGGCCGGTGTCGCCGTGCAGCACGAAGTCGACGTCGACCAGCCGGGTGCCGGGCCGCCGGCCGCGCAGGGTGAAGCTGCGCAGCAGCGGGCGTTCGGGCTCGGGGATCGCGAGGTAGTCCTGGTACCAGCCCATCGGGTCGTCCTGGCCCGCGGGCAGCACCGGCTCGGCCTGCCCGGCGCGGGGAAAGCAGAGCTTGAGCTGCTGGTCTGGCGCAGTGCCGACGGTGTCGGCCAGTTCCTCGGCCTCGAAGGTGATCCGGGCGGTGCGCGGGGTGATCCGGCGGACTTCGACGACCTCGACGAAGGTGACGGGCAGTGTCATCGCGAAACCCCTTCGGTTGGTAACCTTACGGCATAAAGCGTTGCTGTCACGCCGATACTTTACGACATAAGGAGATGCCGGATGACCGTCTACGCCGGGCAGGGCGACGCCCACCGGTCGCTCACCCTGCTGTGGGGCGGGCCCGAGGAACCGCGTACCGGGCGCAGCGGCCCCAAGCCCGGCCTGAGTGTGGACGCGATCGTGTCCGCCGGAATCGCGGTGGCCGACGCCCAGGGCATGGCCGCACTGTCGATGCGCGCCGTGGGCGAACGGCTCGGCCGCACCGCGATGGCGCTCTACACGTACGTGCCCGGAAAGGCCGAACTGCTCGACCTGATGCACGACCGCGTGCTCGCCGAAATGCCGGAACTCCCCGAATCCCCCGAACTCCCGGAATCTCCGGCCGCCTTGGCCGGGGCGGCGCCGGCGGACGGCTGGCGCGGGGCCGTCACCACGTGGGCCGGGGAGTTGTACGCCTGCTACCTGCGCCACTCCTGGGTGCTCCAGGTCTCGCAGGCCCGCCCGGTGCTCGGTCCGGCCGAACTCGCCGCGATGGAAAGCCTGTTGCGCGCGCTGCAGCCGGCCGGCCTGGCGCCCGGACGGCTGCGCGGAGCGGTCGCCGCGCTCTGGCAGTTCGTCCGCGGCCTCGCCGCCACGACCGCCGACGCGCGCGCCGCGGCCGCCGCCACCGGTGTCGCGGACGAGGAGTGGTGGACCGCGCGCTCCGCCCGACTGGCCGAACTGGCACCGGACTTCACCGCACGCTTCCCGCTGCTCACCGGCCTGCAGGGCGCGGGCGGCGGCGCCCCGGAGGAGAGCCACCAGGAGGCGTTCCGCGCGGGGCTCGACGTGCTGCTCGACGGCATCGCGGCGGGGGCGGCCCCGTCGGCGGGGGCGAACGAGTAGGCGGGACCAGCCGGTCAGCCGCGCCGGGCGGCGGGGATCGCCAGCAGCACGCCCAGCACCACCAGGGCGCCGTACCCGACGGTCTCGTGGCCCTCCGGCACCAGGAAGCGCACGAAGCCGAACAGCCGGAAGCCCCCGAGCCGACCGGACAGCAGGCCGGAGGCACCGCCGAGGATCAGCACGAAACCGAGGTAGCCGAGCAGGGTCTTCATGCCCCCGAGCCTAGGGTCGCGCCACTCCCCGGACATCCGACTTTCGGCGCGACCGGGCACCACCAAAGTCGTGGGCGGCGGTCTCCCGGCGCGGGGCACCGGACGGAGCAGCAGGCACGGCGGCCCGACGGCGGCCCGGGTACGTTCGCCGTGTGCCTCCCAAGCCCCTGCAGCAGAAGTCACCGTACGTCACCAGGGCCGCGGCCGGTGCCGCCGTCTCCGCCCTGGTGCTCGCCGCCGGCGCCGCCGCGGCCCTCGCCCAGGACGCCGCCGGCCCGGTCGGCGGGGAGCGGCTCGCCGGGTCGTCCGTCCAGGTCGCGCCGCTGGCCGGGGCGCCCGCGCTGCCGTCCGCGCTGTCCGGCCGCTCCTGGCTGGTCGCCGACGCCCAGACCGGCGAGGTGCTCGCCGCCCGCAACGCCCATCTGCCGCTGCCCCCGGCCAGCACGCTCAAGATGCTCTTCGCGGACACCGTGCTGCCCAAGTTCGACCGCGCCCTGGAGCACAAGGTCACGTCTGCCGAACTCGCCAGCCTCGGCGCCGGCAGCAGCCTGGTCGGCGTCAAGGAGAACCTGCCGTACCGCGTCGAGGACCTGTGGCGGGGTGTCTTCCTCAGCTCCGGCAACGACGCCGTCCACGTCCTCGCCCACATGAACGGCGGCATACCGCAGACCGTCGCCGAGATGCAGGCCCGCGCCGGGACGCTGCAGGCGAAGGACACCAAGGTGGTCTCCCCGGACGGCTACGACATGGACGGCCAGGTCTCCTCCGCCTACGACCTCACCCTGTTCGCCCGCGCCGGGCTGCGCAACGCCGACTTCCGCTCCTACTGCGGCACCCGCACCGCGCACTTCCCCGGCGGGCTGGACAGGCTCACCGGTCAGCGCACCAGCTTCGACATCGCCAACACCGACCGGCTGCTCGGCACCTACCCGGGCCTGATCGGCGTCAAGAACGGCTACACGACGAACGCGGGCGCCACCTTCACCGGCGCCGCCGAACGCGGCGGGCGCACCCTGCTGGTGACGGTGATGCACCCCGAGGCGCAGGGCAAGGTCTACGAGGAGGCCGCCAGCCTGCTCGACTGGGGCTTCGCGGCGGCGGGGAAGGTCCAGCCGGTCGGCCGGCTGGTCGACGACCTCGGCGCCCCGGCCGCCGACCCCCGCTCCTCCCAGGCCCCCTCCCCGGCGCCCTCCCACGCCCCCTCCCCGGCCGCGGAGGCCGAGGCCGACTCCCAGCTGCCGCCGTGGTCCCGGCCGCCCGTCATCAGCGGCGACGGAGTCGGCCTCGCCCCCGCCGTCTGGACGGCCGCCGTCCTCGGCACCGCCCTCGCCGTCTGGGCCACCGCCCGCGCCGCCGGCCGCCGCCGCACCGCACTCGCTGCCGCGCCCGCTGCTGCCACCCCGCCGTACCGCGGCGGCGCGACCGCCCTGGGCGGCGCCAGCGGCCTCGGCGGCCACGGCCGCCGCCGCCTCACCCGCCGCGCCCGCGCCCTCCTGCGCTCCGCCCGCACCCGCGGGCCCCGCGCGCCACGCTGACCTGCGGCCTGATCCCCTGCCGTGTGCCCTCTAGACTTCCGGCCATGACCACGCCCGACCCCTCCGCCGCGGACCGGCTCGCCCGGATCGTCCAGCTCTCCACCGGGAGCTACCTGCTCGTCACCACGTACAAGAAGGACGGCACCACCGTGCCGACCCCGGTGTGGGTGGTCCGGGACGGGGAGGCGCTCGGCGTCTGGACCGTCGCCGACTCCTGGAAGGTCAAGCGGATCCGCAACCGGGCCGACGTCCTGGTCGGCCCGTGCGACGTCAAGGGCCGGCCGACCGGTGAGCAGTACCCGGCCACCGCCGAGATCCTCGGCCCCGAACGCACCGCCGCGTACCGGACACTGCTGCGCCAGAAGTACGGGCTGCTCGGCGTGCTCACCCTGCTCGGCAGCCGGCTCCGGCGCGGCGAGCGCGGCACCGTCGGCATCCGGATCACCCTCGCGGACTGACGCCGGGTACGGGCAGGCCGTGCGCGTCGCCGGTTGGCCCGGACGCGGCCCGCGGTGGCAGGCTTGACGGCCATGGGAGAGAACGAGGCCGCGCCGCCGCCGCTGCTGGTGGTGGACGGCGCGAACGTGGTCGGATCGGTGCCCGACGGCTGGTGGCGGGACCGGCTGGGCGCTGCCGAGCGGCTGCGCGACGCGCTGGTCGCAGTCGCCGCGCGGGGCGTGCCGGACCGGCCGGGGCCGCTGGAGGTGGTCCTGGTCGTGGAGGGGGCGGCCCGGGGCGTCGCCGGACGGCCCGAGGTGCGGGTGGTCGAGGCGAGCGGCAGCGGGGACGACCGGATCGTGGAGCTGGTCCGGGCCGCCCGCGCCGAACACCCGGAGCGGCCCTGCCTGGTCGTCACCGCCGACCGCGAACTGCGGGCCCGCGTCGGCGCGCTGGGCGCCGACGTGACCGGACCGCGCAGCGTGCGGCCCTGATCACCCCGACCCCGACCCCGCTCCCAGCGCCGCTCCCGCCTCGCTCCCACCGCACTCCCACGGCCAGGCGGCGGCGTCGCCACGCTCCAGCAGCGGGATCAGCTCGAACGACGCGTCGCTGAGCCCGCCGAAGGTGTAGCGGTGCGGGCCCGGGGCGGTGTGACCGGTGGCGTAGCCGGCCAGGTTCCAGGTGTAGACCGGGACGTTCGAGGGCACGGGCGCGAAGACGCCGTACGGCGACCAGTGGGTCTGCTCGTCGGTCACCACGACCACCCGGTCGTGGCCCCGGTAGTGCGTCCGGACCGCGTAGCCCGTGGCGGTGCCGCCCAGGTTGCGGAAGCGCCGCAGGGTCTGCAGCACCGACGGCTCCGGTTCGACCACCCGGCTGTCGCTGCCGAACTGGACCAGGTCGGCCTGTTCGGCCCGCAACGCCAGCGCGGTGCCGAAGATGGCGGCCGAGTCCGCCCGGTTGAGCCGGGTCCGGGCCGACGGCTGGTCGAACATCGAGCCCGAGCGGTCCACCAGCACCAGCGTGCGGCCCGGCAGCGCGGGCACCCTGGCCAGCGAGTGGCCGAGGGCGGTCTCCAGGGCGTCGGTCCAGCGCGGCGAGCGCGCGGCGCGGTGGGCGGCCAGGAAGCGGAACGGGAACTGCCGGGAGCGCCGCACCTCCTCCGGGTCGGCGACCCGGCGGGCCACCTCCGCCGCCACCTCGTCCGAGACCCCGGCCTGGTCGAAGTTGCGCAGGTTGCGCACCAGCGCCATCGGCCCCATCGAGGGGATGACGGCCTCCCAGGCGGCGGCGTCCAGCGGGCCCTGCAGCCAGCCGGCCAGGGCCTCCCAGGTCATCCCGGCCGCCGCGAGGCGCTGCGCGCCGCCGGGCTCGGTGACCAGCGCGCGGCGGTCCGCCGTCGGGACCGCGAGCAGCGCGTGGTGGGCGCCCAGCAGGTGTTCGTCGGCGGGCGGCAGGGCGTGCTCCGGGTGGTGGCGACGGTCCAGGGCGTACCGGAACAGCGCGCCCTGCCAGGGCTTGGCCGGGTCGGGTGCGGGGTGGGTCAGCTCCAGGACGTCGCCGAAGCGGAAGCCGTGCGAGGGGGTGTCGTACTTCAGCAGGGCGCGGCCGGTGTAGAGGCGGCGGACGGCGTCGCCGATGCCCCGGCGCAGCGGCTGGGGCAGCCGACGGCCGTACCGGGACGTCCAGTACGCCAGCAACTCGCCCGGTTCGTCCGGTCGTTGGAGCACCGCGTCGACGGCCTGGCGGGAGCACCCGGCGGCGGCGGCCGCGGCCCGGGCGTGGACGAACTCGGCGGCTCCGACGACGGCGGCCGTCCGGATGCGGGCCTCGGTGCGCAGCCAGTGCAGGAGGCCGAGGGTCCACCGCGGGTCGCTCACGGCGTGCTCGCGGATCAGGCGGACGTAGCGTTCGTCCCGCTCGGCGGCCGCCTCGTAGAAGCTCTCCTGTCCGTACAGGTGGGAGACGGCGAGGAGGAACAGCTCGGCCTTCGGCTCCCGGACGTATCCGGCGCCGCCCTGGTGGTTGGCGACCGTACCGGCCTCGCCTGCCGCCCCGCCCAGGCCCGTCGCCCGGCGCGAGATGACCGGCGGCGGTGGCCACCGGAGGTGACGGACCTCCGGAACGGGCCACTGCCCGTCGGTGGCGAGCGGGGAGGACACGCCGCGCCTGGTGAGTCCCGGTAGTTCTCGCTGGATCTCGGCCCTGGTGTCGGCCTTGGTCCGTTGGCGGTTGAACCGGGTCATGCAGAGGTCCCCCTGGTGGGTGGTCAGGCTGGGCTGGGAGGCGTGGGAGCGGTGGGAACAGTCGGAGCGGTGGGAGCGCACGCGGAGGCAGGCGCCTCCCGGGATCAGAAGTGGCACCGGCGGCACTTGTTTTGGTCAGGAAGTAACCGGGGCCGGGCGCATCGGGAGGCGCCGTCCCGGACGCTACCCGGACGGCCGCGGGCCGTCATCCGAATTATTCGCGCGAGGATTTCGGAACGTACGGGAACCGACCGCGCTGCCCGTCCGACTGCTGGTGGGTGAGTGCGAAGTCGCCGGGAGCCCGGCCCTTGAGTGTGCTGGCGGGGTTCGCCCTGCTGTTGGTGGTGGTGTTCGTGGTGGCCTACGGAACGGGCCGGCAGGTGGGGCCGGTGGCGCCCGGGCTGCGGCCGGGCAGCGGAAGCCCGGCGTCCCCCGGGATGGACGGGCACGGCATGGACGGGATGCGGTGAGCGCCGTCGCGGGGACCGGTGCCGGGGCCCTGGTCTCCACCGACCTGGCGGTCGGCGGGATGACCTGCGCGGCATGCGTGGGCCGGGTCGAGAAACGGCTGGCCCGGATCGACGGGGTGACGGCCGGGGTGAACCTGGCGACGGGCCGGGCCCGGGTGCTGCACCCGGCCGGGGTGCCGGTGGCCGATCTCGTGGCCGCCGTCGAACGGGCCGGCTACACCGCCGAGCCGGCACCCGCGGGAGCGCCGGTCGGGGTGGCGGAGGAGGAGCCGGCCGAACGGTGGCGGCTGCTGGTGACCGCCCTCCTGGCCGTCCCCGTGCTGGCCCTGTCCATGGTGCCCTCGCTGCAGTTCGCGGCCTGGCAGTGGGTCTGCTTCGCGCTGGCCGTCCCGGTGGTGACCTGGGGCTCGGCCCCCTTCCACCGCCGGGCCTGGCAGGGGCTTCGGCACGCGGCGGCGACCATGGACACCCTGGTCAGCCTGGGCGTGGTGACCTCCTTCGGCTGGTCCGCGTACGCCCTGGTGCTCGGCGGCGCCGGCGATCCGGGCATGCGGATGCCGTTCTCGCTGACCGCCGACGGCGGCGGCGCGGCACACGTGTACCTGGAGGCGGCGGTCGGGGTGCCGCTGTTCGTGCTCGCCGGGCGGCTGCTGGAGAGCCGGGTGCGCCGGCGCAGCGGCTCCGCGCTGCGGGCACTGGCCGAGCTGGGCGCCAAGCAGGTGTGCCTGCGGGAGGCGGACGGCGAGGAGCGTCTGGTGCCGATCGAACTGCTGCTGCCCGGGCAGGAGTTCGTGGTGCGCCCGGGCGAGCGGGTGGCCACCGACGGGGTGGTGGTCGAGGGCGGTTCGGCGCTCGACCTGAGCCTGCTGACCGGGGAGAGCGTGCCCGTCGAGGTCGGCCCCGGGGACGCGGTGGCGGGGGCGACGGTGAACGTCGGCGGCGCGCTGGTGGTCCGGGCCACGGCCGTCGGCGCGGACACCCAACTGGCCCGGATCACCGCCCTGGTCGTGGACGCCCAGGCCGGCAAGGCCCGGGCGCAGCGCCTGGCGGACGCGGTGGCCGGGGTGTTCGTGCCCTGCGTGCTCGCGGTCGCGGCCTCGGTGCTGGGCTTCTGGCTGGGCGCGGGCGCGGCCCCGCAGGCCGCGGTCACGGCGGCCGTCGCGGTGCTGGTGGTGGCCTGCCCGTGCGCGCTCGGACTGGCGACGCCGACGGCACTGCTGGCGGCGACCGGGCGGGGCGCGGAGCTGGGCGTACTGGTGCGCGGCCCGGAGGTGCTGGAGAGCCTGCGCCGGGTGGACACCGTGGTGATGGACAAGACCGGGACGCTGACCACCGGCCGGATGGAGCTGGCCGCGGTGGCCACGGCCGACGGCGTCACCGAGGTGGAGGCGCTGCGGCTCGCCGGCGCGGTCGAGCACCGCTCCGAGCACCCGATCGGCCGGGCCGTCGCGGCGGCGGCCAGGGAGCGCTGCGGGGCCCTGCCCGCCGTGGACGGCTTCGCGGCGGCCGCCGGGCTCGGGGTGTCGGGGACCGTCGAGGGCCGGGCCGTCCGGGTGGTCCGGCCGGACGACACCGTGTTGCCCCCGGCATCAGCATCAGCCCCGGCATCAGCCTCGGCATCGGCATCGGTACTGGCTGAGGCGGTCGCGACAGCCGGCGCCGCCGGCCGCACCGCCGTCGTGGTCGAACTGGACGGACGGCCGGCGGCCGTCCTGACGGTCGGCGACACGCTGCGTTCGGGCAGCTGGCGGGCGCTGCACCGGCTGCGCGGGCTGGGCCTGGAGACGGTGCTGCTGACCGGGGACGGCCCCGGCGCCGCCCGGGCCGTGGCGGCCGAGCTCGGCATCGAGCGGGTGCACGCCTCGGCCTCGCCCGAGCGCAAGGCCGAAGTGGTGGCCGAACTGCGCGCCGCCGGACGGACCGTGGCGGTGGTCGGCGACGGCGTCAACGACGCGGTGGCGCTGGCCTCCGCCGACCTCGGGGTGGCCCTCGCCTCGGGCAGTGACGCCGCGATCGGCGCGGCCGGACTGACCCTGGTGCGCGGCGACATCGAGGCGGTGGTGGACGCCGTCCGGCTGGCACGGCAGACCCTCGCGACGATCCGGGCCAACCTGCTGTGGGCCTTCGGCTACAACCTGGTGCTGATCCCGCTGGCGGCGGTCGGACTGCTCAACCCGATGCTGGCGGCGGTGGCGATGTCGCTCAGCTCGCTGCTCGTGGTGGGCAACAGCCTGCGGCTGCGCACCTGGCAACCGGGGCGGGGCGGTTCCGCGCGACGGAAGGGGGCGCGGCGATGAGCGCAACGGAACGGCTGAAGGTCCTCGGCCCGCCGGTCGGCGCGGCGGCGCTGGCACTGGTCCTGCTCACCGGGTGGACGGCGGTCGGCGGAGCCGGCCGCTCCCGCCCGGTGGAGGCCGGGCCCGGCTGGGTCCTGCTGCCGACGGCGGGCGCGGCCACGGCCACGGCGGCCTTCTTCACCATTCGCAACCCGGGCGACATACCGGACGAACTGACGGGCGCGAGCTGGCAGTTCGGCGGTCGGATCACCCTGAAGCGGCACCTCCACCAGGGCGCGGCGGGCCGCTGGGAACCGGCCACGGCCCTGGCCGTGCCGAGCGGCGGCGAGCTGGCGATGTCCCCGGAGGACGCCGACCTGATGATCGCCGACCCGCCACCGCTGCGGGCCGGCCAGTGGGTGGAGTTCACCCTCACGTTCCGCCACAGCCCCGAACTCCGGCTCAGGGCACAGGTGCTGGCACCGGCGGAGCGGCCGCGCTGAGCGGCTTCCAGGGTTCGGGCCGCTGAGCCGCCGGGGCCGTTACCTCCTGCGCCCTGCGCGGCGGTCCCGGCGGGCGGCAGGGACATGCGCCCTGCCGCCTGCCCGGCCCGCTGGTCACCCGTGCGGGACGACCGCGACCGGGGCCTCCGCGTGGTGCAGCACCGCGTGCGCGACCCGGCCGAGCCGGGGGCCGACCTCGCCCGCGCGCCTGCGCCGCCCGACCACGACCAGCGCGGCTGCCGCCGACGTCTCGACCAGCCCGCGGGCCGCGCCCAGGCGGACGTCCTCGACCACCGCGACGCCCGGGTACTGCTCGCGCGGACCGGCCAGGGCGAGCGAGAGCAGCTTCGCCTCCAGCGCCTCCAACTGGGCGACCTCGCCCGCCGGGACGACCCCGCCCGCGTAGCCGAACACCGGCGGCAGGTCCCAGCCGTGCACCGCCCGGATCCTGCCGCCGCGCAGCGCGGCCTCGTGGAAGGCGAAGTCGAGCACGTCCGCCTCCGGGCTGTGCGCGTCGACACCCACCACCACCTCGGCCGCGCCCTGCGCACCCTCGTGGGCGTCCCGCACCACGACCACCGGCACGCCGCTGCGCCCGGCCACCGACCTGCTGACCGAGCCGAGCAGCAGCCCGGTGAAGCCGCCGCGACCGCGCGAACCGAGCACCAGCAGTTCGGCGTCCGCGGCGGCGGCCACCAGGCCGTCGACCGGCGCGTCCAGGACCGCGTCGGTCCGTACGGCCAGCTCCGGATGCCGCCCGCGGACGTCCTCGGCCGCCTCGGCGAGGGTCCGCTGGACGGCATCGGGCAGGTCGTCGGGCTCGGCGAACGCGGACACGCCGTCGGTCAGCCGCGGCCAGGCGTGCACCAGCCGGAGCGTTCCGCCGCGGCGCACCGCCTCCTCGGCGGCCCAGTGGGCGGCGGCGGCGCTCTGCGGCGAGCCGTCGACCCCGGCCAGCACGGTCGACGTCAGCTCGGTTGGCTCGCTCATCGGTATGCCTCCAAGAGAACCCCGACCCTCGGGCCGGGGAGGAATCGGACTCCCGCCCAGCGGGCCGGAGCCTTGCGATGGCCCGTCAGGTCGATGGCCCGTCAGGTGGTCATGGGAGGTGTGCGGGCCCCGGTCTTGCTGACGCCCCGTCCGCCCTCCCCCACCCTGGCAGCCGCGTCCGGCCCCCGACAGGGGCCGCAGGACCCTCGCCGACGGGACGAAAGGCCCGCCCGCGGAGTCTACGGCGGCAGAACCGGCCGGCCGCCGCCCCGTACCGGCTCAGGACAGCATGTTGATCCGGTACTGCATGATCCGGTAGTTCGTCGGGTCGTACCACTGGCTGACGACGATGTGGAAGTTGCCGAACGTCGAGCCGGGGATGACGAACCCGCCGTACGGGCTGGCGACGAGGTTGCCGGCCTCCTGGCCCGGGCTGCCGGGGAGGATCATGGCCTGCTCCAGCGTCCTGGTCAGGTCCGAGGTCGGGAGCGGGAAGACCATCGCCCTGATCGACAGCGGATCCATGTTCAGCCAGGTGAGGACGTACTTGCCGTCCATGGCGCGGAAGCACATCTCGCCCCACCGGCGGGTGCCGAAGACGGTCGTCGGGGCGGGCGCGTTCCACCGCCAGCCGCCGTCGGCGTAGCCCCACGGCTCGTAGGCGTCCGGATTGCCGAGGCTGTCCTTCCGCACCCGGTGCAGCAGCATTCCCGACTCCACCTCGCGGTTGAAGACGGTGGACAGGACGTAGCAGTAGCCGTCGTCGGCCACGGCGTACGTCTTCTGCTGGAACTGGCCGCCGTACAGGTCGCCCGCCCACTGGCACAGGTACTCCCAGGTCTCACCGTTGTCGGTGGAGCGCCAGAAGTCGGTGTGGTGGGTGTCGTAGATGACGCCGCGCATGAGGTGCATGTACATCACGCCGTCGACGACGAACACGTCGGAGGGGATCGCCGTCGTGAACTTGTCGCCGACCGGGTTGTGGGGCTCGTCGACCAGGCTGTTGGCGTGGCCGCCGCCGACGCTGCCGTCGATGCGCAGGTTGTTCAGGTCCGAGCTGCCGGAGCGCAGGCCGACCGGGGCGCGCCAGTCGGCGGCGCCCACCTGGTCGCCGTCGAAGGTGTCGCCGCAGACGAACAGCATGGTGCCGTCCGGGCACCGCACGGGGATGCCGAGGTCGGTCCACGGCGAGGCGAACGGCCCGGTCTCGGCCGGCCCGCTGAGGTTCTTCACCTTGGTCGCGATCGTCGGACTGGTCGGGTCGTACGGGCCGTTGGCGATCGCCGCGGTGGCGCCCGGACCGAGGGCCCCCGCCCCCACGGCGGCGCCGAGGCCGAGGCCGATCCTGAGGAGCCTGCGGCGGGAGGGCGCGTCCGAGAGGTCCGATGGGACCGGTGGGACCCGGGTCGGCGAGTTCCTGGAATTCCTGCGGCTTCGCATGGATCGCGCGTGGGTGGCGGCATGGTTCGCGCGGTTCCTATCGGTTCGCGCACCTCGATGGCGGCGGGCCGCCCCCGAGGCTACGGCGGCCCGGCGCCGTTCCATCGATCGGCGGACAAACATTCACCCGAACGGGGTAGGCGCGACGGATTGACCGGCTGACGTCGGCAGCGCGGCAGGTGTTCCACGGCGCACTCCGCCGGCCCGTCGACCAGGCACACGCCCGGTAGTCCCCGCAGCCGGACTGCGGTGGTGTTCCGATCCGGGAGATGGACTGGTGCGAACGAACCGGCGGGCCCTAGGGTGGCGCCTAGTCACATCGCCGAGTCCGCCGCCCGGGCGTACGGGGTGCCCGCCGCGGCCGTCCAGAGCTGAACCCGCCCCGGAAGACGCGCCCCACCACCTGTAGAGAGCGGAGCCCGAAGGTGCTGCCCCCTGTGACCGACCGGGACGAGTCCGCGGCGCTGATCATCAGAACCGACTTCGGCGACGAGCCGGCCTGGCGGGCCGTGTGCACCGAGCTGTCGAAGCCGTGGGGCGACGGCGACTACGACCCTGTCGTCCACCTCGTCGACGATCCGGCCTGGTCCGGCGCCACGGCCGACGACGTGGTCGCCGCCGTGTCCGCGGACGAGGACCTGAGCGTCGTCTTCCTCGCCGACCGCGCCACGATGCGCGACCAGGACCACCCGCTGCTGGTGGTGGCCGTCCTGACCAGGGACGAGTGCGAGAGCGACGAGGAGTTCGAGGCGTACGGCGCATCGGTCCGCGCCGTACCCGCCGCCGTCCACGACATCCACGCGAACCTGTCGATCGCGAACCTGGACATCGCCGACGTCGCCGAGGCCGCCCGGCTCGACCCCGCCGGAGTCTTCCGGTCCTTCTAGGACCCGTCGTCGAACCCCCGCCCGCGGGGCGGCCGGGCGGGCCGCGTCAGGGGATCCGGGCCTCGATGTCGGCGAGTTGGGTGGCGAGGATCTCCTCGAAGGCGGCGCGGCGGTCCGCGCCGAGCGGGCGGACGTCGCGGGCGAAGTGGGCCAGGGCGGGGAAGCGTTCGGGATCGGCGCCGAGCACCGCGACGCGGAACAGCTCGATGCCCTGTTCGTACTCCTCGGCGGTGACGGTGCTGATGCCGGCCTCGGCCGCGATCAGCGCGGCGAGGAGGACCACGAGGCGGTGGTAGCGCGCCGGGACCTCGCCGTCGGGCAGGCCGGACGCGCGCAGGGCCTGCAGCAGTTCCTCCATGACCAGCCTGGATCCGGTGCCGCTGGACGCGTAGCGCCCCCAGATCGCGGCGAGTTGGGGCTGCTCGCCGAAGGCCTCGCGCAGGCGCAGGGCCAGGGCGCTGATGCGCTGCCTCCAGTCGCCCTCGGGGCGGTAGCCGTCCATGGCGGCCAGGAGGATCCGGTCGGCGACCGCGCGCAGCAGTTCGGTCTTGTTGCGGAAGTGCCGGTAGAGGCTGGAGGAGTCGGTCCCGAGCGCGGCGGCGAGCTTGCGCACGCTGAACGTCTCGGCGTCGCCCGTGCGCAGCAGGTCCGCCGCCGTGTCCAGGATCTCCTCGGTCGACCATCGCCGTCGGCCAGTCATCCCGCTCCTCTCACCGCGCTCACGTCCGGGCTCAGCCTAACCCATGCGCTTGCCGTAGCACTTGGCGTTGCGCTTGGAGTTGCGCTTGGCGTTGCGCTTGGCGTTGCGCTTGGCGTTGCGCTTGTCGTTGCACGCACTGCGTGCATAATGAGGACAACGTGATGCCCGACCGCAAACGACACACCCGGCATCCGGCCGGGAGGGGAGCAGGGGACATGAGCGAGACCACCACCGCGAACACGAGCGGGACCACCACCGGGAAGCGGCCGCCGGAGCCGGACTTCTCCGCGATCACCACCGAGGAACTGATCGCTTACCGCGACGCGGAGAACGGCTTCCGTGCCTCCGACGCGGCGAAGGCGATCCTCGGAAAGCCGGACGCCGGCGCCCTGATCCACTGGCAGGAGATCGAGCTGCCCGGCCGCCGCCTACCGGTCCGGGTGTACCGGCCGGCGCCGACGGGACACGGCGAGGCCGCCGCCCGGACCGACCTGCCACTCGTGCTCCACGTCCACGGAGGCGGCTTCGTCGGCACGGCCGCGCAGTGCGACTGGGCCAACAGCCACCTCGCCGCCCACCTGCCCGCGCTCGTCGTCTCGGTCGAGCACCGCCTCCTCGCCCCGGACAGCCCGCTCGCAGACGCCGCCGACGACGGCTGGGACACGCTCCGGCACGTGCTGCGGCACGCCGCGCAGTGGGGCGTCGACCCGGCGCGCACCGCCGTCTTCGGCGAGAGCTGCGGCGGGCTGATCAGCGCCCTGACGGCCATTCGGGCCAGGGAGGCCGGCCTGGAGCTCAAGGCGCAGGTGCTGGTCAATCCCGCGACCGACGTGACCGCGACGATGGAGGACTACCCCTCGTTCGCCGAGTACGCCGGCCCGACCCGCGCCCTGCCGCAACTGCGGCTCGTCCAGCGGCTGGCCGTCCAGCCGGGAGCCTGCGCCGACGCATGCTCGCCGCTGTACGCGGACGATCTGAGCGGGCTCGCCCCCGCGCTCGTGGTGGTGCCCACCCATGACGCGCTCGCCGATCACGGCCGCCGCTACGCCGAGCGGCTGCGCGCGGCCGGCACGCCGGTGCGGCTCACCGAATACCCGGGCGCGAAGCACGCGTTCCTCGCCCTGCCCGGCGTGGAGCCGCAGGCCGAGGCCGCCCGGGCGGAGATCCTCCGGTTCCTCCACGCGGCCCTGGGGTGACGGAGGAACGCCGTCCTCGTCGCCGCCGTGACACGCCCCCCTGACGCGGCACCGACCCGGGGTGAGGCGCCCGCTCGCGGGCGCCTCACCGGACTTGAGGGCCGGGGATCGGCGCGGGCGGCAGCCGGGCCGCCGGCCGGGCGCCCGGCCGTCCGGGTGGGGTCAGCTCGGGAACGGCCAGACCGGGCACCACGGCCAGGTGATCTGGCCCGGGTAGGGCGGGCCCCACGGCGGGCACGGCGGCAGGGGCTGCGTCGACTGGGCAGAGGTCCAGAGGACCTTGCCGTTCAGCTGGACAGCTATGGCGCCCTCGTTGTAGATGGTCAGCTCGGCGCCGGGGTGGCCGCCGGTGTTGCTGGCCCACAGGGCGGTGTTGTCGGCGGCGTACACGACGAGGTTGCCGTCGCCCTGCATGGCCAGGATGTTGCCGTTGGGGATGGCGCCCTTGGCCACCCAGATCGGGGTGGTGTCGCGGTACAGGACGACATTGCCGTCGCCCTGCATGGCCAGCACGATGTGGCCGTTCGGCGAGTACCAGGCCTGGTTGCGGTTCAGCAGGCTGTTCATCGGAATGTGGGTGGGCTCGGACAGCGCGGCGGCCACGGCGGGAGCGGCGGCCACAGCGGGAGCGGCCGCCGGAACGGTCGGGGCGGCGTGGGCGATGCCCGTGGTGAGGGTGCCGAAGCCGACCGTGGCGAGGGCCGCCAGGGCGGCGACCCGGGAGCGGAGTCTGGACATGAGAGGGCCTGAAGTCCTTCCGGACAGAGGGGAGTTGACGGCGCGGTGTGGTTCTCCTGCGGCGCCTCGGCAGGTCCGGCGCCGCACCTCACGCTAGGGCCGTGGCGCGGGTGCCGAGCGGCAGGACCACCGGCAGCTTCGCCCTGCTCCCCCTCCGCCGCCTGCGCGGTGGGCGCGGCGTCGGCGCGGCGTCGGCGGCGTGATGTCGATCGGATGTCGGCGGCGAGGCCGAGGGAGGCCGGGTGCTCGACGGGCCGGGGGTCCGTGGACGTGCCTCCGGCCGGGTCCGTCCCCTGCGCGGACCCGGCCGGTAGCCCGTGGGCGGGCATGGGACAGGCGTGTCGACCGGGTTCGAGGGTCGCGGGTGCCTGTCCTGTGCCGTGGGGGTCGAGCCTAGGCGGACGCGTCTTACCGATGGCTTACCGATTGGTCTGCGGTCGGTGAGGCCGGAGTGAGCCCCGCACGGGGGTGTCAGTTCCCGTGCGTCGGGGTGTCGCTCAGCGCGCGGGCCTCGTCGAGGACGTGTGCGGCCGAGTCGGGCAGCCCGGCCGCCTCGTAGGCCCGGCCGAGTGTGCGGAGGGCGTCGGCGAGGAAGGAGCGCCAGCCGCGGGCGCGCCACATCAGGACGGACTCCTCCAGGTGGGCGACGGCCGAGCCGTGGTCGCCGGCCGCCAGGTCCAGTTCGCCGAGGATGCCGAGGGCCTGGGCGAGGTGGTGTCCGAGGTCGAAGCGCCGGGCGATGGCCAGTGCGGCGGTGACCGTCTCGCGGGCGCGGCCGTCGCCGGTGGCCGCGTGGAGGCTGGCCAGGTAGAGCAGGGAGAACGCCTCGACGTAGCGGTCGTCGAGGGAGCGGGCCATGGCGAGGGAGCGGGTGAGCAGTTCGCCGCCCCGTTCGACCTGGCCGGCCCGGCCGTGGGCGGCTCCGAGGAACTGGATCGCGGTCGCTTCGAAGCGGGTGTTGCCGATGAGCCGGGCGAGGCGCAGCGTCTCGGTGAGGTGCTCGATCGTGCGGTCGAGGTCGGTCTCCCCGTAGGCGATGGCGATGATCTGGTGGGCCCGGGCCTGGCCGCCCGGGTGGTCGTGGGTGGTGGCGAGGTCCAGGGCGCGGCGGGCCGCGTCGAGGGCTTCCTGTTCGCGGCCCTGGGCCACCAGGCTCCAGGCGGTGAGGACGAGGGCGTCGGCGGTTCCGCGCGGTTCCCGCACCTGCTCGAACAGGCGTTGCAGGTGCCGGGCGTGGCCCTCCAGGGCGACCATCGTCTGGCTGCCGTCCGTCAGGCCGACGGCCGTGTGGGTGTCGTCGGCCGGGGTGGTCCAGGTCGTGACCTCGATGAGGCCGCGGGTGAGGACGGCCGTGCCCAGGTGGTCGCCGGCCGTCCGGCAGGCCTGGAGGACGGCCAGGTGCGTGGTGCGCCAGTCGTCGTACAGGCCGCGCACGTCGCAGTACTTCTCCTGGCAGGCGGCGAGGTCCCAGGCGAGGGGGACCATGCGCAGCGCGGCGGCCTGGCGGGCGCTCGCGTTGAGGGCGGGCTGCTCGGCGTCGAACCAGGCCGTCGCGTCGTCCAGCAGCGCTGCCGTGACGGCGGTCGGCAGCGGGTGGCGCGGCGCGGCGCCGTGGATCGGCGCGAAGCAGGGGCCGGGCACCTGGTCGGCTGCCTGCTCGGCGAGCCAGAGCCAGGCGCCGAAGGCCCGTTCGAGCGCGGCGGTGCGTGCGGCCGGTTCGTCGGCGGCTTCGGCGTGCTCGCGCGCGTACAGCCGGACGAGGTCGTGGAAGCGGTAGCGCAGATGCGGTTCCGTGCCGGTCTCCTGCAGGAGTTGGGCGTCGATCAGCTCTTCCAGCTGCCGTTCGGCCTGCTCCAGGGGGATGTCGGCGACGGCCGCCGCGGCCCACGGTGCGAAGTCGGGCGCGTCGAGCAGGCCGAGCAGCCGGAAGGTGCGGCGGGTCGGCTCGGGGAGCCGGCTGTAGCCGACGGCGAAGCCGGCCCGTACGGCCAGGTTCCCGGCGGCCAGTTCGTCGAGGCGGCGCCGTTCGTCGCGCAGCAGGTGGGCGAGCCGGGCCAGGGTCCAGCGGGGCCGGGCGGCCAGGCGGGCCCCGGCGATGCGGACCGCCAGCGGCATGCCGCCGCACAGGTCGACGATCTGGGCGGCGGCCACCGGTTCGGCGGCGACGCGGTGGTCGCCGAGGATGCGGCGCAGCAGCGTACGGGCGTGGGGGGCGTCGAGTTCGTGGAGGTCGACGAGCCGGGCGCCGGGCAGGGCCGTGAGCGGGGCACGGCTGGTGACGAGGACGGCGGGGCGGGCGGGGCGGGGACCGGCCGGACGGCCTGCCGGGGGCTCCAGCGCCTGGTCTGCCGGATCTGCCGAGTGCGCCGGGGCTGCCGGGGTGCCGGGGAGCAGGGGCCCGAGCTGCTGCTCGTCGGCGGCGTTGTCGAGGAGGACGAGCGTGCGGCGGTCGGCGAGCAGGGTGCGGTACAGCGCGGCGCGCTCGTCCAGGGAGGCCGGGATCTCCCGGGGGTCGGCGCCGAGGGCGCGCAGGAAGGCGGCCAGGACGCCGGCGGGGTCGGCGGGTGAGTCGTCGGCGCCGCGCAGGTCCGCGTACAGGCGGCCGTCCGGGTAGTCGGCGGCGACGCGGTGGGCGGTGTGGACGGCGAGCGCCGTCTTGCCGATGCCGCCCATGCCGGCGATCACCGGCACCCGGCCGGCTGCCAGGGCGTCCAGGACGAGCCGCACCTGTTCGTGGCGGCCGGTGAAGTCCGTGACGTCGCGCGGCAGTTGGGAGGGCACTCGGGAGCGACCGCGGTCCGGGCGGGCGCCCTCGCGGTCATGTGACAGCAGCGTCAGGAAGACGTTCTGCACCTGCTCGCCCGGCTCGATCCCGAGCTCCTCGGACAGTCGCCGGCGCAGCGACTGGAAGCGGCGCAGCGCTTCGGCGGCCCGGCCGTCCGCCGCCAGCAGCTCCAGCAGTGCGGCGTGCACGGGCTCGTCGTACGGGTGCTCCTGCGCGAGTGCCGACACGACGGGAACGGCGGCCCGGGCCGCCCCGGCCACCCCATCCGCTCCGGTCGTTTCGGTCGCTTCGGTCGTTTCGGTGGCCAGGGCTTCCCGGGCCAGGGCCAGAACCGTGGCGCGCACCAGGCCCTCCGCGGACGCCACCAGCGGGTCCGCGCGGTTCAGCCGCTCCAGCCCCGCCAGCAGCGGGCCGCGCCGCAGGGCGATCGCCGCGGTCGGATCCCCGTCGGCGGCGAGCCGGCGGAACCGACCGAGGTCCACCGCGTCCGGCCCGGTCGCCAGCCGGTAGCCCTGCGCGTCGGACTCCAGGGTGACCGTCTCGTCCCCGAAGGTCCCGAGCCAGGTGCGCAACCGGGACATTCCGGTGTGCACCGCGCCCCGGCCGATCCGGTCCGCCTGCTCCGCCCACACCAGTTCCAGCAGCCGCCCGACGGGCAGCCGCTCCCCCTCCGCGAGCAGCAGGGCGCCCAGCAGCCCCCGCAGGACGGTGGCCCTCGGCAGCGCCTGCGGCACGGAGTCCACGGCGACCGTCAGGGGGCCCAGCAGCCCGAACGTCATCTTCATCCGCTTCAGCCCCCAGAGCTCACGACCGTGCCGAGACCCGGCCGTGCCGCCCGGTCGGGTGGCGACCGCCGGCCGCGGCGCGCCCATGACACTAGTACGGGCGCTGATCTGCGGCCGCCACCGGGCCGCGCGCCGTCGCCCCGTCGACACCGCGGGCTCGGGTCGATCGAGCCGCACCTCACCGGCCGCGCGCGGGCGTCGCCGTGGCGGCCCGTCCGGCTCAGCGGCCCTGCCGCCGGACGCTCCCCCCGCCCCCGTCCGCGCGTGGTGTCGCCGCCGCTCGGGCCCCGCTCGCCAAGCCGCGGAGGCCCGGTCGAGAACCGCCGGAACGCCGCCGCTCCCGCACTCCCGACCGCCAGGGCCCACGGACGTCCGCGCGCCGCCTGCAGCCCGGGCACCGCCACCGCCGCCCATCGCTGCCCACCGCGCGCGACCTGCCGAACGCCATCCGTACTCCCGTACGAGAGCACCCGCTGATGACACCTCCGGGCGGCCGAGTTGTGCGGACGGCGTGACCGAACCAGCTCGATTCCGTGCCCTTCAGCCCCGACCGGCCGTCAAGTAGCCTGCGCCACACCGACGGACCACCCACGATCCACTCGCGAACCACCCACGAACCATCCCCGCACCACCGCCGCCCACGCCCCGGAGGTACGCCGATGCCCCTGGCCCAGCCCGCCGCCCCCGCCCGGCTGCGCTTCTCCGTCCTCGGCCCGCTCACCGGCGAGGCCGCCGGCCGCCCGCTGGCCCTCGGGCCGTTGAAGCAGCGGCTGGTGCTGGCCGTGCTGCTGAGCCGGGCCAACGCGGCCGTCCCGGTCGACCTGCTCACCGACGCGGTCTGGCCCGAGGAGCCGCCGCGTACCGCCCGCAAGAACCTCCAGGTCTACGTCTGCACCCTGCGCGCCCTGTTCGGCCGCGAGGACGGGCCCGACCGGCTGGTCCACTCGTCCGGCGGCTACCTGCTGCGGCTCGCCGAGCCCGAGCTCGACCTCCTGCGGTTCCGCGCCCTCGCCCGGGCCGGCCGGGCCGCCGCCGACGGCGGTGCGCTCGCCCCGGCCGCCCGGCTGCTGCGCCAGGCCCTCGACCTGTGGCAGGGGCCGCCGCTCGCCGACCTGCGCTCCTCACCCGCCGTCGACGCGGAGGCGCGCCGCCTGGAGACGCACTGCCTGGGCGTCCACGAGGACTGGGCGGAGACCGAGTTGGAGCTCGGCAACGCCAGGGCCGTCGCCGAGGAGCTGGCCGAGCTCGCCGAGCGCCACCCGCTGCGTGAACGCCTCCAGGCCGGCCGGATGAACGCCCTCCACCTCTGCGGCCGCCAGGCCGAGGCGCTGGCCGTGTACGACACCCACCGCCAGTTGCTCTCCCGGGAGTTGGGCCTGGAGCCGAGCCCCGCCCTGACCGCCCGCTACCGCGAGCTGCTCGCCCGCGGCCGGACCGGGCCCGCGGCCGCCCGCGCGGAGCGCGCCGCCGCCCCGGGCGGCGCCCTGCTGCCCGCCGACACCGCCGACTTCACCGGACGGTCGGCCGAACTGCGCGAGCTGATCGACGAGTTGGCTGAGGGCAGCGGGCGCGTCGCGGTGCTCTCGGGCCCGGCCGGCAGCGGCAAGACCGCGCTCGCCGTGCACGCCGGCCACCTGCTCGCCGACCGCTTCCCGGACGGCCGGCTGCTCGTCCGGCTGCGAACCGCCGACGGCGCCCCGCGCCCGCTGCCCGAGGTGCTGGCCGAACTCGCCTCCCTCACCGCCCGGTCGGCCGCCGCTCCGTCGACCACCACTCCGTCGACCGGCGCCCCGGCCGACCCCGGCCAGGCCGCCGCGCTGTGGCGCGCCTCCCTCGCCGGGCGCCGGATGCTGCTGGTCCTGGACGACGCCCCGGGCGAGGCCGTGGTCCGCGAGCTGCTGCCGGGCTCCGGCCCGAGCGCCGTCCTGGTCACCTCCCGCAGCCAGCTCACCGGGCTCGCCTCGGTGCGCCGCGTCGCCGTCCCGCCGCTGGCGCCCGCCGAGGCCCTGGACCTGCTGGGCCGCATCGTCGGCACCGGCCGGCTCGGCACCGACCGTGCGGCCGCCGCCCGGATCGTGGACGCCTGCGGACTGCTGCCGCTCGCCGTACGGGTGGCCGGCACCCGGCTCGCCGTCCTGCGCCACCTCCCGCTCGCCGAGTACGCGGCCCGGCTGGAGGACCCGGCGGGGGCCCTGGACGAACTGGTCGCCGGGGACGTCACCGTCCGCGCCCGGCTGGACTCCGGCTGGCGGGACCTCACCGACCAGGGCCGCCTGGCCCTCGCCCGGCTCGCCGCCCTGCCGCTGTCCCTGCTGTTCACCCTCCCCGAGGCCGCCACCGCGCTCGGCCGCCCCGAGCGCCTCGCCCTGCGGACGCTCGAATCGCTCACCGACACCGGGGCGGTCACCTCGCCCACCGGCGAGGTCACCGCCCACGCCGCCCTGTACGCCCTTCCCCGGCTCACCCAGCTGCACGCCCGGGAGCGCGCGGCGGCCTGCCTCGACCCCGTCTCCTGACGCCGAGCCGGCCGGCGCGGCGCGGGGCCTCAGCCCAGCGTCAGCAGGTCCAGCACGTCCCCGCGCCCGCTTTCCTCCAGCCCCCACAGCCCGAGCAGCGCCCCCGCGGCCCCGGTGTGCAGGTCCGCCGAGAAGCGCCGCAGCCGCATCCCCGGCACCAGCAGGCCCTCCGGCCGCGCCACCAGGTGCCACTGCAGCCGCGCCACCTGCCCGGCGACGGCCTCCGCCGAGCCGCCCAGCCCGTCCAGCGCCAGCGTCAGCCCGACCCGCCCCCGGAACAGCCCCGGCTCCCGGACGAACCCGGGCGCGCAGACCGTCCGGACGGCCGCCAGGAACGCCTCCCCGTCGGGCAGCTCGGCCGTGTCCAGGAACTCCCGCACCACCAGGGCGATGCCGCTGCTCCCCCGGTCCAGGTACGCCAGCCGCCGCCCGGCCTCCAGCACCTGCACCGAGCCGTCCGGCACCCGCACGCACTGCGCCGTCGCCCGCTCCAGCGCCGCCCGCGCCGAGTCCAGCAGCCACGGCTCGCCGGTCCGCCGGTAAAGCCGGAGTTGGAGGAGCGCGATGCCCGCCAGCCCGTACAGCAGGCCGGCCGCGGTCGGCGCGTCCAGCCCGGCGACCTCCTCGCCGCGGACCACCGCGGCCAGCTCGCAGGCGTCGGCCAGCGCGTCCGCCGACTCCCGGCGGCCGCCCAGCGCGTCCGCGAGGCGCAGCCGGGCGAGCGCGGCGCCGGCCCGCCCGCCGAACAGTCCGGCCTCGCGTGCCGGGCGGGCCGCGCGCGCCCGTTCGAGCAGTTCCTCCGCCGCCTCCGGCCGCCCCACCCGGGCCAGCACCACGGCGACGCCGAGCGGCCCGTCGTACAGGCCGCCCGTGCCCGGCCGGGCACCGCGCCGGCGCAGCGCCGCGACCAGCCAGTCCGCGTACTCCGCCGGCCAGTCGGCGCCCGCCCGGTGCAGCGCGTACAGCACCCCGGCCGCTCCGTGCGCGACGCCCGTCCCGCCGTCGGCGAAGCCGGCCACGTCCCCCGGGAAGAGCCGGTCCGGCCGGTCCGGGGTGGCGCCCGCGTGGATCCCCGCGACCAGTTCCCGCCGGGCCGGTGCCCAGGACGGGCCGGCCAGCAGCTCCCGGCCCCGCCGCTCGCTCACCGACTCCGCCGTCGCCGCCGATGTCCCCGGTCGCACCGGCCCCTCCTCCGGTCCCAGCCCGAACCACTCCCGTGCCCGCCGCTCCAGAGCCGGCAGCTTGCCGGGGTCGCGGTCGGCCAGCTCCAGCACCGGCATCAGCAGCATCAGCCAGGTGGTCCACAGCATGTGGCGGTCCGCCCCGGCCCCGTCGAGCCCGGGCGGAATCCGCGGGCCGCCCGCCCCGGCCGTCGGCACCCGCCGGTCGTCCAGCGCCGCCGCGTACTCGAAGTCCACCAGCACCACCGAACCGTCCGGCCGGAGCACCACATTGGCCGGGTGCAGGTCCCCGAACCGCACGCCCCGCGCGTGCAGCGCGTCGAGCGCCTTGTCGAGGCCGGCGACCACCCCGCCCACCCACGCGGCGTACTCGGCGCGCTGCTGCGCGGTGCAGTCCTGGTGCACCAGCGGGTAGCGCCGGATCGCCTCGGTGAACAACTGGACGCCCTCGATGTGCTCCTGCACCAGGAAGGTGTGCTCCCACACCGTCCGCACCTCGTGCAGCCGGGGCACGCAGTCCAGCCCGGCGAGCCGCTCCAGCGCCCACCGCTCGCGCCGCAGCCGGGTCAGCGCGTCCGCGCCGGCCGCGTCCAGCCCGGCGTGCGGGCGGGCCTCGCGCAGCACCACCCGCTCCCCGGTACCCCGGTGCTCGGCCAGGTAGATCCCGCCGGCGTTGGAGAACTGCAGCACGTCGAGGATCCGGTACGGCAGTTCCCCGACGGCCGCCTCCCGCGCGGCCAGGTGCGGGCGCAGCGCCTCTGGCAGCCGCACCCACGGCGGCAGCCGGAACGCCGGCTCTCGCGAGTCCGGCACCAGGGCGCCGGACGGATCCCGCAGGGCGGGTGCGGGCCGTCCGGCGCCGTCCTGGCACCACAGTTCGACGAACGCCCCGTAGCGCGCGTACACCGGGGCGGTGCCGATCCGCAGGTCGGTCAGCACGTACGGCCCGGGGCGCCCGTCCAGCGCCGTCGCCAACTCCTCGGCCAGTCCGATGAATTCCTCCTCGGAGGGCGGGTACACGGTGACGAACTTGCCACTGCTGCCGCGCCCCGTGAACTTGCCGTTCGCCACCCGCAGCGCCGCCGGGCCGCGCAGGAACTTGAACACCACCCGGCGTGCGGCGCAGATCCGCGCGACGACGGCCAGCGTCTCCTCGGCGCCGTCCTCGACCGCCGACACGTGCAGCTTCCAGCCCTGCTCCGGCAGTCGGACCCCGTCGGGCCGCAGCACCGTCCACAGGCCCCGGTGCTCCCGGCGCCAGCCGTCGGGCGGCTCGCCGAGCCCCAGCGCGTAGCGGCTCGTCCGGTCGCGCAGCCGCCCGGGGGTGTCGTAGTACGTCGGGTCGGCGAGGCAGTACAGCTGGGTCTCGTGGGCGCCGGCCATGGCGCGCCTCCTTCCGGAACGGTTCGGACGGCGGGTCGGACAGCGTCGGAGGGGCGGCCCCGGCCGGCTTCCGGACGGTGTGCCCGGACGCCTTCCGGACGGCGGGGCTCAGACGGCGGGGCTCAGCGCCGGTCCGCGCCGCACCGGCGGCGCCCAGGTCACCACGGCCGCGCAGAGCGCGATGGCCAGCGCCAGCAGGGCGAAGGTACGGGTGCCGCCGACCGCGCCGAGCAGGGTGCCGCCCACCAGCGGGCCGAACGGCTGGACCAGGGTGGAGAGGAAGGCGGCGGCGCTCTGCACCCGGCCGATCCGGTCGGGCGGCGCGGCGAGCAGCATGCCGGAGACGAAACCGATGCTGGCGACGGTGGACAGGCACATGCAGGCCGCGCAGAGCAGCCCGACCAGCAGGGGCACCCGGGTCACCACCAGGACGCCGGCCGTCAGCGCGCAGGCCCAGCAGGCGAGCGCGACCAGGCTGCCGTCGCGGGCCCGGGCGCCCAGCTTCGGGGCGAGCAGCGCGCCGGCCAGGGCGCCGGCCGCGGTGCAGGAGACGACCGTGCCGCCGCCGACGCCGGAGCGGCCGCCGTCGGAGGCGACGGCCAGGGTGGCGAACATCAGCGCACTGAACGCGAAGTTCATCCCCAGGCCGAAGATCAGCAGCAGGGTCCGCAGGTAGGGCTGGTGCCAGATGAAGGACAGCCCGGCGGTCAACTCCCGCTTGTTGAACACCGATCCGCTCTTCTCGCCGGGCACCGACCGGGTCCGCATCAGGGCCACGCAGACCGTGGACAGCAGCAGTCCGACGCCCTCGGCGAGGAACGGCAGCACCGGGTGCCAGGCGAACAGCGCGCCGCCGCCGAGTGGTCCGATCAGCCGGGCCGCGGCGCCGCGTGCCTGCATCCGGGACGAGGCGTCGCGGGCCTGCTCACGTGGCACCACCGCGCGCAGCAGGCCGCCGGCGGCGGGGCCGTAGACGCTGGAGATCAGCGCCCCGGCCGCGGCGACCAGCAGGACCAGCGGCAGCGGGGTGTGACCGCGCAGCACGGCGACGACCAGGGCACTGACGGCGAGCAGGCTGACGACGTCGCAGACCCGCATCAGGCGGCGCCGCTCGACCCGGTCGGCGAGCACGCCGCCGGGCAGCATGGTGAGCAGCAGCGCGCCGACCGAGACGGTGCCGATCGCGCCCGCCCGGACGGCCGAGCCGGTCTCCCGGAGGACGAGCAACGGCAGGGCGATCGATGCGAGTTGGGAGCCGAGCGAGGCCAGCAGGCCGCCGGCCCAGAGCAGCCGGAAGTCCCGGTTGCGGGCGAGCGGGGTGGGCTCCATGGCCGTCCTCCGTGGTGGGGTGGGGGCGGATCGGGCCGGGGCGGCCCCGCGTCGGCGGGACCGCCCCGGAAGCCTTGCGCTACGGCCGGCGGCCGGGGGCGGTGGTGCGCCCGCCCCCGCCCCGGTGCCGGTGCCGGTCAGGCGGAGGTCTCGGCGCCGGCGACGTAGCTGATCAGGCTGAAGCAGTTGCCGTCGGAGGCCTCGGCGAGGACCTTCATCGACTGCAGGTCCAGGACGTTCGCGGCGTGCGCCTCGACCTCCGGGGCCTCCTCGCCGTTCTCGCCGACGTTCTGGTCGGTGTTCTGGTCGGTGTTCTGGTCGATGTTCTCAGCCATGGTCGAACTCCCTTCCACAGATGGTTCGTTACGGTGGCGGCGAGCGGGTGCCCGCCGTGCCGACCCATGGTGGGCGGGGCCGGCTGCGCCCGGCTTTGGAGGCGGTTGGCCGCCGGTATGCCCGCAGGTCGCAGCCCCGCCGGCGGGGCCCGCCGGCCCCTCGCCGCCGCCGCCCGGCGCCCCCGCACCCCGCCCCACCTGCGGCCATACCGATCGCCAGGCGCTCCCGAACCGGGCCCGAAGCCGCACCCGCAACCCTGGCCCGGAACACTCAGGCTCGGAACACCCGGACCCCGCACGCCAGACCCCGTACGCCCGCGCCCCCGTACGCCCCGCACCGCGGAGGACGACCGAAGGACGGCCCCCATGCCCTGCCCACTCTGCGCCCAACTCGTCGCCACGAATGACCAGTTCTGCCCCGCCTGCGGCACCCCGCGGGCCGCCGCCCTCGACCTGGCTGCCGAGGAGCGCAAGCTGGTCACGGTGGTCTTCTGCGACCTGGTCGACTCCACCGCCCTGTCCGGCGCGCTCGACCCGGAGACGCTGCGCGAGGTGATCCTGCGCTACTTCGAGCGGATGCACCGCCGGATCGAGGCGCACGGCGGCACCCTGGAGAAGTTCATCGGCGACGCCGTGATGGCCGTCTTCGGCGTCCCGGTGATCCGCGAGGACGACGCCCACCGGGCGCTGGCCGCCGCGCTCGCCATGCTGGAGGACCTGGAGGACCTCAACACCGAGCTGGACGCCACCCTCGGAGTCCGGCTGGACGTCCGGATCGGCGTCAACACCGGCCAGGTGGTGGCAGGTTCGGACGCCTCCGCGCGCCAGGCGCTGATCTCCGGCGAGACCGTGAACATCGCCGCCCGGCTGCAGACCCAGGCCGCCCCGGGCCAGGTGCTGATCGGCCCGCAGACGCTGCGCGCGGCCGGCCCGGCCGCCCAGGTGGATGAGGTCGGGCCGCTGCGGCTGAAGGGCAAGGCCGAGCCGGTCACCGCCTACCGCCTGGTCGGCCTGGACGAGGACGACCCGGAGCTGCTGCGCCGCTTCGACGTGCCGCTGGTCGGCCGGGAGCGTGAACTGGCCCAGCTGGACGCGGCGTTGGTCCGGGTGGCGGGCGGCTCGGGCGCCGAGCTGCTGCTGGTGTCCGGCGAGGCGGGGATCGGCAAGACCCGCCTGGTGCGCGACTGGCGCGAGCGGGTGGGCCGGCGCACCGCGCGCTGCGGCACCGCCCGCTGCCGCAGCTTCGGCGAGCAGGGCGTGCTGGCGCCGCTCGCCGAGGCCGTCCGCACCCTGCTGGACGAGCCCGAGGGCGCGGCCCCGGCCGAGGCGCTGGCCCGGCTGGACGAGGCCACCGCGCCGGGCATCGGCGCCGGGCGGTCGCTGGAGCTGCTGGCCGCGATCCTGCGCGGGCGCACCGTCGAGCGCCCCGCGGTGCTCGTCCTGGACGACTGCCAGTGGGCCGGCCCGGCGCTGCTGGACGCCGTCGAGCGGCTGACCGGCGTGCTCGGCGCGGCTCCGGTGCTGCTGCTCTGCCTGGCCCGCCCCGAGCTGCCGGCCGCCCGCCCGGAGCTGCCGGCGCTGCCGGTCGGCGGCCTGTCCTGGGACGAATCGGCCCTGCTGGCCGCCCAGTTGACCGAGCTGAGCGCCCACCAGGACGCGGTGCCCACCCGGCTGCTGGAGCGCGCCGAGGGCAACCCGCTGCACCTGGAGGAGCTGCTGGCCGCCCTCACCGAGGCCGACGGCCCCGCCCTGGCCGATGAACTCCCGCCCGCCGGACGGGCGTTGCTCAGCGCCCAGATCGACGGGCTGGAGCGCGACGAGCGCGCCACGCTGGATCTCGCCGCCGTCCTCGGCCGCGCCTTCACCGCCGCCGAGCTGGCCGAACTCGCCCACGGCGGTGCCGATCAGGACGCCTTCGCCGACCCCGAGGACGACGTCTTCACCGGCCCGATCGACGGCCTTCCGGTCGGCCCGGCCGCCGCCGGCGACGACACCCCGCCCCGGCTGCACGCCGCGCTGGCCCGGCTGGCCGAGCGCCGCCTGGTCGAACCGGCCGGCCTGGGCTACCGGTTCAGCAGCGGCCTGGTCCAGGAGTCGGTCTACCAGTCGATGTCCAAGCGGGCCCGCGCCGAACGCCACGAGCGCGCCGCCGACCTGCCCGCCGTCCGCTCCACCGGGGACGCCGCCGTCGGCGGGCACCTGGAACGCGCCCACCGCTACCGGCTGGAGCTCGGGCTGCTGGACGCCCGCACCGACACCCTGCGCAGCCGTGCGGCCGCCGCCCTCGGCACCGCCGGCGCCGGCGCCCTCGCCCGCGCCGACCTCGCCGCCGCCGTCGACCTGCTGGAGCGCGCCGTCCGGCTGCACTACCCGAACGAGCGCTCCGCCGGCCCCACCCTGCGCCGCCTCGGCGAGACCCGCCTGGCGCTCGGCCGCGCCGACGAGGCCCTGCCCGTCCTGACCCAGGTCCGGGACTCCGCCGCCGACCCACTGGACGCCGCGCACGCCCGGCTCGCCCTGGCCGCCCGGGGCCTGCCGCCCGGCCCGGACCAGCCCGCCGCCACCGCCCGCGCCGTGCTGCCGCTGTTCGCCGACACCGGCGACGACCTCGGCCAGGCCCGTGCCCGGCTCCGGCTGGCCGAGGAGCACCTGCTCGCGGGCCGGCACACCGCGGCCGAGCAGCTGCTCGACGAGGCGCTCGACCAGGTCTCCCGCACCGACGCCGAGCTGGACCGGGCCGCCGTGCTGGCCGCGCTGGCCGCCTCGCTGTTGGCCGGCCCCGAACCGGTGCCGAACGTCACCTTCCGGCTGCGGGCGCTGCTCGCCGAGCACGGCGCCGGCCGGCGCACCGTCCGGGTCGCGCTGAACGGCCCGCTGGCCGTCCTGCTGGCCCTGCGCGACCGCCCCGCCGAGGCCGAGCTGCTGCTCGCCGAGGCCAACGGCCTGGCCGGGGAGCTGTCGCTGGCCGAGGCGATGGTGGCACTGCCGGCGCTGACCGCCCAGGCCGCGGCCGCCACCGGCCAGACCGGCCAGGCCCTGGACCTGCTCGCCGACGCCGCCGAGATCGCCCGCCGCCAGGGCACCGCGGCCCCGCTGCCGCGCCTGGCCCTCACCACGGCCCGTGTCCTGCTCGACACCGACCGCCCGGCCCAGGCCGCCCGCCACCTGGACGACATGGACGCCGGCGCCGCGCTGCCGCCGGTGCTCGCGGTCGAACTGGACGCGCTGCGCGGCCGGCTCGCCGCCGCCCGGGGCGAGGGCGCACCGGCCCTGGACCTCACCGCGGCCGCCCTGAGCGCCGCCGAAGCCACCGAGTCGCTGCTGCTCCAGGCGCTGACCGCGCTCGACCGCGCGCACGCCCTGCTGCTGCTCGACCGCCCGGCCGAGGCCGCCGTGGCCGCCGCCACCGCCCGGGACCGCTTCGCCACCAAGGGCCACCTGCCCGGCGTACGACGGGCCGAGCGGCTCGGGGGCACCCGGTGAGCGGCCCGGCCGGGCTCACCTGGAGCCTGCGCGACCGCTCCCCCGCCGAACTCCCGGTCCTCGCCGACCACTTCACCGACGCCGGCGACGAGACCGGCGGCGGAAGCGGCGGCACCGGCAAGGGCGTGCGGGTCTGCGTCGTCGACTCCGGCGTCGAGCCGGACCACCCGCTGGTCGGCCCGCTGCAGGGCTCGTGGGCGGTGGTCAAGGATCCGGTCACCCGGGAGCTGACCGTCCGCCCGGACACCGCCGGCGACACCTGCGGCCACGGCACCGCCTGCGCCGGGATCATCCGCCGCACCGCGCCGGACTGCGAGCTCTACAGCGTCCGGGTCCTCGGCGAACGCTTCACCGGCACCGGCGACATGCTGATCGCCGGGCTGCGGTGGGCCGTCCGGCAGGGCTTCGACGTCGTCAACCTCAGCCTCTCCACCACCCGGACCCGCTTCCTGGAGGAGCTGCACGCGATCGCCGACGACGCCTTCTTCGCCCGCACCGCGATCGTCGCCTCCGCCCACAACACCCCGGTGGAGAGCTTCCCCTGGCGGTTCTCCTCGGTCATCTCGGTGGGCAGCCACCAGGAGGACGATCCGGCCCTGCACCTGTACAACCCGGCGCCGCCGGTGGAGTTCTTCGCCCCCGGCCAGAACGTCCGGGTGCCCTGGCTCGGCGGCGCCACCATCCGCACCACCGGCAACAGCTTCGCCACCCCGTACGTGGCCGGGCTCTGCGCCCGCATCCTGTCCCGGCGGCCGCGGCTGACGACCTTCCAGCTGAAGAGCGCGCTCTACCTCACCGCGGCCAACGTCCAGGTCCCGACCACCCCCACCCCGGAGGCGCCCGATGACCCTCAGCACTGATCCCGCCGCCGACCCGCTGGCCCGCGAGCTGCTGCAGTCGGTGGTGGACGTCGCCCGGGCGATCTTCGGCGCCCAGGCCGGCTCGGTCTGCCTCCTCGACGAGAGCGCCGGGGAGCTGGTCTTCCAGGCGGTGTCCGGGCGCGGCGAGGAGTCGCTGGTGGGCCGCCGGTTCCCGGCCGGCCGGGGCATCGCCGGATGGGTCGCCGCGTCGGGCGAGCCGATGGTGGTCGACGACCTGGGCGCGAACCGCACCTTCGACCGGGACTTCGCCGAGTCCACCGCGTACGTCCCGAACGCCCTGATGGCCGCGCCGCTCACGCACGGCAGCCGGGTGCTCGGCGTCCTGGAGGTGCTGGACCCGGCCCCGCAGGCCCGCGCGAGCCTGCCCGAACTGGACCTGCTGGCCATGTTCGCCCGCCAGGCGGCCGCCGCGCTGCGGGTGGTCGCCGAGCGCGCCCCCGCCCCGCAGCCGGTCCCCGACCGGGCCGCCGCCCTCGGCCTGCTCGCCGACCTGGAGGAGCTGCTCCGCCGTCAGCCCTGAGCGGCCAGCCGGGCGATCTGCCCGGACTCCAGCGCCGCGTACACCGTGCCGTCCGGGGCGACGGCGATGCCGTGCGGCTCGGCGGCCCCGGCCGGGACCAGGTGGCCGTCGAGCTGCCCGTCCGGGGAGAGCACGCCGATCCGGCCGGCGCCCCACTCGGTGAACCAGAGCCGGCCGTCCGGCCCCGCCGCGATCGCGTGCGGCCTGGCCGTCCGGTCGGCCAGCGGGTGTTCGGTCACCCGGCCGTCCACGGTGATCCGCCCGACCAGACCGCCGCCGATGCCGACGTACCACAGCGCCCCGTCCGTCCCGGCGGTGATCCCGACCGGAGCGGTGCCGCCGGTCGGCAGCCGGTGGACGGTCACCTCCCCGTCGACAGTGATCCGGGCGACGGCGTCGGCCTGGTTGAGCGTGCACCACAGGGCGCCGTCCGGGCCGGCCGTGATCAGCGACGGGAACGCCCCGGCCACGGGCAGCGGATGCTCCGTCACCTCGCCGTCCACGGTGATCCGCCCGATCCGGTCCGCGTTCGGCTCGGTGAACCACAGCGCCCCGTCCGGGCCGGCGGCGACCCCGTACGGCCCCGTGTTCCCGCCCGGCCCGGCGCTCTCGCCCGGCAGCGCGAACGAGCCCACCTCGCCGTCCCCGTCGATCCGCCCGATCCGTTGGTCCCGCATCCGGCTGAACCACATCGCCCCGTCCGGGCCGGCCGTGATCACCGCCGGCCCGCACCCGGGCGCCCCCAGGCCGTACCGCGCCACCGAGCCGTCCGCGCCCAGCCGCCCCACCTCGCCGGAGTGCACCAGCGTGAACCAGACACCCCCGTCGCTGCCGACGGCCACCCCGTACGGGCCGGCCCCAGCCTCGGCCACCTCGAAGAGTTCCATGCCACCCCACCCCAAGTTATCGCGACTCATGTCGCATTAGCGATGTTCACACACGGGCCCCGGGCCTGGCAACCGGCTTCTCACGCCCCGCCGTCCGCCCGCGCCGGGACACCCCGGAGCACCGAGACGATGCCCGTCGCCGCCGCGCAGGCCGGAACGGCGAGGAGGGCGCCGATGATGCCGGCGATGCCCGAGCCGGCCACCACGGCGACCATGATCGTGGCCGGGTGCAACTCGACCGTGCGGCTCTGGATGACCGGCTGGAGGATGTTGCCCTCGATCATCTGCACGGCGAGCACCACGCCGAGGGCCCACAGGGCCGTGCCGAGTCCGCCGTCGGCGAGGGCGACCAGGACGGCGACCGTGCCGGACAGGAAGGCGCCAACGAAGGGGATGTAGGCGCCCATGAAGACCAGGGCGCCGAGTCCGGGCGCGCCCGGCACGCCGAGGGCGATCAGGCCGACGGTGATGAAGCCCGCATCGATCAGGGCGATCAGGGTGGTGCCGCGCATGAAGCCGGCCATCGCGTCGAAGGCGCGTTCGGCGCACGCGATCACGGTCTCGGCGCTGCGCTCGGGCAGGTACGAGCGGATGGTGTCGCCGGTGCGGTGGCCGTCGCGGAGGAAGAAGAAGACCAGCGCGAGGGACAGCACCCCGCCGGCGATCAGCTGGGTGAGCAGGCCGAGGCCGGACAGCACGCCGCTGGTGAGGGTGGAGACGAGCGAGTTGGTCTCGCCCTTCGCGTTGTCGAGGGCGTGCCGGATCTTCACCCCGAGCGGCCCCAGCCACTCGGACAGCCGCTGACCGGACTCCTGCAGCGAGGTGGCGATCTGCGGGGCGCTGTGCACCAGGGAGTTCACCAGCAGCGCGATCACCCCGCCGACCGCCACCACCAGCACCACGCAGGTCAGCCCGGCGGCCAGGCCGCGCCCGACGCCGCGCCGGACCAGCCAGGGCACCACCGGGTAGAGCAGGGAGGCCCCGAGCAGGGCCAGGATGAACGGGACGGTGGCGGCCCGCAGTTCGACCAGCGCGAAGACCACGATCGAGGCGACGGCGATCAGCAGGATCACCGCCGCCGACCAGGCCGCCGCCTGCCGCAGCACGGGCGGCAGCAGCTGGTCCGGACTGCGGTGGTCCGGACTGCGGTGCTCGGGACTGCGGTGCTCGGGCTGGCCATCGGGCGGGCGCTCCACCGACACGGTCACCTCCGCCGGGGGTCATGGGGTCGGAACCGCCCCAGCTCAGCAGAGCGGCCGACGACGCGCCCGTCGAGTCACCGGCAAGCACCCGAACGGGTTACTGGGGCGCCTCGATCCGGACCGCGCCGCGGGCCGCCCCGCCGCCGCCCTGCCCATCCCCGCCCCCGCCCTCAGCCCCGCCCACGGCCCCACCCCGGCCCGCGAAGGCCGCCACCCGCTCGGCCTCGGCCTCCGCCGCCTGCCGGTCGGCCCGCCGCAGCGGCGCGAACGGCCGGACGACGACGTCCCGTTCGTCCGTCAGCCGCCAGGTACCGGCGACCAGCCCGTTCACCAGCAGCGTCCCGAGCACGATCCCGTTCCGGGTCATGACCCGCTCCCGGTACTCCTCCGGCAGCACCCGGGTGCGGTCGGCGTGGGAGAGCAGCAGGTTGTCGAACGGAGCGACCAGCCGCACCGGCGCCGGGGTGTCCCCGTCGGGCCGGGGCGCGTCCGGCAGGTCGTACAGCAGCCGGCCGTGCTCGTCCCGGAAGGTCGCCAACCGGGGTGCGAGCCGGCTCAGCACCGGGCCGAGCCGGCTGAGCCCGCTCCACTTCTGCAGGTCGGCGGCGGTCGCCGGGCCAAAGGCGGCGAGGTAGCGCAGGGTCAGATCGTCCAGCGAGGGCGCCGGGTCGAGCGGGCGGCCGAGCCAGGCCTCGGCGGTGGTGTGGGCGGCCGGCCCGCCGCGTCCCCACAGGCCGCGGGGCGGCACCTGGACCAGGGGCAGCCGGCAGCGGGCGGCCTGGGCGAGCGCGGCCGGGTCGCGGTCGGGGCGGCCGGCGGCGAGCAGCGTGCCGAGCTGCTGGAAGGTGCGCGGTTCCGCTTCGACCAGGCCGCGCGCCTCGGCGGCAAGGGCCTCCAGGTCGAGCCCGGCGAGCTGTTTGCCGTAGGTGGTGCGCAGCGCCTGGTCGAGGACGGGCTGGAGCAGCGGGCGCAGGGTCAGGCAGTCGTCGGCGGTGACGAGGTGGATGGTGCCGCGCTGGAGGGCGATCCGGACCACTGCCCGCTGCTCGATCAGTGCGCTCAGCGGCTCGGGGGTGAAGCCGTCGAGCCGGGCGAGCAGCCCGAGGTAGGGCGGGTGGGGCGCGGCTTGGGCCTGGAGGCCGCCGAGGTGGTGGACGAGGTCGGCGGGCGTCCGGCGGGTACGGGCGAGCAGGTGCTGACGGGCCAGCAGGGCGCGGCCGACGGCCCGCCGTCCCAGCACCGGCCCGGTGGCGGTCACGGGCGGCGGTCCAGCACCGAGCGCAGGGCGGCGATCCGGTTGGTGGTGATGGAGGCGACGCCGGCGTCGCGCAGGCGGCGCATGGTGCGGCGCAGGTCGGCGGTCCAGGTGGAGACGGCGAGTCCGGCGTCCGCGGCGGCGGCGGTGAACTCGGGGGTGACCAGGCCGAAGGGCGGGTTGAGGTAGCGCGGGCGCAGATCGTCGAGCAGGGCGCGGGCGGGCAGCCGGGGCTGTTTCCAGGTGAGCGCGATCTCGACGTCCGGGCTCAGTTCCCGTACGGCGAGCATGGCGGTGGCGGGGCCGCAGAAGGCGACGTGCCGCTCTGCGCCGAGCCCGGTGACCTCGGACCAGGTGGCGGCGGCCGGCCCGGGGTCGTCCAGGTCGATCAGCAGCCGGCGGTCTTCGGCCGCGGCCACCGCCTTGATCGCCTCGGCGAGAGTGGGGATGGCGTGCGGGCCCTGCCGGAGTTCGTCCAGCTGCGCGGCGGTGACCCGGCCGATGGCACGCGGGTCGCCCCAGAGCCGTTCCAGGGTGCGGTCGTGCAGCAGGACGGGTACCCGGTCACGGGTGAGCTGGACGTCCACTTCGACGGCGTCGGCTCCGGCGGCGAGCGCGGACTCGACGGAGGGCAGGGTGTTCTCGCGGTGGCGGTACGGGTCGCCGCGGTGGGCGACGGCGAGCACCCGTCCGGTGTCGTGCCGGGCGTGGACCGTCCGGCCGGGCCGGGCGGCGGCGGCTTCGACCGCGGGCACGGCGCTCTGGGCGGTCGGCAGGGGCTGGGGTGGCATCCGGGCCTCTCGGGTCGGTTCCGGGACTCGTCGGTGGGCTGTCAGCGCCGTTCGATCATCACATTGGTGGACTTGATGACCGCCGTGGCGGGTGCGCCGGGGACCAGGTTCAGCTCCTCCGCCGACTCCCGGCTGATCAGCGACACCACCCGGAACGGCCCGGCCTGGACCTCCACCTGCGCGGCCACGTCGCCGAGCACGACCTGGGTGACGATGCCGGGGAATCGGTTGCGGGCCGAGGACGGGCGGCCCTCGGCCTCGGCGGTCTCCGGCCGGGCCAGCTCCCGGGCGAAGGCGGCGAGCTCGGCGCCGGGGATGATCCGGTGGCCGTGCTCGTCCCGCGCGGCGGTGACCCGCCCGGCGTCCACCCAGCGCCGCATGGTGTCGGCGCTGACGCCGAGCAGCGCCGCGGCCTCGCCGATGCGGTACGGGTTGGCCGGCACCTCGGGCTGGCCCATGTGCGACTCCTGACGGTGGTTCGAGGGACGGGTGGTTCGGGAGACGGGTGGTTCGAGGCGCGGGGACGGTCGTACGCGCCCCCGCTGCCATCCTGCCGTACCGGCGGCGCGGCCGGAAAAGCGGCCGGAAAAGCGCGAGCGGCCGGTGGCGGCACCGGCGCGGCTACGGCTCGCCGAAGAGGTCCCGCCGCAGCGCGTCCCCGGCGGTCAGCACCGCCCCGGCGAGCACCGCGCCGCCGCCCGCCGTCCCGGCCCGCACCTCGGTGCTCAGCGGGGAGAGCCGGGCCAGCCGCCGCTCGACCCGGTCGGCCAGCGCGGCGCCGCCGGCCCGGCCGGTCTCGCCGCCGAGCACCACGCAGCCGGGGTCGAGCACCACGCAGACGCCGGCCGCGCCGATCGCGATCCGCTCGGCCAGCTCGTCCAGGAAGCGCCCGCCCGCCTCGCCGGCGTCCAGGGCGGCGCGGACGGCGGCCTCGGCGGCGGGCGCGTCCCCGGCCGGGTCGGCGGGCAGCCCGTGGTCGCGGGCCAGCGCGCAGACCGCCGCGCTGCCGACGAGGCCGTGGAAGCCGTCCTCGCAGCTGTCGGCTCTGGGCAGGCCGACGGTGCCGGGGACGGGCAGGAAGCAGATCTCGCCGGTGCCGCCGGAGGCGCCGCGGCGCAGCCGCCCGTCCAGGATGACGGCGGCGCCGACGCTGTGGCCCAGCCACATCAGCACGAAGGTGTCGCGGTCCCGGGCGGCGCCGATCCGGTGCTCTGCCTGCCCGGCCAGGTTGACCTCGTTCTCCAGGATGACGTCGGTGCCGGGCAGCTCGGTCAGTGCGGCGTGGAGTTCGGCGTGCCACCCGGGGAGTTTGCCGGTGCTCTGCAGCCGCCCGGTGGCGGGGTCGACCAGTCCGGGGGCGCCGACCGCGACGGTGTGCAGCCGTTCGACGCCGACGCCGTGCGCGGTCTCCAGCAGGGTGGCGGTGACCGCCGCGGCGGTGTCGGGCGTCCCATCGCCCTCGACCGGCACCTCGGCGGTGGCGAGGGTCCGCCCGGCCAGGTCGGCGACGACCAGGGTGACGCCGCCGGAGCGGACGTCGAAGGCGGCGATGTGCGCACGGGAGGCGGCCAGGGCGTAGAGCCGGGCGTTGGGGCCGCGCCGTTGTTCGCCGCGTTCGCCGACGAGGGCCACCAGGCCGGTGCGCTGGAGGCGTTCGAGCAGATCCGCGACGGTCGGCCGGGAGAGGCCGGTGAGGTCGCGCAGCTCGGTCGCGGTCAGGGGCCCCTGTTCGAGCAGGAGGTTCAGCGCCAGCCGGTCGTTGATCGCCCGGGCGGTGCTCGGCGTGGCCGTACGCGCGCTGGTCATGACCGCTCATCCTTCCAGAGTGTTTCTATCAGGTTCCCTTCCTGATAGTTTATCGAACCGTCCACCCACCGGGGCACCGTCGCGCCCCGCCCCGCGCGACCGGGAGGAAACGCCGATGAGCCGCACCACCGCACCACCGCCGGAACCGCTGGCCGCCCCCCGCCGGGCCCGGGCGAGCATCGCCCTCGTCTTCGGCGTGCACGGCGCCGTCAGCGGCAGCTTCGTCACCCGCATCCCCTGGATCCAGGACCGCCTCGACCTCTCCGCCGGCCAGCTCGGCCTGGCCCTGGTCATGCCCGCCGTCGGCTCCTCGCTCGCCATGCCCCTGGCCGGCCGCTTCGTCCACCGCTACGGCGGGCGGGCGGCGGTGCGCGGGCTGATCTCCCTCTGGTGCCTGGCCCTCGCCCTGCCCGCACTCGCCCCCTCCCTGCCGGGGCTGTGCGCGGCACTGCTCGTGTACGGGGCCACGGCCGGGATGGCGGACGTCGCGATGAACGCGCAGGGCGTGGAGATCGAGGAACGGCTCGGCCGCTCGATCATGTCCGGCCTGCACGGGATGTGGAGCGCCGGCGGCCTGCTGGCCTCCGGGTTCGGCATCCTCGCCGCCCACCTCGACCTCGACGCCCGGCTGCAGCTGGCCGTCACCGCCCTGGTCCTGCTCATCCTCGCCCAGCCGGTCTGCCGGGGCCTGCCGGACCTGCGGGCGCCGGAGGGCGCGGAGGAGCCACCGCGCTTCGCGCTGCCGCCGCGCAGCTCGCTGGTGATCGGGCTGGTCGGCTTCTGCGCGGTCTTCGCGGAGGGCGCCTCGATGGACTGGAGCGGCGTCTACCTGCGGGACGTCACCGGCGCCTCGGCCACCCTCGCGGCCGCCTCGTACACCGCCTTCTCGCTGACCATGGCGGTCAGCCGGCTCGCCGGGGACGCCGCGATCCGCCGCCTCGGCGCCGTCCGCACCACCCGCCTCGGCGGGGCCGTCGCCACCGTCGGCGGCCTGCTGGTGGTCGCCGCCGACAGCCCCGCGCTGGCCATCCCCGGCTTCGCGCTCATCGGCGTCGGCATCGCCGTCATCGTCCCGCTCGCCTTCGCCGCCGCCGGCCGGATCGGCACCAACGCCAGCCAGGCCATCGCGGGCGTCGCCACCGTCACCTACACCTCCGGCCTGATCGCTCCCGCAGTCATCGGCGCCCTCGCCCAGGCCACCTCGCTGACCGTCTCCTTCGGGCTGGTCACCGCCCTCGTCTTCGCGCTGCTGCTGAGCGCCGGGGCGCTGCGCCGGGCCGAACGGAACGCCACCGCCGACACCGCGACCGCGACGGAACCGGACAAGCGTTCCGGAAAGGACCTCTCCACGATATGACGGGGAGTTCCCGAGGGAGTGCCCCGCCGACCTCGCCGACCTCGCCCTCCGCCCGGCGGTCTCCACGACGTCTTCACCTGTCCGGGGCGCCCCGCACAACTTCTTCGAACTCCCGGCCGTCGAACACCCCGTCGCGGCCCGGGACTCCCGGCAACCCCTGCCGGGCCTCGTCGCCGGTCGGCGCCGAACCGTACCCACGGAGGTCGACCAGATGACCCGTCGTACCCGGCTAGCCGCCGCCACCGCCGTCCTCGCCACCGCCGCGGTGGCCCTCACCGCCCCACCCGCACCGGCGGCTCCGGCGGCCCCAGCCGCCGCCACCGACTTCGGCCCCGCCGAGATCCGCACCGGGATGTACGCCGGGCCGAACGACCTCTGCCTGGAGGTCGCCGACTGGCGCACCGACGACGGCGCCCCCGTCCGGATCTGGACCTGCACCGGCGGCGACAACCAGAAGTGGACCCAGACCGCCGACGGCTGGATCAACCTGCACAGCGGCAAGTGCCTGGAGATCCCCGCCTACAGCACCGCCTGGGGCACCCAGGCCGACCAGTGGGCCTGCAACGGCGGCTCCAACCAGAAGTGGAGCGACCCGCCCGCGAGCCACCCCGGCACCCCCCGCCGCATCGTGAACGCCTCCAGCGCGCTCGTCCTCGACGTCGCCGGCGGCGCCCTGGCCGACGGCACCCCGGTGATCCAGTGGGAGTACCAGGCCGGAGCCAACCAGTTCTGGCACTACAACCCCGAGAAGGACCCGTACAGCTGAGTCGGCGGCCGGGCGGGGGCCGGGCGCGGGCCGGGGGGCGGCCGGGCTGGGGCAGGCGCCGGGGCGCCCCGGCGCACCGGTTACGCTCGGGCGGTGTCCGCGCCCGTTCCCGCCCCCGTTTCCGGCCCCGTCGCCGATCCCGCGCCTCCTGCCGCACCACCCGCCGCCCCGCGTTCCCCCTGGTGGCGGTTCGCACTGCTGATCGTGCTGCTCGGCGCGGCAGCCGGCTCGCTGCTGCTGTGGAGCCCGACGGACCTGCTGTCGGGCGGGCTGGCGGACCGGCTGCCCGGGTACTGGTTCGGGCCGCTGTTCGCGCTGGTCTACGCGGTGGGGACGCTCGCGTTCGTGCCCCGGCCGGCGTTGAACGCGGCCGCCGGGCTGCTGCTCGGCATCCAGCAGGGCGTCACGCTGGCGGTCCTCGGCACCACGGTGGGGGCCGCCCTGGCCTTCGGGCTCGGCCGGGGGCTCGGGCGGGAGGCGCTCCGCCCCCACCTGCACGGGAAGGTACTCGGCGCCCTGGACCGCAGGTTCACCGAACAGGGCTTCCGCAGCGTGCTGGTGCTGCGGCTGCTGCCCGGCATGCCGTTCCAGGCGGCCAACTACGGTGCGGCCTTCTCCGGCGTCCGTTTCCTGCCGTTCCTGCTCGCCACCGCGATCGGCGTGGTGCCGACCACGGCGGTGTACGTCACGGCGGCGGCCAGCGCGGACCGGCCGGGTTCGGCGGCCTTCCTGCTGTCGGCGGGTGTGATCGCCCTGCTCGCGGCGGGCACGCTGGTCGGGCTCTGGCGGACGGCCAAGGGCCGCCGCCGGGAGACGACCGGCTGAACGCCCGGCCGAACAAATCGCTCGCCCCGCCTCGGCGCCGGGCGTCAGGATGGCGGGCATGACCGAACAGAACCCGCGGGTGGACCCGCCGATGGCCGCCGACGAGTCCGCCACCCTCACCGCCTTCCTCGACTTCCACCGCAGCACCCTCGCCGTCAAGTGCGAGGGGCTGAGCGACGATCAGCTGCGCCTGCGCTCCGTCCCGCCGTCCGGCCTCTCGCTGCTCGGCCTGGTCTGGCACATGGCCGAGGTGGAGCGCTACTGGTTCCAGGAGATCCTGCTCGGCAAGGAGTTCGCCACCGGCCACTACTGGAGCAAGGCCGATCCGGACGGTGACTTCGACAACGTCGACACCGCCGACGTCGCCGCCGACTTCGCCACCTGGCGCGCCGAGATCGCGGCCGCCCGCCGCGCGGCCGACGGCCTGCCGCTGGACACCGTGGGCAAGCGGCCGCGCCACGGCCGGGAAGTGACGCTCCGCTGGATCCTCGCCCACATGGTCGAGGAGTACGCGCGACACAACGGCCACGCGGATCTTCTGCGCGAGTTGGTGGACGGCCGGACCGGCGAGTGAACCGCCGGGTGAAATCGTTTCCGCTTTGTTGACAGAAGGTCAATTACCCGGTGACTGCGACCGATATGGTCTACGCGCGCAACCGTACGGCGCCGCGCCGCGTCTGCTGTGATTGCCCGGGTCCGCCCGGGCTTCCGGCGCGGCACGACTCGTACGGGGGTCGCGAGCGGGCACGGGACCGGTGAACAGTGCGATACTCGGACAGTTCCGACGAGTGGATGACGTGTCAAGGACGGCACGCGCCCCCGGGGGACCAGGACGGGACGAGGCAGGGAGGCGCGGCATGGGAGCACTTCGCGACGAGCACCACAACGGGTGGCTGATGCCCTCGGGGCACTACCCGGCCGCGGTGTACGACGACGAGTGGGTCGACCAGGAGACGGTACCGTCCGCCGCCGCGCCCGCGAAGATCGTCTCCCTGCGGCCGACGGGCTTCGAGGCGGCCCGCACCGTCGGTGAGCACATCCGGGCGAGCATCCCGGTGGTCATGGACCTCACCGAAATGGACGAGGCCGAGGCCAAGCGCATGGTCGACTTCGCCTCCGGGCTGATCTTCGGCACCCAGGGCGGCATCGAGCGGATCGCCCGCCGGGTCTTCCTGCTCACCCCGGCCGAGGTCGAGGTGATGGTGATCGACCGCCCGCTCGACGACACCGGGTTCTACAACCAGAGCTGAGCCGCGGCACCGCGGCACCCCGACCGGGGATGGCACTCGCCGTCCCCGGTTTTTTGCTGCCCGCACACCAACAGCTGGCGGGTCATCTGAGACTCATGGATCAATTATGAGACACCCATGTCTCACGTGACCTACACTCGACTCATGGCCACCGACCGCGACACCGTCCTCGAAGCCGCCGTCAGCGTGCTCTCCCGCCGCCCGACCGCCCACCTGGACGAGATCGCGCGCGCCGCCGGCATCAGCCGCGCCACACTGCACCGGCTCTTCCCGGGCCGCGAGGCACTGATCCGCGAGGTCGGCCTGCTCGGCCTGAGACGGTTCGCCGCCGCCCTGGACACCGCCGGCGTCGAGGACGGCGACGCCGAGGCCGCGCTGCGCCGGCTGGTGGACGCCTCCGTCCCCGACGCCGCGCTCTGCGCCTTCCTGGCCGGCGAGAACCAGCTCTACGAGAACGACGACATCAACGACCTCTGGGAGCTCCAGATCGCCCGGCTGCACGCGCTGTTCCTGCGCGGCCAGCAGCAGGGCGCGTTCCGCATCGAGCTGAGCGCCGCCTGGCTGAGCGAGGCCTTCTTCGATCTGGTCGCCGGCGTCGGCTGGTCCATCCAGGACGGCCGGCTCGCCCCGCGCGACGCCGCCTTCTCCCTCGCCGAGCTCTTCCTCGGCGGCGCGCTGCGCAGACCGCACGCCCCCGGCCCCGGCCACACCACCGCCAGCCCGACCACCGGCGGAAGCCCCACCGGCGCCAGTCCCACCGCCCGCAGCACCTCGGACCCCAGCACCTCGGACCCCAGCACCTCGGACCGCAGACCGGACACCGATAAACCATGAGCACCCCGACCGCCCGCCAGCGCTGGACCGGCCTCGCCGTCCTCGTCCTGGCCGTGACCGTGGTCGCGCTCGACGCGACCGTCCTCTCCCTCGCCATCCCGTCGATCAGCGAGACGCTGCGCCCCACCGGCACCCAGCTGCTCTGGATCGGCGACTCCTACTCCTTCGTGCTGGCCGGCCTGCTGGTCAGCATGGGCGCGCTGAGCGACCGGATCGGCCGCAAGCGGCTGCTGCTGGCCGGCTCCACCGCCTTCGGCGCCGCCTCGCTGCTGGCCGCCTACGCGCCGGGCCCGGGCTGGCTGATCCTGGCCCGCGCGCTGCTCGGCGTGGCCGGCGCGACGATCATGCCCTCCACCCTCTCGCTGATCCGCGGCCTCTTCCCGGACGACCGGGAACGGGCCACCGCGATCGGCATCTGGGGCGCGGCCGCCACCGCCGGCGCCGCACTCGGGCCGGTGGTCGGCGGGGCGCTGCTGGAGCACTTCTGGTGGGGTTCGGTGTTCCTGATGAACATCCCCGTGCTGCTCCTGCTGCTGGGCTTCGGCGCCTGGCTGCTGCCCGAGTCCAAGGACCCGGAGCCCGGCCGCTGGGACGTGCTGAGCGTCGTCCTGTCGCTGGCCGGGGTGATCGGCGTGGTGTACGCGGTGAAGGAGGCCGCCGCGCACGGCGTCGACCGCTGGGACGTCCCCGCCGCCTTCGTGCTGGGCGCCGCCGCGCTGACCGTCTTCGTCCGCCGCCAGCTGCGGCTGGAGACCCCGCTGCTCGACGTCCGGCTGTTCCGCGACCGCCGGTTCACCGCGGCGGTCTCGGCCTCGCTGGTCTCCCTGGTCGGCCTCTCCGGCGTGATCTTCGTGGTCTCGCAGTACCTGCAGCTGGTCCGCGGCTACCAACCGCTCCAGGCCGGCCTGGCCGAGCTGCCGGCCTTCGCGGGCTCGGTGGTCGGCGGTCTGCTGACCGCCCGGGTGGCCCGGCGCTTCGGCGCCCGGAAGGCGCTGACGGCCTGTCTGCTGGCGATGGGCCTGGGCGTCGGCGCGCTCGGCTTCCTGCAGCAGGACACCACCTACCTGCTGCTGGCGGCGTCCTTCCTCCTGGTCGGCACGGCCGAGGGCGTGGTCTACACGCTCGGCGCCGACCTGGTGCTGGGCGCCGCGCCCGCCGACCGGGCCGGGGCCGCCTCGGCGGTCTCGGAGACGGCGTACGAGCTGGGCACCGCGCTCGGCATCGCGCTGGTCGGCTCGGTGGTCGGCTCGATCTACGCGAACGGGCTGTCCGTCCCGGCCGGCACCGACCCGGCGGTCGCGGCCCGGGCCGGCGAGTCGCTGGGCGCGGCCGTCGAGACGGCGCAGGGCCTGCCGCCGGAGGTGGCGCAGCCGCTGCTGGCGAGCGCGAAGGAGGTCTTCGTCGGCGGCATGAACAGCGCCGGGCTGCTGGCCGCCGTGCTGCTGGTCGGCGCGGCCGTGACGGCCTGGCGGCTGCTGCGCGGGCTGGCCGGGCCGGATGCGGCCGCCGAGGAGCCGGCGGAGGTGTCGGAGAAGGTCCCCGTGTGACCCGCGCCGCCGGCCGCCGCCACGGAACGGCCGTTCTCCTGTCGGGAACGGCCGTTCTCGCGTTCCGGTGCGCCGCTACTTCGCCCCGAGCGGCAGCTCCAGCTCGGCCCAGACCACCTTGCCGTCCCGGGTGAGCCGGCTGCCCCAGCGCTGGGCCAGCTCACTGACCAGGAACATCCCCCGGCCGCCCTCGTCCTGCTCGGCGAACGGACGCAGCTGCGGGGCCTGCCCGCCGGCGTCGGCGACCTCGACGGTGAGCACCCGGTCGCGGAACAGCCGCAGCCGGCGCGGGGCGTCGGCGTGCAGCAGGGCGTTCGTCACCAGTTCGCTGACCAGCAGTTCGGCGTAGTCGGTGAGCGCGGTCAGGCCCCAGGTCTCCAGGGTGGCCCGGGTGAACCGGCGGGCCTTGCCCGGCAGCCTGCCGCCGCCGGTGAGCGGGAGGGTCGCGATCCGGTCGGCGGGCAGCGGCAGCACCCGCGCCATGATCATCGCGATGTCGTCCTCCGTGCCGTCGGTGACCAGAGCCCCGAGGACCGCGTCGCAGCTCTCCTCCAGGGTGCGGCCGGGCCCGGCGAGGGTGCGGGCGAGCAGGTCGATCCCGGCGTCCAGGTCCTGGCCGCGCCGTTCGACCAGGCCGTCGGTGTAGAGCGCGACCATGCCGCCCTCGGGAATGGTGAACTCGATCGACTCGAAGGCCACGCCGCCGACGCCCAGCGGCACGCCGGGCGGCACCTCGACCATCTGCGCGGTGCCGTCGGGGGCGACCCGGACCGGGGGCAGGTGCCCGGCCGAGGCGATCTGGAGGGTGCGCTCCAGCGGGTCGTAGACCGCGCAGACGCAGGTCGCGAACTGGCCTTCGCCGATTCCCGAGGCGGTCTCGTCCAGGCGGGTGAGGACCTGCTCGGGCGGCATGTCGAGGGTGGCGAGGGTGCGGGCGACGGTGCGCAGCTGGCCCATCGTGGCGGCGGCCCGGATGCCGTGGCCCATCACGTCGCCGACCACCAGGGCGACCCGCCCGCAGGACAGCGGGACCACGTCGAACCAGTCGCCGCCGACCTCGCTGACCACGCTGCTGGGCAGGTAACGGTAGGCGATCTCCAGGCCGAGGGTGCGGTGCACCTCCTGCGGCAGCAGGCTGCGCTGCAGGGTCAGGGCGGTCTCCCGCTCGCGCCGGTAGAGCCGGGCGTTGTCCAGGGCCAGCGCGGTGCGGGCGACCAGTTCCTCGGCGAGGGCGACGTCGGCGGCGGTGAACGGCTCGGGGTTGCGCATCCGGATGAACTCGGAGCCGCCGAGCACCATGCCCCGGGCGGTGATCGGCACCATCAGGTACGAGTGGATGCCCGCCGCCATGCCGGGCGCCACCCGGTCCTCGCTGGAGACCAGCCCGCGCAACACCTCCTCGTCCACGTGGGCCCGGACCAGCGGCTTCCCGCTGCGCAGGCACTGGGTGTAGCTGCGGTCGGGGGCGTACTCGGAGGTCTCGCCGACCACGTCCACGGCGTGCACCAGGCCGGACTCGTAGGACTCCCCGACGGCGACGGCGCGCAGGGTGACGGTCCGGTCGGAGGGGATCGCGGTGGGCTCGGAGCCGCGCAGCACCGGCTCCAGCAGGTCGACGGTGGCGAAGTCGGCGAACCGGGGGACGACGGCCTCGATCAGCTCCTCGGCGGTGCGCTGGAGGTCGAGGGTGGTGCCGATCCGCGCGGTCGCCTCGGCGATGGTGGCCAGCCGCTCCTGGGCCCGGGCGGCGCGGGCCTCGGCCTGGAAGCGCTCGGTGACGTCGATGATCGAGGAGCAGACGCCGAACACCCGGCCGGTGGAGTCCTCCAGCCGGAAGTAGGAGGCGGACCAGGCGCGGTCCCGCTTGGGGTCGCCGGGGACGCGGCCGTGCGAGCGGGCGTCCACGACGGGCCGGCCGGTCGTCAGCACCTGTCTTATGGTCTGCTCGATCTCGGCGCTGTTGAGGCCGGGTAGCACCGCGGATATCCGGCGGCCGAGGTGGGCGGCGACCGGCACGCCGTTCATCCGGGCGAGCGCCTCGTTGAGCCGGACGTAGCGCAGGTCCGGGTCGTAGACGGCCATGCCGATCGGCGAGCGGCCGAAGATGCCGTCCAGCACCGCCAGGTCGGCCTCGACGGCGTGCAGGGCGCGGATGTCGGAGGCGGTGGCGAGCAGCAGCAGGGTGCCGGCCGGGCCGGCGATGGGGTAGGTGCGGAACTCGAGGTCGACCTTGTGGCCGTCGCGGTGGCGGACCGGGAAGACGCCGGACCAGCCGGTGCCGTTCATGATCCGCCCGAAGAGGTCCAGCACCTCGGTGCGGTCGCCGGCGTCGGTGAGCAGTTGGGCGGCGTAGCTGCCGACGGCCTCGTCGGAGGTGTAGCCGAGCAGGGCCTCGGCGTCCTCGCTCCAGTGCAGGATCAGGCCGTCGCCCTGGAGCAGGGCCGTCGCGAGCGGGACGAGCCGGTGTCCTTCGGGACGTATGCCCTGGGGACGTATGCCCTCGGGGCGGGTGTCCTCGGGACGTGCCGGGGCGCCGCCCGGTGCCGGGTCGGCGGCGTCGGTAGCGTCCCACTCGTGTCCGTGCATGATCAGACAGCACCCCGGTTCGGCCTCGTGTCCCGACCGGGTGGGCCTCGCGGTCCGTGCCGGCCGGGGTTCTTCTCCAGACTGCACGGACATCGGCCGCCCGGCGACCCCTTGGTCAGGAGTCGTCCGGCCGCTCCGGATGTACGGGCGTCATGGGCGTACCGGCCGCAGCGTACTCTCCAGAACGCCCGCCCACTGCCGGATCACCCCGGATCGTCGGAGGCTGTCGTCGGTGAGCAGGTTGGCCAGGCCCAGTCCGCGGGCGAGGTCCAGGGTGGCCTGCACGGACTCGCGCACGCCGGGGTGGCTCTCGTCGGTGTCCAGGAACTCGACGGCGGCCCGGTGGGCCTCCCGGCCGACGTGGCCCTCCAGGGCGACGATCCGCTCGCGCAGCCCCTCCTCGGTGGCGGCGGCGGTCCACAGGTGCAGGGCGGCGCGGAACAGCGGGCCGGTGTAGAGGCGCACGATCATGTCGACCACGGCCAGGGTGCGGTCGGGGCCGACGGCCGGCAGCTCGTCCGCGTGGGCGCGGACGGCCGCCAGCCGCTCGGCGGTGACGTGCTCGACGGCCGCGGTGAAGAGGTCCTCGCGGGTCGGGAAGTGGTGCTGGGCGGCGCCCCGGGAGACGCCGGCGCGCTCGGCGACCACGGTGGCGGTGGAGCCGTGCCAGCCGAGTTCGGCCAGGCAGTCCACGGCCGCCGCGAGCAGCCGGGCCCTGGTCGCGCGGCTGCGGTCCTGCTGGGGGGTGCGGGCGGCGGGGTGGCTGGCCATGGCTGCTGGCGGCTCCTGTTCCGGTGCGGGCGCGGCGGGTCGATCCTCACAGACGGGCGCCGGTCCTCGCCCGCCGGGGCCCTGCCGGTTCAGTGGGCGGCAGCGCGCGCGGCCTCGCGGGCGCGCAGTTCACGGCGGAGGATCTTGCCGGCCGCGGACTTGGGGACGGCGTCGACGAACTCCACCGCGCGGACCTTCTTGTACGGGGCGACCTGCGCGGCGACGTACCCGGTGACCTCCTCGGCGGTGAGCCCGCTGCCGGGGGCGCGGACCACGAAGGCCTTGGGGCACTCGGTGCCCTCGGCGTCCGGGACGCCGATCACGGCGGCGTCGGCGATCTGCGGGTGGCCGAGCAGGACGGCCTCCAGTTCGGCGGGCGCGACCTGGTAGCCCTTGTACTTGATCAGTTCCTTCACCCGGTCGACGATGTGCAGGTAGCCGCGCTCGTCGACGTAGCCGACGTCGCCGGTGTGCAGCCAGCCGTCGGTGTCGATCACGGCGGCGGTCTCGCAGGGGCGGCCGAGGTAGCCCTTCATCACCTGGGGGCCGCGGATCAGCAGCTCGCCGCGCTCGCCGGGCCCGAGGTCGTCTCCGGAGCCGTCCAGGGCGGCGATCCGCAGCTCGGTGGAGGGGACCATCCGGCCGACCGAGCCGCGCGGGGGGTCGCCCTCCCGGGGGGAGACGACGTGGGTGACCGGGGAGAGCTCGGTCATGCCGTAGCCCTGGAGCAGGTGCGGCAGGCCGAGGCGCCGGGCGCAGGCGTCGGCGAGCTCGTGGTCCAGCGGGGCGGCGGCGCACAGCAGGTACTCGACGGAGGAGAGGTCGTAGCGGTCCACGACCGGGTGCTTGGCCAGGGCGAGCGCGATCGGCGGGGCCACCACCAGGGCCTGGACCCGGTGCTCCTCGACGGCGCGGCAGAACTGCTCCAGGTCGAAGCGGGGCAGCACGACCACGGTGGCGCCGCAGCGCAGCGGCTGGTTGAGCAGCGCGGCCAGGCCGTAGATGTGGAAGAAGGGCAGGACGGCGAGCACCCGCTCGCCCACGCCGGGGCGGTAGAGGGCGTCGCACTGGACGAGGTTGGTGGCGATCGAGCGGTGGGTGAGCATCACGCCCTTGGGCAGGCCGGTGGTGCCGCTGGAGTACGGCAGCACGGCGACGTCCTCGCCCGGGTCGATGGCGACCTCGGGCGCGGGGCCGGGGGCGGCGAGCAGGTCGGCGAGCGAGCGGTGGCCGTCGGCGCCGTCCAGGACGAGGACCTCGGTGAGCGGGTGGCCCTGCTCGGCGAGCAGGTCGGCGGCGGTCCGGGCGGTCGGCAGGAACGGGGAGACGGTGATCAGCCGGCGGGCGCCGCTGTCGCGCAGCTGGCCGGCAAGTTCGGCGGGCGTGGCCAGCGAGGGCACGGTGGTCACGGTGGCGCCGGCCCGGGTGGCGCCGTAGTAGGCCATCGGGTAGGCGATCGTGTTGGGGCTGAAGAGGGCGATGACGTCTCCGCGGCGCACCCCTGATCCGGCCAGCCCGGCAGCGACCCGCTCGACGGCGGCGGCGAGCTGCGTGTAGCTGACCTGCTCCCCGGTGAGGCCGTCGATCAGAGCCGGCCGGTCGCCGTACCGGGCCGCGGCGCCGAGCACTGCCTCGTGGACCGGCAGGTCGGCCACGGGGACGTCCGGGAATTCACTTCGGAACACCAAGGTAAGCCTCCAGTAAGGAAGTTGACGCAGCAACAAAACCGCTGGTGGATCGGTTCGGGGCGCGTTCAGGAGCATACGGACAGTCAGGGGGGAGGCTGGGCCATTGTGGGGAACCGGAGGCCGCGCCTGCGTGGCACGGTTGCCCCCGGGGGCACCCGCACGGACGGTGTTGCCCCACGGCCGCCCACCCCCGGGTGCGGCCCCGGACCCTGGAGCACCCCACCGTGAGCACCGGGCACCCCGCCCATGGAGCAGCGCAACCTCACCGGCTGGTACCGGGACGGAGCCGCGCCCGGAGCCGACGGAACCGCCGTCGTCGTCGGGCACGCGGACAACCGCAGCGGGCCGGCCGTCTTCTACCGGCTCGGGCTGCTGCGCCCGGGCGACACCGTCGAGGTGGCCCGCAAGGACCGGCACACCGCCGTGTTCACCGTGGACTCCGTACGGGTCTTCGCGAAGAAGGACTTCCCGGACGCCCTGGTGTACGGCGGCGGCACCGGCCGGGCCGAGCTGCGGCTGATCACCTGCGGCGGGAAGTTCGACCGGAAGACCGGGTACGAGGCCAACACCGTGGTCTTCGCCCACCTGTCCTCGGCACGGTGAGCAGCGGCACGGCGCCCCGGCTCAGTACGACCGGGGCAGGCCGAGGGTGTGCTGGGCGACGTAGTTGAGCACCATCTCGCGGCTGACCGGGGCGACCCGGCCGACCCGGGTGGCCGCCAGCAGCGCGCCCAGCCCGTACTCCTGGGTGAGGCCGTTGCCGCCGAGGGTCTGCACCGCCTGGTCGACCGTACGGGCGGCGGCCTCCCCGGCCGCGTACTTGGCCATGTTGGCGGCCTCCCCCGCGGCCGCGTCCTCGCCCGCGTCGTAGAGCAGCCCGGCCTTCTGGGTCATCAGCCGGGCCAGTTCGACCTCCACCGCGCACTGGGCCAGCGGATGGGCCAGCCCCTGGTGGGCGCCGATCGGGGTGGACCAGACGGTGCGGGTCCTCGCGTACTCGACGGCCTTGCCGAGGGCCTGGCGGGCGAGGCCGAGCGAGAAGGCGGCGGTGAGGATCCGCTCGGGGTTGAGGCCCGCGAACAGTTGCAGCAGGCCCGCGTCCTCGTCGCCGACCAGCGCGTCGGCGGGCAGCCGGACGTCGTCCAGGAAGACCTGGAACTGCTTCTCGGGGGCGACGAGTTCCATCGGGATCGGCCGGAACTCGAAGCCGGGGGTGTCGCGCGGGACGACGAACAGGCAGGGCTTGAGCCTGGGGCTCCCCCCGGTGGCCGCGGTCTCGGTGCGGGCGACGAACAGGACGGCGTCGGAGTGGTCGATGCCGGAGACGAACACCTTGCGGCCGCTGAGCAGCCAGTCCGCGCCGTCCCGGCGGGCGACGGTGGAGATCCGGTGCGCGTTGGAGCCCGCGTCCGGCTCGGTGATGCCGAAGGCCATCTTGCGGCTGCCGTCGGCGAGTCCGGGCAGCCAGCTCCGCTTCTGCTCCTCGGTGCCGTAGCGGGCGATCACGGTGCCGCAGATCGCCGGGGAGACGATGAGCAGCAGCAGCGGGCAGCCGGCGGCGCCCAGTTCTTCGAGGACGATCGCGAGGTCGGTGATGCCGCCGCCCCCGCCGCCGTACTCGGCGGGCAGGTTGACGCCGAGGTAGCCGGCCTTGCCGGCCTCCGCCCACAGTTCGTCGGCGGGCTCGCCGGCCCGGGCCTTGGCGAGGTAGTACGCGGAGCCGTAGCGGCGCCCGAGGTCGCCGACGGCCTGGCGCAGGGCACGGCGTTCGGGGGTTTCGAGGAGCTGGCTGCCGATGGCGGACATGCGGGGTCCTTCCTCAGACGGTGGCGGGGTCCGCCGTTTGCACGACGGCGAGCAGGGTGCCGAGTTCGACCTGCCGGCCCGGGGTGGCGCGCAGTTCGACGAGGATGCCGTCGGCGGGGGCGGTGACGCGGTGCTCCATCTTCATCGCCTCCAGCACGAGCAGCGGCTGGCCGGCGGTCACGGTGTCGCCGACGGCGGCGGTGGTGCGCACGACGGTGCCGGGCATCGGGGCGAGCAGCGCACCCGGGTCGGTGCGGACGGCGGGGGCGGGGAAGCGCGGGAGGGCGGTGAGCGCGGTGCTGCCGAGGGGCGAGTCGACGTGGACCCGGTCGCCGTAGCGGGCGACGCGGTAGCCGCGCCGCACGTCGGCCTCGCACAGGACGACCAGGTCGGGGCCGGCCTCGACCAGTTCGGTCTGCGGGTGGCCCTCGGCCCGGAGGCCCGCGCGGGTGAGGCGGTAGCGGACCTCCGACTCGGTGCCGTCATCCGACCGGTAGCGCTTGAGCTGCGGCTGGGAGGGCAGGTTGCGCCAACCGGACGGAAGCGCCGTGCGCCGGGCGGCGGCGTCGGCGAGGGCGGCGGCCAGGGCGGCGCGTTCGATGCCCTGGGCGTCCGGCGCGGTGAGTTCGGCCCCGTGCTCGGCCAGGAAGCCGGTGTGCAGGCGCTCGGCCAGGAAGGCCGGGTGCCGCAGCGCCCGGACCAGCAACTCCCGGTTGGTGGCCGGGCCGTGGATCCGGGCGCGGGCCAGCGCGTCGGCCAGCCGGCGGGCGGCGGCGGCGCGGGTCGGCGCCCAGGCGATCACCTTGGCGAGCATCGCGTCGTAGTGCGGGGTGATCTCGGCGCCGGCCGCCACGCCGGAGTCCAGCCGCATGCCCCGGCCGGTGAACTCCTCGTGCGGAACGGCGAGTTCGAGGCGGTGCAGGGTGCCGGTGGCGGGCTGCCAGTCCCGGGCCGGGTCCTCCGCGTACAACCGGGCCTCGATCGCGTGGCCGTGCGGAGCGGGCGGCTGCGGCGGCAGCTCCTGCCCTTCGGCGACGGCGAGTTGGAGGGCCACCAGGTCCAGTCCGGTGACCGCCTCGGTGACCGGGTGCTCGACCTGCAGCCGGGTGTTCATCTCCAGGAACCAGAACCCGCCGTCCGCCGCGAGCAGGAACTCCGCGGTGCCCGCGCCGACGTAGCCGATCGCCCGGGCCGCGCTCACCGCCGCGGCGTGCAGCTCGGCCCGGACCCGCTCCGGGACGCCCGGGGCGGGCGCCTCCTCGATCACCTTCTGGTGCCGCCGCTGCAGCGAGCAGTCGCGGTCGCCGACCGCCCAGACCGTGCCGTGCGCGTCGGCCAGCACCTGGACCTCGACGTGCCGCCCGGCGGGCAGGTAGCGCTCGCAGAACACCTCGTCCGAGCCGAAGGCCTTGGCGGCCTCGGCGCGGGCGGCCGCCAGTTCGCCGGGCAGTTCGGCGAGGGCGCGCACCACCCGCATGCCGCGGCCGCCGCCACCCGCGGCGGCCTTGATCAGGACCGGCAGGTCGGCTTCGGTCGGCTCGGCGAGCGCGCCGAGGACGGGCACGCCGGCCGCGGCCATCAGCCGCTTGGCGGCCGTCTTGGAGCCCATCGCGGCGATCGCGGCCGGCGGCGGGCCGACCCAGAGCAGGCCCGCGTCCAGTACGGCCCGCGCGAACTCGGCGTTCTCGGACAGGAATCCGTACCCGGGGTGGACGGCGTCGGCCCCGGCGGCGAGCGCGGCGCGGACGATCAGGTCGGCGCGCAGATAGGTGTCGGCGGGCGCGGCCCCGGGCAGCCGGACGGCCGCGTCGGCCTCGCGCACGTGCGGGGCGTCCGCGTCCGGATCGGAGTGGACGGCGGTGGTCGCGATGCCGAGCTCCCGGCAGGTGCGGAAGACCCGGCGGGCGATCTCGCCCCGGTTGGCGACCAGCAGGTTGCCGATCGACGTCGTCGGTGCCAGCACTGTCGTGGACCTCACGATTGCCCCCTCACATCCGGAAGACGCCGTAGCCGCGCGCACCCTCGACCGGCGCGTTGTGGACCGCGGACAGGCACAGGCCGAGCACCGTCCGGGTGTCGCGCGGGTCGATCACGCCGTCGTCGTAGAGCCGGCCGGACAGGAACACCGGCAGCGACTCGGCCTCGATCTGCTGCTCGACCATCGCCCGGATCGCCGCGTCCGCGTCCTCGTCGTACGGCTGCCCCTTCGCGGCGGCCGACTGCCGGGCGACGATCGAGAGCACCCCGGCGAGCTGCTGCGGGCCCATCACGGCGGACTTGGCGCTCGGCCAGGAGAACAGGAAGCGCGGCTCGAACGCCCGGCCGCACATGCCGTAGTGACCGGCCCCGTAGGAGGCGCCGATCAGCACCGACAGGTGCGGCACCCGGGAGTTGGCGACGGCATTGATCATCATCGCGCCGTGCTTGATGATGCCGCCCTGCTCGTAGTCCCTGCCGACCATGTAGCCGGTGGTGTTGTGCAGGAACAGCAGCGGGGTGCTCCGCTGGTTCGCCAACTGGATGAACTGGGCGGCCTTCTGGGACTCCGCGCTGAACAGCACGCCGTGCGCGTTGGCCAGCACGCCCACCGGGTACCCGTGCAGGCGGGCCCAGCCGGTGGCCAGGCTGGTGCCGTAGAGCGGCTTGAACTCGTCGAAGTCGGAGCCGTCGACCAGCCGGGCGATCACCTCGCGCGGGTCGAAGGGCACCTTGAGGTCGCCGGGGACGATGCCCAGCAGCTCCTCCTCGTCGTACCTCGGCGGCTCGGCGCGCGGGTCGGGCGCGGGGCCGGCCCTGCGGTGGTCGAGCCGGGCGACGATCCGGCGGGCCAGCCGCAGGGCGTCGGCCTCGTCCACCGCGAAGTGGTCGGCCAGGCCGGAGGTGCGGGCGTGCATGTCGGCGCCGCCGAGCGACTCGTCGTCCGACTCCTCGCCGGTGGCCATCCTGACCAGCGGCGGGCCGCCGAGGAACACCTTGGCCCGCTCCCTGACCAGCACGGTGTGGTCCGACATGCCGGGCACGTACGCGCCGCCGGCCGTCGAGTTGCCGAACACCACGGCCACGGTGGGGACGCCGGCGGCGGACAGCCGGGTGAGGTCGCGGAAGAGGGCGCCGCCGGGGATGAAGATCTCCTTCTGGCTGGGCAGGTCGGCGCCGCCGGACTCCACCAGGTTCACCAGCGGGAGGCGGTTGTGCCGCGCGATCTCGTTGGCTCGCAGGGCCTTGCGCAGCGTCCAGGGGTTGCTGGCGCCGCCGCGCACGGTCGGGTCGTTGGCGGTGATCACGCACTCCACGCCCTCGATCACCCCGATGCCGGTGACCAGCGCGGCACCCACCGGGTGGTCGCTGCCCCAGGCGGCCAGCGGGGACAGCTCCAGGAACGGGGAGTCCGGGTCGACCAGCAGCTCGATCCGCTCGCGGGCCGGCAGCTTGCCGCGCTCGCGGTGGCGCTGCAGGTACCTGGGGCCGCCGCCGGCCAACGCCTTGGCGTGCTCGGCCTCCAGGTCGGCGAGTTTGGCGAGCATCGCGGCGCGGTGCTCGGCGTACTCCGGGCCGGCCGGGTCGACGCGGGTGGGCAGGACGGTCATCGCGGCGCCTCCGCACGGTCGGGGAACGGCTCCCGGGCCAGGAGCCGTTCCGGGATGTCCAGGTGGCGGGAGCGCAGCCACTCCCCGAGGGCCTTCGCCTGCGGGTCGAAGCGGTGCCGGGCGGCGACGCCCTCGCCGAGCAGGCCGGTGAGGGTGAAGTTGACGGCGCGCAGGTTCGGCAGGAGGTGCCGGGTGACGGTCAGGTCCGCCGTCTCGGGGAGGAGTGCGCGCAGCCGCTCCACCGTGAGGGCGTGAGCGAGCCAGCGCCAGCCGTCGTCGGTGGGGGCCCAGACGCCGAGGTTGGCGTCGCCGCCCTTGTCCCCGCTCCGGGCGCCGGCCACCAGGCCGAGCGGGGCCCGCCGGGTCGGTCCGGCCGGCAGCGGCTCGGGCAACTCGCCGACGGCGTCGCCGGATTGTGCGGTGGCCGGTACGGGCGGGACGGCGAGTCGGCGGCCGCCGGGCAGGACGGCGGTGTGCTCGACGGCCCCGGCGTCGACGGACACGGCGGTGAACACCCCGTACGGCGAGCCCGGCCCGGGCGGGGCGGTGAGGTGGAAGCCGGGGTAGCCGGCGAGGCCCGACTCCACGGCCGCCTTGCCGAGTTGCCGTCCGACCTTGGCCGGGTCGGGATCCCGGGCGGTCAGCCGCAGGAGGGCGGAGGCGGCCTCCTCGGTCGGCGCGTCCGGGTGGTCGGTGCGGGCGAGCGTCCAGCGCAGTTCGGCGGGGCGGGCTTCGGGCGGCAGGGCCTCGGCGAACTGCCGTCGCGCCAGGGCGGCTTTCGCTTCGACGTCCAGGCCGGTGAGGACGAAGACCACCTCGTTGTGGTGGCCGCCGATCCGGTTGAGGCCCACCTTCAGGGTGGGCGGCGGGGCCTCGCCCCGCACGCCGTCGATCCGGACCCGGTCCGGGCCCTCCTCGGTGAGCCGCACGGTGTCCAGCCGGGCGGTGACGTCCGGCCCGAGGTAGTGCGGTCCGCCGGTCTCGTACAGGAGTTGGGCGGTGACGGTGCCGATGGTGACGGCGCCGCCGGTGCCCGGGTGCTTGGTGATCACGCTGGAGCCGTCGGCGTGCAGTTCGGCGATCGGGAAGCCGGGCCGGGTCACGTCGTGCTCGCGGAAGAAGGCGTAGTTGCCGCCGGTCGCCTGGGCGCCGCACTCCAGGACGTGTCCGGCGGCGACCGCCCCGGCCAGGGCGTCGAGGTCCTTCGGGGTCCAGCCGAAGCGGGCGATCGCGGGCCCGGCGACCAGTGCCGCGTCCGTCACCCGGCCGGTGACCACCACGTCCGCGCCCTCGGCCAGACAGGCCGCGATGCCGAACGCGCCGAGGTAGGCGTTGGCCGCCACCAGGCCGTCGGGCAGGCCGAGTTCGGCCCGGCGCGGCAGCAGGTCGTCGCCCTCGACGTGCGCGACGGCGGCCTCGACGCCCAGCCGCCGGGCCAGCTCGCGCAGTTCGTCGGCGAGCCGGGCCGGGTTGAGGCCGCCCGCGTTCACCACGATCTTGACGTCGCGCTCGCGGGCCAGCCCGAGGCAGTCCTCCATCTGGCGCAGGAAGGTCCGGGCGTAGCCGAGCGACGGGTCCTTCAGCCGGTCCCGCGCCAGGATGAGCATGGTCAGCTCGGCCAGGTAGTCCCCGGTGAGGACGTCCAGCGGCCCGCCGGTGAGCATTTCCCGCATCGCGGCGAAGCGGTCGCCGTAGAACCCCGAGCCGTTGCCGATCCGCAGTACCGCGCCGTCGCGCACCAATGCGCCTCCCCTGCCGGTGAGTTGGCGACGCCCCAGCGGGATCGCCGTCGGGCAGCAGCGTGGCACCGCCTCGCGAAAAAAGCAATCACGCCTGCTTGTTTCGCCGTACGGAGCACCCGGACCGGCGGCCGTCCGCCGCGGTCGGAACCGATGCCGGGGGCGGCCCGTTGCCGTCAACGGTTACGGTTTTGACCGATCACCAAGATCTGCGAATGGCGGGGACCGTTTGATGCACACAACAGAGCCGGCCGAAGCCCGCATCGAGGATGCGGGCACCATCCTGGTTGCGCCTTCGACACCGCACGATGACGACGTGAGCCGGTTGATCCGGGACTTCTTCGGGTCCACGGTCACACCGGAGGACCTTGCGTCCGGTGCGCCCGACCTCACGCACAGGACCGTCTACCTCTGTGGCGACATATCGACGATCAGCGACCGCCAACTGCGCACGGCTGACCGGGTGTTCGTCATCCGGGAGCTGTCACACGGCTACCGCGAGGACCGCCACGGGGACGCCGGCCAACCGTGGACCCTGGTCGACCTCGGCCGCGTTCCCACCCGTGTCCACGGCGTCGGCGTGTACTACCGCCGCTTCTTCGACCCCGGCGACGACCACTTCGGACGCATCCGTGCCGAGCACGCGTTCCAGTCCCTGACGGAGTCCACCAAACCCGGGACGGCCCATCGCAGCGGGATCTACCTGACGCCCGTCACCCGGGACGGTGACGAACTGCACTTCCGCCTGCTCCGGTGCTCCACGAACCTCTCCGGGCCGACCGAGGGTTTCCGCCCGACCGACACCCGCATCGTGGCGGACCTGAACCGCGAGGCCGCCGCCGTCTTCCGGAACCACGCGCCGCTGAACCACGTCCTCGCCCAGATCTACCACAACACCCGTGCCACGGCCGGGCGCAAGCAGTCCAAGGCCAGGATCTCGGCCCACGCCGACAAGACCAAGGACATGCCCGCCAACGGCATCATGGCCTTCTGCACCTTCTACGACCGGCTCGACAAGCTGCAGCCGCTGGCCGAGGACGCCTTCGACCACGGCGTGAAGGGTGCCAGCGGACTGACCAGGCTCCACTTCCGACTCAAGGAACCGGCCGGGGAACACGGCGGCGGCACGCTCCCCCCGCAGTTCACCCTGACCCTCCACCCCGGCTCCGTGTTCCTCATGCCGCTGTCCACCAACCGCCTGTACACGCACGAGATCCGGCCCTCCATGCTGGCCGCCGAATCGCTCCCGACCCGCCTGGGATACGTGGTGCGCTGCTCCGGCACCGAAGCCGTGCACAAGGACGGCCGCACGTTCCTCAAAGCGGCCGGAGGCCTGGTGGAGCTGGGGCCGCCCACACCGGCCGGCATGGACGACCTCCGCAGGCTGTACGCCGAGGAGAACAGGACCTCGTCCACGATCGACTACGGCGACGGATTCCGCTTCAGCATGAACACGGGAGACTACCTTGCCCCCCGAGCCTAGGATTTCGGACGAAATCCTCTCGTACCCGCTGCCGGCCGAGGAGGGCCTCTTCGCCGAGCTGTCGGCGTCGGCTCGCCTCGAAGACGTGGGAAAAGGCCGCCGGGGCGCCACCCTTGCCCGGATCGACGAGGCGGGTGGCGTGCCGCTCGTGCGGACGACCACCCGGTACGGCAGTCCGACGCAGCGGTTCCGGGCGGTGCACGAACACCTCGCGCGAAGGATCCAGGAACGTGCGGGGCTTTCGGTCGGCTTCAACAACGCCCTCATCGAGAGCTACACGAACGCCTACACCACCATGGGCAGCCACAGCGACCAAGCCCTCGATCTGGCCGACGACTCGTACATCGCCGTCTTCTCCTGCTACCGACGTCCCGAAGCAGGGCCGCCGAGGAAGCTGGTCTTCGAGTCGAAGGACGCCGGGGGCGGGACGTTCGAGATCCCGCTCGCCCACCACAGTGTCGTCGCGTTCTCCGTCGCCTCGAACCGGCGCCTCCGGCACAGGATCGTGTTGGACAAGCCCGTCCAGGCGGCGGACAACCAGTGGCTGGGCGTGACCTTCCGGGCGTCGAAGACCTCCGTCCGGTTCCGAGACGGCCATGCGTACCTCCCGCACGGTGCGCGCCTCCGCTCGGCCGACGAGGAGCAGCGGCAGGAGTTCTACCGGCTGCGACGCCGTGAGAACACCGAGACGGACTTCCGCTACCCCCCGCTGACGTACACCGTCAGCGAGAGCGATCTGCTGCCGCCCGTCTGACCCGCTCACCATCTGACAGCGCTCGCCGCCGGGCCGGGCACGCGGACCGATCAGGATTCGAGAAGCGCCCGGCCCGGGGGCCCGCCTAGCGTTGCCCTCATGAACGACATCACCATTCACTGGACCTTCCTCCCGCACACCGACCCCGAGGCCTCCCTCGCCTTCTACCGCGACCTGCTCGGCTTCGAGGTCCGCAACGACGTCGGCGGCGGCCCGATGCGCTGGATCACCCTCGGGGCGCCCGGCCAGGCCGGCGTCTCCGTGGTCCTGGAGCCGCCGGCCGCGGACCCCGGGGTCACCGAGGAGGAGCGCAAGACGATCACCGAGATGATGGCCAAGGGCACCTACGCCCGGCTCGTCCTGGCCACCCCCGACCTGGACGCCACCTTCGACCGGCTGAAGTCCGGCGGCGCCGAGCTGGTGCAGGAGCCGACCGAGCAGCCGTGGGGCCCGCGCGACTGCGCCTTCCGCGACCCGGCCGGCAACCTGATCCGCTTCAACGAAGTGCGCTGAACCACCCGGCAACCACCCGCCCGACGGGCCCGCCCCGCTACGGCACCGGCCGGTCCGGATCCGTTCGATCCTGGTTGGATCGAAGGGCTCCACCACCGACCGTGACCGCGGGGACGGGCCCGCCCGACCGACAGGGAGAGACCAGAACCATGTCCAAGAGGACGGACGCGCACCCGCCCGAGCCGCACGCCGCCGACGGCCACGACCTGATCCGCGTCCACGGCGCGCGCGAGAACAATCTCAAGGACGTCAGCGTCGACCTCCCCAAGCGCCGCCTGACGGTGTTCACCGGCGTGTCCGGTTCGGGCAAGAGCTCGCTGGTCTTCGACACCATCGCCGCCGAGTCCCAGCGGCTGATCAACGAGACCTACAGCGCGTTCGTCCAGGGCTTCATGCCCACCCTGGCCCGCCCCGAGGTGGACGTCCTCGAAGGCCTCACCACCGCCATCATCGTCGACCAGCAGCGGATGGGCGCCGACCCGCGCTCCACCGTCGGCACCGCCACCGACGCCAACGCGATGCTGCGCATCCTCTTCAGCCGCCTCGGCACCCCGCACATCGGCTCCCCCAAGGCCTTCTCCTTCAACGTCCCCTCGATCAGCGGGGCCGGCGCGGTCACCGTCGAACGCGGCGGCAAGACCGTCAAGGAACGGCGCAGCTTCAGCATCACCGGCGGCATGTGCCCGCGCTGCGAGGGGCGCGGCACCGTCTCCGACATCGACCTCACCCAGCTCTACGACGCCACCAAGTCGATCTCCGAGGGCGCGATCACCATCCCCGGCTGGAAGACCGACAGCTGGTGGACGGTCGGCATCTACGCCAACTCGGGCTTCCTCGACCCGGACAAGCCGATCCGCGACTACACCGCGAAGGAGCTGCGGGACTTCCTCCACCGGGAGCCGACCAAGGTCAAGGTCAACGGCGTCAACCTGACCTACGAGGGCCTGATCCCCAAGATCCAGAAGTCGATGCTCGCCAAGGACAAGGACGCGCTGCAACCGCACATCCGCGCCTTCGTGGAACGGGCCGTCACCTTCACCGCCTGCCCGGACTGCGAGGGCACCCGGCTCAGCGCGGCCGCCCGCTCCTCCAAGGTCGCCGGGATCAGCATCGCCGACGCCTGCGCGATGCAGATCAGCGACCTCGCCGCCTGGGTCCGCGCACTCGACGAGCCCTCCGTGACACCGCTGCTCACCACGCTGCGCCAGGCCCTCGACTCCTTCGTGGAGATCGGCCTCGGCTACCTCTCGCTCGACCGCCCGTCCGGCACGCTCTCCGGCGGAGAGGCGCAGCGGGTCAAGATGATCCGCCACCTCGGCTCCTCGCTCACCGACACCACGTACGTCTTCGACGAGCCCACCACCGGCCTGCACCCGCACGACATCGACCGGATGAACAAGCTGCTGCTGCGCCTGCGGGACAAGGGCAACACCGTGCTCGTGGTGGAGCACAAGCCGCAGACCATCGCGATCGCCGACCACGTCGTCGACCTCGGCCCCGGCGCCGGCACGGCGGGCGGCACGGTCTGCTACGAGGGGCCCGTCGAGGGGCTGCGCGGCAGCGGCACCGTCACCGGCCGCCACCTGGCCGACCGGGCGCCGCTGCGGGAGGAGGTGCGCAAGCCCACCGGGCAGCTGGAGATCCGGGGCGCGGACACCCACAACCTGCGGAACGTGGACGTGGACGTCCCGCTCGGGGTGCTCACGGTGGTGACCGGGGTGGCCGGCTCCGGCAAGAGCTCGCTGATCCACGGCTCGATCGCACCGGGCGCCGGCGTCGTCTCGGTCGACCAGGGCGCGATCCGCGGCTCCCGGCGCAGCAACCCGGCCACCTACACCGGGCTGCTCGAACCGGTCCGCAAGGCCTTCGCGAAGGCCAACGACGTGAAGCCGGCCCTGTTCAGCGCCAACTCCGAGGGCGCCTGCCCGACCTGCAACGGCGCGGGCGTGGTCTACACCGACCTGGCGATGATGGCCGGGGTGGCCACCACGTGCGAGGACTGCGAGGGCAAGCGCTACCAGCCCGCGGTGCTGGAGTACCGGCTCGGCGGCCGGGACATCGCCGAGGTGCTGGCGATGTCGGTGACCGAGGCCGCGGAGTTCTTCGGCTCGGGCGAGGCCAGGCTCCCGGCCGCGCACCGGATCCTGGAGCGGCTGGCGGACGTCGGGCTCGGCTACGTCAGCCTCGGACAGCCGCTCACCACGCTCTCCGGGGGCGAGCGGCAGCGGCTCAAGCTGGCCACCCACATGGCGGACAAGGGCGGCGTCTACGTCCTGGACGAGCCGACCACCGGCCTGCACCTGGCCGATGTCGAGCAGCTGCTCGGGCTGCTGGACCGGCTGGTGGAGTCCGGCAAGTCGGTCGTCGTGATCGAGCACCACCCGGCGGTCATGGCGCACGCCGACTGGATCATCGACCTCGGCCCGGGCGCGGGCCACGACGGCGGGCGGGTGGTCTTCGAGGGCACCCCGGCCGAGCTGGTCGCCGCCCGCTCGACGCTGACCGGCGAGGCCCTGGCGGAGTACGTCGGCCGATGAGGTCCGGGCCCTCCCCGCCCGGGCGTCAGCCCAGCGGGAGGGCTGTCTCCAGGATCCGGGCCCTCTCGATGTCACCCCAGCGGGAGGGCCATCTCCAGGAGCCGGGCCGAGGCGTCCAGCACGTACGGCGTCTCGCCCCCGGTGTACGTGAACCCGCGCCGCAGGTAGAAGGCGGCGGCGCGGGGGTTCGCCTCGTGCACCCCGAGCAGCATCCGCCCGGCGCCCCGGTCGCGGGCCCAGCCGAGCACCGCGTCCAGCAGGGCGTCCGCGACGCCGCGCTCGCGGCCGCGGTGCGCCGGGTCCACCCAGACGCCGATCAGGTCGACGGCGTCGGCCTGGTCGGCGTTCGGTACGGAGAGCATCGTGCCGACCCACTCGCCGTCGGTGTCCACCGCGACCAGGCCGATCCGGCCGGGCTCGTTGACCCAGTTCGTCCGGGCCCGCCAGTTGCCCTCGCCCTGGTGGCTCGCGTACTCATGGGTCTCGCCGAACGCCAGGGGCGTGTCGAGGAGTTGGGCCAGCCGCACCTTCCGCAGGCGCTGCCAGTCCTCGCGGCCGATCCGCTCGATCCGGTACTCCATCGTCTCCCCGTCTCTGCCCTGTCACACGGCGCTGCCTCCGCCGCCGGGGATCACCGGCGGCGGAGGCAGCGTACGGAGGCAGGATAACCGCAGCTCACGTCACGGCTTGATGCGGACCACCTGGGGGTCGTGGTCGCTCGCCTGCTGGGCGAACTCGGAGTTGATGTGCACCACGTCGTACTTGGCGTAGCCGACCTCGGGGCTGACCAGGATGTGGTCCAGCACCTGCGAGTTGCCCTGGTAGACGTAGGAGTACTGCTCGGTCTCGGGCAGCTCGTTCACCAGGTCACGCAGCACGCCGCCCTTGGTGAGCGCGGCCAGTGCGGGCGAGAACTGGTAGTCGTTGAAGTCGCCGAGGGAGACCACCTCGGCCTCCGGGTCGGCGGCCAGCAGCCGGGCGACGAAGGCCTGTTCGACGGTGGCCTGCCTGGTCCGCTGCACCTCGGAGCTGCGGGTCGGCTGCTGGAAGCGGCTGTCGATGCCCTGGTCGCCGCCCTTGCTGTTGAAGTGGTTGGCGATCACGAAGACCTTCCGGCCGCGGAAGGCGAACTGCCCGACCAGGGGCTTGCGGCTGTCGGTCCAGGCCTCGTCGTTCGGCTCGATCCGGCCGGGCGAGGCGGTCAGCGCGGCGGCGGCGCCGGTGCCGGTGACGCCGACGGCGGTGGTGGCGTCGCCGCCCGCGATGTCGGTGAAGGAGACCCGCTGCGGGTTGAACAGGAAGACCTGGCGGATGTTGCCGCCGGGCTCGCCGCCGTCCTTGCCGTCCTGCGGGTCGATGGAGCGCCAGTCGTAGGCCGGGCCGCCGGCCGCCTTGATCGCAGCGATGAACGTGGCGACGGTCCGGCTCGCGTCCACGGTGCCGTCGTTCTTGTTGCCGTTGTCGTCCTGGATCTCCTCCAGGGCGACGACGTCGGGTGAGCGCAGGTTGGTGACGATGCCCCGGGCGAGCTCGGCGAACTTGGCGGCCGGGTTGTTCGGGGCCAGGTTCTGTACGTTGTAGGTGGCGAGGGTGAGTTCGCGGTCGCTCGGCTGGGCGGTCACCTCGCGCTGGAGGTGGTTGTCCTTCAGCGTGCCCACAGTGCCGGCGACGAGCGTGTAGCCGCCGAACTGGTTGTAGTCCAGCGGGCCGGTGGTGGTGCCGGTCAGCTCGTCGCCGACGTTGGCCACCGGGAACGGCTGCTGCGAGGACGCCGCCTGCTGCTGCACCATCAGACGGCCGACGTTGGGCTCGCGGTAGGACTCGTACAGCACGCCGCCGCGCTTGCTGCGCTGATCCTGGCGGTCGGCGGCGACCCAGAGTTCGTTGTACTTGTCGGTCGCCTGGATCACCCGGACGTCCTTGACCTGGACGAGCATGCCCTCCAGGGACTCGTAGAAATCCAGGGCGTACTTCTCCGGGTCGAGCTTGACGGCGTCGATGGTGCCGTCCGCGCCGGCCGCCGGGGCGTAGGTGCCGGGGATGTTGCGGGTGTCCACGACCACCGGGGCGGGCAGCGGGTTGCCCGAGGAGACGACCGTGACGCCCGGGGCAGAGATCTCGGTGACGGACTGCGAGCCGCCGGCGTAGCCCGGGTAGTACTCGGTGACCTTGCCGCTCACCAGCACCGAGTCGCCGGCCTTGACGGTCGGGTTGCCGCCGGTGAAGACGAAGATGCCCTCGCTGGTGGCCGGGTCGGCGTCCGGGTGCGGGTCCTGGATCCAGAAGCCCTTGGAACTGCCGTACGCGCGCACGCCGGTGACGATCCCGGGGACGCCGGTGACGGGCTTGCCGGCCTGCGGGGATATCCGGGTGGAGCCCTGGACGTCGTGGATCCGCAGCGGGCCGGCCTCGGTCGGGGCGGGGGTGGCGGCAGCGGCGGCGTTCGCCACCGGGAGTGGGACGAGCACGAGCGAGGCGGCCAGCGAGGCCGGGATCAGGGCGGCGCGCAGCAGGGCTCTGCGGGGGCGGGGTGCGGGGGCAGTGGTCACCGGGCAGGACTCCTAGCTCCGCCGTGCGGCACGGTCGTGGCACGGCGGTCCGGGCGGAGGCGCGCTTCGGGCGCGCGCTACTCGCGTAGCGAAGGAGCGGGGGACGGACGCCCGCCCCCCGCGGCGACCCTCAAGATACGCGCGTAGAAAATGCCCCGACAAGACCTCGTCGGTGAACTGTCGGTTCCGCTCGGGCGACGTGACGGGCCGTCAGCCCAGCCTTCTCACAGTCCGCTCCCAGCGGACTCCCAGGAAGCCTCGATCCGCTCCACGACCAGCTCGCACAGCTCGTGGGTGCGCAGCGCGTCATGGGCGTCGACGGTCCGCCCGGAGCGGACGGCGTCCAGGAAGGCGACGACGCACTGCTCGATGCCGCGCTGGCGGGCGACCGGCACCCAGTCGCCGCGTCGGCGGACGGTGGGCTGGCCGCGGTGGTCGACCACCTCGGCCAGGTTGCGCACCTCCCGCTTGGAGTCGCCGCCGGAGACCTCCAGGACCTCCTCGGTCGAACCGGACAGCCGGTTCATGATGCCCAGCGCGGTGAACCCCTCGCCGCCCAGGGTGAGCACCACGTGCTCGACCAGGCCGTCCCGGGTGCGGGCCCGGACGTCCACGTGCTCGATCTCGCCGGGGGCGAGGAAGCGGAGCACGTCCACGACGTGGATGAAGTCGTCGTAGACCAGGGTGCGGGCGGCCTCCGGCAGCCCCTCGCGGTTCTTCTGCAGCACGATCAGGTCGCGTGGGCGCTCCTTGGCCTGCACGTAGCCGGGCGCGTGGCGGCGGTTGAAGCCGACCGTCAGCGAGCGGCCGGTGCGGTCGGCGAGGCCGACCAGGCGGCGGGCGCCGTCCAGGGTGTAGTCGAGCGGCTTGTCCACGTAGACGTCCACTCCGGCGGTGAGCAGCTGCTCGACGATCGGGACGTGCTGGTCGGTGGCGGCGTGCACGAACGCGGCGCGGATGCCGCTGCCGATCAGCGCGCCGAGGTCGGTGAAGCGGTGCTCGGGCGCGATCCGGTGGGCCTCGCCGATCCGGTCGAGCTTGGCCGCGTCCCGGGTCATCAGCCGCAGGTCGAGCCCGGGCAGCGCGGTGAGCACGGGCAGGTAGGCCTTCTGCGCGATGTCACCCAGGCCGATCACCCCGACCGGGAGCCGGTGGTCGGTAGCTGCGGTCTCGCTCATGGGGCCCCTTGGGATGGTCGGGATGTCCTGGCCGTACGGACGATCATCGCTCCCACCCTATGTGGGCGGCGCAGCGGCGGCTCAGGCGGCCAGCAGGGCCTGCGCGATGCCGCGGGCCCGCCAGGCTGCGTCCGGGGTGCCCTCGCGCAGGGCGGTGACGATGGCGCCGTCCATCAGCAGGGCGAACTGCCGCGCGAGGCGCCCGGGTTCGGGGATGTCCGCGTCCCGCAGCAGCTGTTCGACCAGCTCGACGACGCGCCTCTTGTGGAGGGCCGCCATCTCGCGGGCCGGGCTGGCGCGGTCGGTGATCTCGGTCATCGTGTTGATGGCGACGCACCCCCGGTAGTCCTGCGCCGCGAACCGTTCGGCCAGCGCGTCGAAGACGTGGAGCGGATGCCCGCCGTGGGCCGCGACCCGTTCGGAGAGCCAGGCGCGCCACCGCGCGTCCCGGCCCTCCAGGACGGCCGTCACCAGGGCCTCCTTGCCGGCGAAGTGCCGGTAGAAGGAGGCCCGGCCCACACCGGACTCGGAGAGGATTCGCTCCACACCGACCGCGTGGATCCCGTGCGCGTAGAAGAGGGACTCGGCCGTGCTCAGCAGGCGCGCCCGTGCGTTGACTGCCATGGGACGGATCCTAACCACTCTTGACGCCAAACGGTACCGATCGGTACCGTCCTGCAGGCGGTACCGATCGGTACCGTTTGCAGGGACGGTCGTACACCGGGGGGACACATGAACGAGGACTGGGCCGAGGCCGCCGTCGAACTGGTCGACGGCTACACGGTGGTGAACGCCGACGGCCGGGTGGTCTCCTCGGTGCCCAGGGCGTCGGTGGCCTTCCAGGGCGGCTTCGTCAAGCTGCGCCTGCCCGGCACGACGGTGGTACAGGTCGTCTCCGCACCCGCCGTCCGCCTGATCACCCTCACGGACGGGTGACCCCGGCGGTCGGACACCCGACCGCCCACACGGACCAGCGGCTGCACGGCCGCCCTGGCCGGGACGCCACGCCGACAGCACACGGCGCGGCCGCCCGACCCGGGACGCCGAGCAGCCGCAGAACCGTTTCCGGACGCCCCCGCGGCCCCCAGCGCCCCCGCAGCGCTACGCGCTCGCGGCCGCCGCCTCGGCCAGGGTGTCGAGGACCGGGCGGATCAGCGGATGCCCGTCGGCCCCGGCCCGGACGGCCGCGAAGACCCGGCGGGTGGCGAGCTCGCTGTCGACCGGGCGGACCGCGACCTTACCCAGGTCGACGCCGCGCAGCGCCGAGCTCGGCACCAGGGCGACCCCGACACCCGCCGAGGCGAGGGCCACGACGGCGCGGAAGTCGTCCGAGGAGTGCACCAGCCGGGGCTGGAACCCGGCGTGCTCGCAGGCCAGCAGGACCACGTCATGGCAGGGATTGCCCGGGTACGGCCCGATCCACGGCTCGTCGGCGAGCGCGGCCACGGCGAGCGGACCGGCCTCGGCCGCCAGCCGGTGGTCCAGCGGCAGGACGGCCTCGAAGGGCTCGGCGTACAGCGGCACCCGGGTCAGCCGGGCGTCGTCCGCGCGCGGGGCGCCCCGGTACTCGACGGCCACCGCGACATCGGCCCGGCCCTCCAGGACCATCGGCAGGCTGGCGTCACCCTCGGCGTCCAGCACCTTCAGCCGCACCCCCGGCGCGTGCTCGGCGAGCAGGCCGATCGCGGGCGCGAGCACGAAGGCGATACCCGTCGCGAACGAGGCGACGGTGACCTCCCCGGAGACGCCCGCCCGGTACGCGGCCAGGTCGGCCTCCGCGCGCTCCAACTGGGCGAGCACGACATCGGCGTGGCCGAGCAGGATCTCCCCGGCCGCCGTCAGCCGCACGCCCCGGCCCTCGCGGGCGAGCAGGTGGTGCCCGGTCTCCTGCTCCAGGGCGGCCAGCTGCTGGGAGACCGCGGAGGGGGTCAGGTAGAGGGCGGCCGCCGCGGCGGTCACGGTGCGGTGGTCCGCCACGGCCCGCAGGGTCCGCAGCCGTCGTGCGTCGATCACAGACCAATTCTGCCAGCGCGGCGGAGCGAACCGGGCCGGCCGGGGTGCTGGGCCGGCCGGCGGCGGACCGGCCGGGACCGGACTCCCGGCCGGCGGTACCACCCGTGGCGTATTTCCGGACGAGATCGCTTCCCTTCGTTGACCGCCCGGCCGTACGGAGCTTGGCTCGTGCCCAACCGGGCCGCGGGGGCCGAGGGGCCCGGCACCGTGATCTGGGGAGGATCATCGATGACACCCAGCACCCGTACCGCCCGCAGCCGGTGGCTCGCGGGCGGCGGCAGCATCCTGGCGGCCGCCGCCGTGCTCGCCGCCGCAGCGGCGCCCGCCCAGGCCGCACCGGTCCTGCGCGGCACCACGCAGGTCAGCGTCGGCCTGAACGGCGCCGTGCCGGACAACCAGTCGTGGAGCCGGGGGATCAGCGCGGACGGCCGCTACGCCCTGTTCACCTCGTGGGCCGGCAACCTGGTGTCCCAGCCCGCGAAGAGCGGCCGCGACGCCTACGTCCGGGACCTGTGGACCGGCCGCACCGAGCGGGTCGACCTGAGCGCCGGCGGCGAGGCGCTGGACGGCTTCACCGACTACGCGGCGATCAACGCCGACGGCCGCTACGTCGCCTTCGACAGCGACGCCCCGAACGTGGTACCCGGCATGCAGGTCCAGGGCCGGGACGACGTGTACCTCCGCGACCGCCGCACCGGCCGCACCGAGCTCATCAGCGGCGGGCTCACCGGCACGGACACCGACCGGTTCCACGCCTCGTACGCCCCCTCGATCAGCGCCGACGGCCGCTACGTGGCGTTCGTGTCCAGCCGCACCGACCTCGTCCCGGGCCTCCAGGGCGGCGACCCGTCGCTCGCCAGGCCCTACACCTGGGACTACAACATCTACGTCACCGACCGCCGGAGCGGGACGACCCGCCTGGTGTCCCTCGGCGTCGACGGCAAGCCGGGCGACGGCATGTCCCTCAACCCGACGATCAGCGCGGACGGCCGCACCATCGGCTTCACCTCCTTCGCCGGCAACCTGCTGCCGGCCGACCAGGCCCCCGCCCTCGCCGCCCCGGCCGCCGAGGCCGCCCCCGCCGACGTCGAACAGGCCCCCGGCGCCGCCCCGGCCCTGCCCCGCAGCGCCCGGCCGAACCTGGCGCAGCTCGACCTGGCCCGGCCGAACCTGGCCCGGCCGACGACCGGCGCCTACTACACGTACGACGTCGAGTCCGGCCGCATCTCCGCCGCGAGCCTCGACCTCGACGGCAAGCTCGGCTACGCGAGCTTCGACGCGACGATCAGCCCGGACGGGCGGCGCGCGGTCTACGCCCTGCCCGAGCCCGGCGGGTCGACCGGCGGCCACCGGTACCACACCGTGCTGTACGTCCGGGACCTGCGGAAGGGCACCGTGACGAGGGTCAGCGGCGGCCTGCCCGGCACCACTTCGGTCGGCTCCTCGGGCCACGGCCGGATCACCGCCGACAACCGCTGGCTCTACTTCTCCTCCGCCGCCGACAACCTGGTGGCCGGCCCGCAGCACCCGGGCTGGGAGGTCTACCGCCAGGACCTGCGCACCGGCCGCACCGAGCGGGTCTCCACCGCGCCGGACGGCTCGCTCGGCAACGGCTCCTCGGTCGACCCCTTCGTGGACGCCCACGGCCGCACGGTGGTGTTCGGCTCGACCAGCGGCAACCTGACCGCCGGCACGGGCGGCCCGGCGAGCGACGGCTACCAGGTCTTCGCCAAGCCCACCGGTCACCGCGACGGCGACGACCAGGGCAGCGACGATCAGGGAGACGGCGACCAGGGCCAAGGCCAGGACGACGACTGATCCGATCCCGGGGGCACCCGCGAAACCGCGAACGGGGGCGGGGCGCCGGCCGGGCCGGCGTCCCGCCCCCGCGGCGGGAGGGTGCGGCAGGTGGTTGGTGGCCGTGCGGCGCGGGCGCGTCGATGCGCGCCTTCGCCGCACGGCGGTCGTGAGCCCGTGGGCCGGTCCGGTTCCGAGCGGTCCGGCCCACGGGCGGTCTGTGCGGGCCCCTGCCGGGCCCGACGGGGGCTACTCCCCCAGTGCGGCGCGCGCGTCCACGAAGGCCGCGACGGCGCGCTCGACATCCTCGGTGGAGTGCGCCGCGGACAGCTGCACCCGGATCCGGGCCTGTCCGTGCGGGACCACCGGGTAGGAGAAGCCGATCACGTACACGCCGCGCTCCAGGAGGAGTTCGGCGAGCCGGCCGGCCTTGGCCGCGTCGCCGATCATGACCGGGGCGATCGCGTGGTCGCCGGGCAGGATCTCGAACCCGGCCTCGGTCATCCGGCTGCGGAACAGCGCGGTGTTGGCCGCCAGCCGCTCGCGCAGCTCGTTGGACCGCTCGACCAGGTCGAGCACCTTCAGCGAGGCGGCCGCGATCACCGGGGCCAGCGAGTTGGAGAACAGGTACGGGCGGGAGCGCTGGCGCAGCAGGGCGACGATCTCCCGGCGGGCGGCGACGTAGCCGCCGGACGCGCCGCCGAGGGCCTTGCCCAGGGTGCCGGTGATGATGTCCACCCGGTCCATCACGCCGTGCAGCTCGGGCGTGCCGCGGCCGTTCGCGCCGACGAAGCCGACGGCGTGCGAGTCGTCCACCATGACCATGGCGTCGTAGCGCTCGGCCAGGTCGCAGATCTCCCGCAGCGGGGCGACGTAGCCGTCCATGGAGAAGACGCCGTCGGTGACGATCAGGCGGCGGCGGGCGTCCTGGGCGTCCTGGAGCTGCTTCTCCAGATCGGCCATGTCGCGGTTGGCGTAGCGGTGGCGGCGGGCCTTGCAGAGCCGGATGCCGTCGATGATGCTGGCGTGGTTGAGCGCGTCGGAGATGACGGCGTCGCGGTCGTCCAGCAGGGTCTCGAACACTCCGCCGTTGGCGTCGAAGCAGGAGGAGTAGAGGATCGTGTCCTCCTGGCCGAGGAAGGCCGAGAGGCGGTCCTCCAGCTCCTTGTGCACGTCCTGGGTACCGCAGATGAAGCGCACCGAGGCCATGCCGTAGCCCCAGCGGTCGAGGGCGTCCTTGGCGGCGGACAGCACCTCGGGGTGGTCGGCCAGGCCGAGGTAGTTGTTGGCGCAGAAGTTCAGCACCTCGCCGGGCTTGCCGCCGCCGGTGACGGTGACCGCGGCGCTCTGCGGGGATCCGATCACCCGCTCGGGCTTGAACAGGCCGGCCTCACGGATCTCGTCGAGGGTGGCGGCGAGGTCGGCGCGCACGTTGTCGAACACGACAGGCTCCTTCTGTGTCGGCGGGGTGGCTCAGGCGGTCCAGTCGAGGATGATCTTGCCGCAGTTGCCGCTCGCGGCGTCGTCGAAGGCGGCCTCGAAGTCGGCGGCGGGGTAGCGGCCGGTGATCACCGGGCTGAGGTCCAGGCCGCCCTCCAGCAGCACGGACATCGCGTACCAGGTCTCGAACATCTCGCGGCCGTAGATGCCCTTGATGGTGATCATCGAGGTGACGACCGAGGCCCAGTCCACCGGGAACTGCTCGGCGGGCAGGCCGAGCATGGCGATCTTCCCGCCGTGGGTCATGTTGGCGATCATCGACTGCATCGCCTCGGGCCGGCCGGACATCTCCAGGCCGACGTCGAAGCCCTCACGCAGGCCCAGCTTCTGCTGGCCCTCCTCGATGGTGTGCTCGGCGACGTTGAGCGCCAGCGTCACCCCGACCTCGCGGGCCAGGTCGAGTCGGTACGGGGACACGTCGGTGATCATCACGTTGCGGGCGCCGGCGTGCTTGGCGACGGCGGCGGCCATGATGCCGATCGGGCCGGCGCCGGTGACCAGCACGTCCTCGCCGACCAGCGGGAAGGACAGCGCGGTGTGCACGGCGTTGCCGAAGGGGTCGAAGATCGCGGCGACGTCCAGGTCGACCGGAACCCGGTGCACCCAGACGTTGGAGGCGGGCAGCGCCACGTACTCGGCGAACGCGCCGTCCCGGTTGACGCCCAGGCCGACGGTGTTGCGGCACAGGTGGCGGCGGCCGGCCAGGCAGTTGCGGCACTTGCCGCAGACCAGGTGGCCCTCGCCGCTGACCAGGTCGCCGATCGCGATGTCCGTGACGCCGGCGCCGAGTTCGGCGACCTCGCCGACGAACTCGTGGCCGAGGACGAGCGGGGTCCTGATGGTCTGCTGCGCCCAGCCGTCCCACTTGCGGATGTGCAGGTCGGTGCCGCAGATGCCGGTCCGCAGGACCTTGATCAGCACCTCGCCGGGGCCGATCTCGGGCTTCGGGACGTCGATCATCCAGAGGCCGGGCTCGGCCTTCTGCTTGACGAGTGCCTTCACGGGCGACGGCTCCTGACGTGCGGGTGGGACGGCCTTCGAGGGTCGGGCAGGCCGCGGGGCCCGGATCGGCCGCACCTGACGGGCACACTCCGGGCAGGCAGCAATCTGCCTGGTGAGAGGGGGTGCGGTCCATCGAGGAATTCTTAAGGGTGGCCACAGCTGGGCTAAACGATCGTGCCCGAGCAGCGGCCGGCGGCGGGCGCGGCGTGCCGGGGCTCACCCGTCCGGCCGAGCGCGGGGCCGCTGCCCCGACACCAACCGACGGACCTGCCGGGGTACTTGACAGCGGTAGACCGCGGTTGACAGTGCCTGACGGGGCTTGACGGCGGCTGACGGTACCTGCTGCCGCCAGCCGGGTGGGGCACTCGGCTGACAGCGGGCCCGTTCGGATCAGCCGCGAGCCGATCCGCGCGCGGCCGGGCGGCCCCGGTGCTTACGGTGGCGACGCTCCCCCCACGGCCCCGTGGAGCAGTGCTCCGGGGCCCTTCGCCACGGGGCCGTCCGCCCCAGAGAGGCGCTCTCGACACCATGACCAAGACCCGACGGCCGCGCCCGGCCGCCCCCCGCCCGACGGCCCCCCGCTCGGCCGGTCGCGCGACCGCCGCCGCCCTGGCCCTGACCGGCCTGCTCGCCACCGCGGGCTGCTCCGGCGACTCCACGCCCGCGCAGCAGTCCGGCGGCGCGGGCGTCAACGCCGAACCGGCCGCGCTCAGCCCGTCCGCCACCGCCTCGGCGAGCGGCTCCTCGGGCGCGGTGGTGCCGCTGACCCCCGACGTCACCTCCCGGCTGGACGCCGCGATCCAACGGGTGATGAGCCAGGCCTCCGTGCCCGGCATCTCGGTCGGGCTCATCACGCCCAGCGGCACCTACCAGAAGTCCTTCGGCGTCGCCGACAAGAGCTCCGGGGCGTCGATGGACCCGGGGCTGTACTCGCGGATCGGCAGCGAGACCAAGACCTTCACCGCGACCGCCGTGCTGCGGCTGGTGGACCAGGGCAAGGTCGGCCTGGACGACCCGATCTCCAAGTACGTGGACGGAGTCCCCGGCGGCGACGGGATCACCGTCCGCCAGCTCGGCGAGATGCGCAGCGGCCTGTTCCCGTACAGCTCCGACCCGGACTTCGTGAACACGCTGATCGGCGACCCCAACCACGTCTTCACCCCGGACCAGCTGCTCGCCTACGGCTACAAGCACCCCGCCGTGTCCCCGCCCGGCATGCAGTTCCAGTACAACAACAGCAACTACATCATCCTGGGCAAGCTGATCGAGAAGGTCGGCGGGCAGACCGCCGGAGAGGTCCTCAAGGACCAGGTGTTCACGCCCGCCTCGCTCGGCAAGACGAGCTTCCCCGTCGACGCGGCCATCCCCGACCCGCACGCGCACGGCTACACCAACCAGACGCCCGACGGCTCCGTCGTCGACGCCACCAGCTGGAACCCGTCCTGGGCGTGGACGGCCGGGGCCGTCATCACCACCCTCGCCGACCTGGAGAGCTGGGCCAAGACCGTGGCCACCGGCACCCTGCTGAAGCCGGCCACCCAGGCCGAACGGCTGAAGACCCTGCCGACCGGGGATCCCGGCGTCACCTACGGCTTCGGGCTGTTCAACAACAACGGGTGGATCGGGCACAACGGCTCGATGCCGGGCTACGAGAGCGTGGTGGTGTACATGCCGGACGCCCAGAGCACGCTGACGATGCTCCTCAACACCGATGCGCTGTACCAGGGTTCGGAGCCGTCCTCGCTGTTCGCGAACGAGATCACCAAGATCGTCTCGCCGAAGAACGTCTACTCGATCCCGCCGGCGACGGCCGCGCCGTCGGCCCCGGGCTCGGGCTCGGCTTCGGGTTCGGCGTCCGGCTCGGCTTCGGGCTCGGCTTCTGGGTCCGCCTCCGGATCCGCCTCCGCGGGCAACTCGCCGTCCGGCAACTCCTCGTCCGTGCCGGCCGGCAACTCGCCGTCCACCGTGCGGGCTTGACGTCCGCCCCCGCAAACACCCAGGGGCCCGACCCGGTTCGCCGGGTCGGGCCCCTGGGTGTTGCGTCAGATGCCCAGCACGCGCTGCAGATCGTACGAGACCGGCTCCTCCAACTGCTCGTAGGTGCAGCTCTCCGGTGTGCGGTCCGGCCGCCAGCGGCGGAACTGCGCGGTGTGCCGGAAGCGGGTGCCCTCCATGTGGTCGTAGGCGACCTCGACCACCCGCTCGGGGCGCAGCGCGATCCACGACAGGTCCTTGCCGCCGGTCCAGCGGCTGACCGCGCCGGGCAGCCGGCCCTCGGCGTGCGCGGCCTCGTCCGCCCAGGCGCCCCACGGGTGCCGGGACAGGTCGGCCAACCGCAGCGGCGCCAGCTCCTCGGCCAGTTCACGGCGACGGGCCATCGAGAACGCCGCGCAGACGCCGACGTGCTGCAGCCTCCCCGCCGCGTCGTTGATGCCGAGCAGCAGCGAGCCGACCACCGGGCCGCTCTTGTGCTCGCGGTAGCCGGCCACCACGCAGTCGGCGGTGCGCTCGTGCTTGATCTTGCACATGGTCCGCTCCCCCGGCCGGTACGGCTGGTCCAGCGGCTTGGCCACCACACCGTCCAGCCCGGCGCCCTCGTACTCGGCGAACCAGGTGTGCGCCACATCGAGATCGGTGGAGGCGGGAGCGGTGAACACCGGATCGACGGCGCCCGCCAGGGCGGCCTCCAGCGCCGGGCGGCGCACCGACAGCGGCTCGTCCACCAGGCTGTCGTCACCCAGGGCGAGCAGGTCGAAGGCCACGAAGGAGGCCGGGGTCCGCTCGGCCAGCAGCCTCACCCGGCTCGCGGCCGGATGGATCCGCTCGAGCAGCTCCTCGAAGCGCAGCCGGCCGTCCCGGGCGATCACCACCTCGCCGTCCAGCACGCAACGCGGCGGCAAATTGCGCCGCAATGCCTCGACCAGCTCGGGGAAGTACCTGGTCAGCGGCTTGCCGGTCCGGCTGCCGAGCTCGATCTCGTCCCCATCGCGGAACACGATGGAACGGAAGCCGTCCCACTTCGCCTCGTACTGCATCCCGGGCGGGATCTTGGCCACCGACTTGGCGAGCATCGGCGCCACCGGCGGCATCACGGGCAGGTCCATGCGTCCGATCCTCGCCCGGTTCGCCCCCGGCCGCGCGCGGGGCGCAGGGCTCGCGGGGCTCGGGGCGCGGGGCGCGGGTCAAGGCGCGGGGCGCACGGCTCGGGGCGCGGCCGGAGCCCGGCGCGTCTAGCGTGAAGGGCATGGGCTCAGCCGTCGAACTCGAAGTCGCCGGGCGCACCGTCCGGCTGTCGAACCCGGACAAGGTGTACTACCCCGAACGCGGCTTCACCAAGCTGGACGTCGCGCAGTACTACCTGGCCGTCGCCGACGGGGTGCTGCGCGGCCTGCGCGACCGCCCGACCACCCTCCAACGCTTCCCGGACGGCGTCGACGGCGAGTTCTTCTACCAGAAGCGCGCCCCCAAAGGCCTGCCGGACTGGCTGCCCACCGCCCGGATCAACTTCCCCAGCGGCCGCTCCGCCGACGAGATCTGCCCCACCGAACCCGCCGCCGTCCTGTGGGCCGCCAACCTGGGCTGCCTCACCTTCCACCCCTGGCCGGTCCGCCGCTCCGACACCGACCACGTCGACGAACTGCGCATCGACCTCGACCCGCAGCCCGGCACCGACTTCCACGACGCCGTCCGTGCCGCCCACGAGCTACGCGCCCTCCTCGAGGAGCACGGCCTGCGCGGCTGGCCCAAGTCCTCCGGCGGACGCGGACTGCACGTGTACGTGCCGCTGGTGCCCGAATGGACCTTCACCGACGGGCGGCACGCGGTGATCGCCCTCGGCCGGGTCCTGGAACAGCGGATGCCCGGACAGGTCACCACCGCCTGGTGGAAGGAGGAACGCGGCGAGCGGATCTTCGTCGACTACAACCAGATGGCCCGAGACCGCACCATCGCCTCCGCCTACTCCCTGCGCGCCCGCCCCCGCGCCACCGCCTCCGCCCCGCTGCGCTGGGACGAACTCGACGACGTCACCCCGGAGAACTTCGACCTGCGCACCGTCCCCGCCCGCTTCGCCGAACTCGGCGACCCGAACGCGGAGATGGACGGCCAGGCGTTCCGCCTGGAAGGCCTGCTCGAACTCTACGAGAAGCAGCTCCACGACGAAGGCCTCGGCGAACTCCCCTACCCGCCCGACCACCCCAAGGCGGCCGGCGAACCCACCCGGGTCCAGCCGAGCCGGGCCCGCAGGAAGTGACGTGACCCGGTAGCGGCGTAGGCTGACGGCCGTCGACAGGCGGGGGCCCGGAACAGGGGCTCGGGTGGGGGCCCGAACAGGGCCCCGGATGGGGGCTCGCATGGGCGCGCGGGGGCTGGCGGAGATCCTGGCGGACGCGGCGGGCGGGATCTTCCCTCCGCCGGACGGGTCGGTGACGGTGGTGCCGCAGCCGTCGCCGCGCGACGCCGGGGTGGTGTCCTTCTCCGCGCACGCGCTCGTCTTCACCGACGAGGATCCGGCCTGGGTGCACGAGACGCTCGCCGCCGACCCCGGCGACCCGCTGTCCGCGCCGCTCTGCCCGCCCTTCCTGACCGCCCTCGCACACCGCACCGGGCGGGTGGTCAACAACATCGACCTGCTGTCGGTCGCCGACCGCCTCCCGGGCGAGCCGCCGCTGGCGCTGGCCGAGGTCGAGGACCGCGAACACCCGCGGGTGGTGCGGGCCCTGCGCCACCGCGAGGACGTCCGGGTGTTCACGGCGGACGGCGGAGTGCTGATCCTCGGCCGGGGCGTGGCCGGCCGCTGGGAGTGCGCCGTCGAAGTCCACCCGCACGCCCAGGGCCGCGGCCTCGGCCGCGCCCTAGCCACCGCCGCCCGCCACCTGCTGCCGGCGGGCGCCGCCGTCTGGGCCCAACAGGCCCCCGGCAACGCCCCGAGCGTCCGCGCCTTCCAGGCGGCGGGCTACCGCCCGGCCGGCGCGGAGGCGCTACTGGTGGCGGGGCGGCCGTAGGACACGGCGGGGCAGGCCTCTCGATCAGGGCTCGATGGCCTGCCACCGCTGGTTGTCCCCGCCGTGGAATTCCCACTGGTCCGCGGCGGCCCCGTTGTCGGTGCTCCAGCCGCCGATCTCCAGCGCCTTCAGGCCGTTGTTGTTGGAGATCTTCCATCCCTCGGTCGGGCTGTTGCGGCTCCAGCTCCACTTCTGGTTGTCACCGCGGGTGCAGTCCCACTGGCGGGCGGGTGCCCCGTTGTCCCGCCGCCAGTCGGCGATCTCCAGGCACTTGCCGCTGTACACGTTGACGAACGCGCCCGGAATCCCGGAGACGAAGTTCCACACCTGGCTGGCCCCGCCGTGGCACTCCCACTGCCGGACCGGAGCACCGTTGTCGGTACTCCAGTCCGCGACCTCGAGACACTTGCCGCTGTGCACGTTCCGCAGTATCGCCACCTTCGGCGGGATACCGTTCGGAAAACCGGGCGGGAAGGAGTCCGCGCTCGCGGACGGGGCGGCGACGGCCACCAGCAGCGCGGCACCGAGTGCCGGAACCAGCGTGCGGCGTACGGGGTTCATCAGAGCGTTCTCCCATCGGCGGGTCCGAAAAGCCTCCATCCGAGGCCCGAACCGGCTGGCGGTGCCACGCGTCATCGGCGCGCCAACGGCCTTCGGTCTCCCCCCGAACGATCACGCACCCTAGCGTCCGGTAGCCGTACGATCCACCGGAATAAACCCGGCCGGGGCCAGCTCCGCGATGAGGCGGACGGCGTCGGCGATCTGACTGTCCGTCAGGTCGGCCCGGGCCGTCAGTCGCAGGCGGGAGATGCCGTCCGGGACGGAGGGCGGGCGGAAGCAGCCGACGGCGAGGCCTGCGCGGCGGCAGGCGGCGGCCCAGGCGACGGCCGCCTCCGGGCCGGGGGCGCGGACGGAGACCACCGCGGCTTCCGGTTCGCAGGCGTGGAGACCGGCCGCGGTGAGCCGGCGGGCGAGGGTGCGGGCGACCTCGCGGGCGCGGTCGGCGCGGGCGGGTTCGGCGCGGAGGAGGCGCAGGGCGGCGAGGGCGGCGCCGGCGGCGGCCGGGGCGAGGCCGGTGTCGAAGATGAAGGTGCGGGCGGTCTCGGTGAGGTGGCGGATCACCCGGCGCGGGCCGAGGACGGCGCCGCCCTGGGAGCCGAGCGACTTGGAGAGGGTGGCGGTGGCGACGGTGTCGGGCTGCCCGGCGAGTCCGGCTGCCGCGAGGGCGCCGGTGCCGCCGGGGCCGAGGACGCCCAGCCCGTGCGCGTCGTCGACCAGCAGGGCGGCGCCGTGGGCGCGGGCGGCCCGGGACAGGGCGGGCAGCGGGGCGGCGTCGCCGTCGACCGAGAACACCGAGTCGGTGACCACGAGCGCCCGCCGCTGGGCCCGCCCGGCGAGTACTTCGGCGACCGCCGCCGGGTCGCTGTGGGGGGTGCGGTGGACGTCGGAGCGGGAGAGCCGGCAGCCGTCGATCAGTGAGGCGTGGTTGTAGGCGTCGGACACGATCAGGGTGTCCGGGTCGGTGAGTGCGGTGAGTGCGGCGAGGTTGGCCGTGTATCCGGAGGAGAACACCAGCGCCGCCTCGACGCCGCAGAACTCGGCGAGTTCCTGTTCGAGCTCGGTGTGCAGTGCGGTCGTCCCGGTCACCAGCCGCGAACCCGTCGATCCGCCGCCCCAGCGCAGTGCGGCGGCCGCGGCCGCCTGTGTCACGACGGGATGCCTGGTCAGCCCCAGGTAGTCGTTCCCGGCGAGGTCCAGCACCGGGTCCGCGGCCGTCCGGCTGCGGAGCGTGCGCGTGAGCCCGGCCTCGGCGCGCAGTGCGGCGGCCTCGTCGAGCCAGTCGAAGACGTGCGCCGGTGCGTGTTCGGCGGTGTGCGGTTCGGAGGCGAGGGGCTGGCTCATGCCCGGCACTCTGGCATGCCGCCCGAAGCGGGATCAATGTGCCGCTCGGCACATGATCTGCGCAGCCGGCGGGCCGGTCACCGCAGGGCGGCCGCCTTGTCCGGTCGGCCGCGGGCTTTGCCCGGGGTGGCGGCGAGCAGGCAAGATAGCCGGGTGACCCTCCTTGAGCTGATGCCGAAGCCCGCCACCCCCGATGCGCTGTACGAGACGTTCGCAGCCTGGTCGGAGGAGCGGGGGATCACGCTGTACCCGGCGCAGGAGGAGGCGCTGATCGAGCTGGTGTCGGGGAACAACGTGATCCTGGCGACGCCGACCGGCTCGGGGAAGAGCCTGGTGGCGGCGGGGGCGCACTTCGCGGCGCTGGCGGCCGGGCAGCGGACGTTCTACACCGCCCCGATCAAGGCGCTGGTGTCGGAGAAGTTCTTCGACCTGGTGAAGATGTTCGGCACCGAGCAGGTCGGCATGATGACCGGCGACGCGAGCGTGAACCCGACGGCGCCGATCATCTGCTGCACCGCGGAGGTGCTGGCCCAGATCGCGCTGCGGGACGGCACGCGGGCGGACATCGGCCAGGTGGTGATGGACGAGTTCCACTTCTACGCGGAGCCGGACCGCGGCTGGGCCTGGCAGATCCCGCTGCTGGAGCTGCCGCAGGTGCAGTTCCTGCTGATGTCCGCGACGCTCGGCGACATGCGCCGCTTCGAGGAGGACCTGACCCGCCGGACGGGCCGTCCGACCACGGTGGTCCGCAACGCGACCCGCCCGGTGCCGCTCTTCTACGAGTACCGCCGCACCACGATGCACGACACCCTGGAGGAGCTGCTGCAGACCGGTCAGGCACCGGTCTACGTCGTGCACTTCACCCAGAAGGAGGCGGTGGAGCGGGCGCAGTCGCTGATGAGCATCAACATGTGCTCGAAGGCGGAGAAGGAGGCCATCGCCGACCTGATCGGCAACTTCCGCTTCACCACCAAGTTCGGCCGCAACCTGTCCCGTTACGTGCGCCACGGCATCGGCGTGCACCACGCGGGCATGCTGCCGAAGTACCGCCGGCTGGTCGAACGCCTCGCGCAGGCGGGCCTGTTGAAGGTGATCTGCGGGACGGACACGCTCGGCGTCGGTGTCAATGTGCCGATCCGCACGGTGCTGTTCACGGCGCTGTCCAAGTACGACGGCAACCGGGTGCGGATCCTGCGCGCCCGGGAGTTCCACCAGATCGCCGGCCGGGCCGGGCGGGCCGGTTTCGACACCGTGGGCCAGGTGGTGGCCCAGGCGCCGGAGCACGTGATCGAGAACGACAAGGCGGTCGCGAAGGCCGGCGACGACCCGAAGAAGAAGCGCAAGGTGGTCCGCAAGAAGGCGCCCGAGGGCTTCGTCGGCTGGACCGAGGAGACCTTCGAGAAGCTGATCGCCGCCGACCCGGAGCCGCTGGTCTCCCGGTTCAAGGTGAGCCACGCGATGCTGCTGTCGGTGATCAGCCGCCCGGGCAACGCCTTCGAGGCGATGCGCAAGCTGCTGACCGACAACCACGAGGACAAGGCCGCGCAGCGCCGGCACATCCGCACCGCGATCGCCATCTACCGTTCGCTGCTGGAGGGCGGCGTGGTGGAGCGGCTGCCGGAGCCCGACAGCGAGGGCCGGATCGTCCGGCTGACGCTGGACCTGCAGGAGAACTTCGCGCTCAACCAGCCGCTGTCCACCTTCGCACTGGCCTCCTTCGAACTCCTCGACCCGACCTCGCCCTCCTACGCGCTGGACGTGATCTCCATCGTCGAGGCGACGCTCGACGACCCGCGCCAGATCCTCGCCGCGCAGCAGAACAAGGCGCGCGGCGAGGCCATCGGCGAGATGAAGCGGGACGGCATCGAGTACGAGGAGCGGATGGAGCGGCTCCAGGAGATCACCTACCCGAAGCCGCTGGAGGAACTGCTCACCCACGCCTACGAGGTGTACCAGCGGGCCCACCCGTGGATCGGCGACCACCGGCTGCAGCCGAAGTCGGTGGTCCGCGACCTGTACGAGCGGGCGATGACCTTCTCGGACTACGTCGGCCACTACGAGCTGGCGCGCACCGAGGGCATCGTGCTGCGCTACCTGGCGGGCGCCTTCAAGGCGCTGGAGCAGACCGTCCCCGAGGACGTCAAGACCGACGAACTGAAGGACGTCATCGCCTGGCTCGGCGAATTGGTCCGCCAGGTCGACTCCAGCCTCCTGGACGAGTGGGAGCAACTGGCCAACCCGACCGGGCCCGCCACCCAGGAGGTCACGCTGGACGACCGGCCGGCGCCGGTCACCGCGAACGCGCGCGCGTTCCGGGTGCTGGTGCGCAACGAGCTGTTCCGCCGGCTCGAACTGTGCGCGCTGGAGCACTACGACGAGCTCGGCGAGCTGGACGGCGAGTACGGCTGGGACGCGGACCGCTGGGCGGACGCCATGGACGGGTACTGGGAGGAGTACGACGACCTCGGCACCGGCCCGAACGCGCGCGGCCCGAAGATGCTCATCATCGAGGAGGAGGACTCCTCCTGGCGGGTCCGGCAGATCTTCGACGACCCGGCGGGCGACCACGACTGGGGCATCAGCGCCGAGGTGGACCTGTACGGCTCGGACGAGGAGGGCCGGGCAGTGCTGCGGGTGACCGCGGTGGACCGGCTCGGCGGCTGACCGACCGTCGACCGCGGGAGGCGGCCGGGGCCCGGGGTTTCCGGGCCCCTTCGGCGTCGGTCACGTCCACCCGGCGTCGGTCACATCCACACGAACGGCAGTCCCGCCGCGTAGGAGAGCGCGCGGGTGGCCTCGTCCAGCATCTGCTCGGTGCTGGGCGCCGCGCCGGTGGGCGGCGGGTTCTGGGCGGCCGGTGCGCCGGGGGCGCTCGTGGTGGCGCCCGCCGGGCGGCCGTCGCCCGTCCGGGAGCCGGTGACCGTCACGTAGTGTCCGACCGCTTCGACCCGCGGGTCGCCGCCCGGCTTGCCGCCGCCGGACTGCGCGGGCGCGATGGTGGTGTCGGCGAGGATGAAAGCCACCGCGCCGGGCTTGGCCCGCAGGGCGTCGGCGGCCCTGGTGGCGGAGGCCTGGTCGGGGAAGCGCAGCAGGGTGACGCTGGAGAGGACCGGGCGGTCGACACCGGTGAAGCTGACGGTCAGGTAGGCCTGGCAGCCGGTGTCCTTCAGTAGTTCCTGTGCGCGGTCCTGCAGTACCTCGGCGCAGTTGTCGCCCTGCCGGACGCCGTTGCGCCGCGCCTTGTACCCGGCGGCCTCGACCGGCCGCTGGGCGGGGAAGAGGTTGTCGACGTTGAGGCCTTCGGGGTCGGTGCGCGGCGGCGGGGCGCCCACGACCGGCGGCGTCTTGGCGGCGTCGTTGCGGGACGGGCCGAGCCCGGGTATGTAGTCGCCGGGCGTCGGGCGGGTGATGACCCATCCGCCGCCCGCGACCACGCCGGCTATGACGAGCCATCCGGCCACGCGGCGGGCCGTCAGTCGTCCGCCCCGTCTGCGGCCGGTGCCCGCCGCAACGACGTCGGCGCCCCCTCCGGTCCGCTGCCCTGCCTGGTCTTCCTGGCCTTCTCCCGGAGTCGGGGTGCGCTCCCCCTGCGTGGTCATGGCGCAGATTCTAAGCACCCCGGGGGTGGCCTGGATCACGGGGTCGGGGGTTGTGGATCATCGTCCGCGCGGGGCCTGGCGGCGCGTCACGGCGGGGCGTCCGGCGCGGCCGCGGCGAACCGCCGACTACCTGTCGGTAACCGGCGTCCGGGTTCGCCGTCAAGCGCGTGACCAGCGACGGAGCCGTGACCTTCGACACTGTGGCAATCGGCACATCCTCACCCGGATCTTCTGGCGGGTTTGCTCTGGCGCCGTTCGAGCACCAGCAGGCAGGATCGCCCCATGGATCTGCTCGATACCCTCACGGCCAAGGGCCTGCGCGGCGAAGTCCCGACCCGCGAGGAGGCCCTGGCCGTCCTCGCCACCACCGACGACGAGCTGCTCGACGTGGTCGCCGCGGCCGGCAAGGTGCGCCGCCGCTGGTTCGGCCGCCGGGTCAAGCTCAACTACCTGGTGAACCTGAAGAGCGGGCTCTGCCCGGAGGACTGCTCGTACTGCTCGCAGCGGCTCGGGTCCAAGGCCGAGATCCTCAAGTACACCTGGCTCAAGCCGGACCAGGCCGCCGACGCCGCCCGCGCCGGCGTGGCCGGCGGCGCCAAGCGGGTCTGTCTGGTGGCCAGCGGCCGCGGCCCGACGGACCGCGACATCGACCGGGTCACCGACACCATGGCCGCCATCAAGGACGCCGACCCCGCGGTCGAGATCTGCGTCTGCCTCGGCCTGCTCTCCGACAACCAGGCGGAGCGCCTCAAGGCGGCCGGTGCCGACGCGTACAACCACAACCTCAACACCTCCGAGGGCACCTACGGGGCCATCACCAGCACCCACACCTATGCGGACCGGGTGGACACCGTGCAGAAGGCGCACGGCGCGGGCCTGTCCGCCTGCTCCGGCCTGATCGCGGGCATGGGCGAGAGCGACGAGGACCTGGTCGACGTGGTGTTCGCGCTGCGCGAGCTCGGCTCGGACTCCGTCCCGGTCAACTTCCTGATCCCCTTCGAGGGCACCCCGCTCGCCAAGGAGTGGAACCTCACCCCGCAGCGCTGCCTGCGCATCCTGGCGATGGTCCGCTTCGTCAACCCGGACACCGAGGTGCGGATCGCCGGCGGGCGTGAGGTGCACCTGCGCTCGATGCAGCCGCTCGGCCTGCACATCGCCAACTCGATCTTCCTCGGCGACTACCTGACCAGCGAGGGCCAGGCCGGGCAGACCGACCTCGACATGATCAAGGACGCCGGCTTCGAGGTCGAGGGCGCCGGCGAGGCCACCCTGCCGCGTCACCGCGCGGACGTCGCCGAGGCCGCCGCAGCCACCGGTGGCTGCGGCACCGCGACCTCCGCCTGCGGCAGCGGCGGCGGCTGCGGCTGCGGCCCTTGCGGCGGGCACGAGCACCCGCAGGACACGCCGGCCGAGGAGCCCGCGAAGGAGCCGGCGGAGGAGCCGGCGGAGGACGAGCTGCGCAGCGACCTCGTCAAGGTCCGCCGCCGCGGCGCCGGCACCGAACTCGCGCCCAACGCCTGACACCTCGGCCGCCTCGGCCCACCTCGGAGAGACCTCACCATGCCCCCGCTGCCCGCGGACACCCTGCTCGCCCTCGACCGCGCCCACGTGTGGCACCCGTACGGGCCGATGCCCGGCACCGTCACGCCCTACGTGGTCGAATCCGCCTCGGGGGTGCGGCTGCGCCTGACCGAGCCCGTCGCCGGCGGGCAGCGCGAGCTGGTCGACGGGATGTCGTCCTGGTGGGCGGCGATCCACGGTTACCGGCACCCGGTGCTGGACGAGGCCGTGCGCGAGCAGTTGGGGCGGATGAGCCACGTGATGTTCGGCGGGCTCACCCACGAGCCCGCCGTCCGGCTGGCGGCGAAGCTGGTGGAGATCACCCCGGAGCCGCTGCAGCACGTCTTCCTCGCCGACTCGGGCTCGGTCGCCGTCGAGGTCGCGATGAAGATGTGCCTGCAGTACTGGCAGTCGACCGGGCGGCCGCAGAAGCGCCGGCTGCTGACCTGGCGCGGCGGCTACCACGGTGACACCTTCCACCCGATGTCCGTCTGCGATCCGGACGGCGGGATGCACCACCTGTGGGCCGGGGTGCTGCCCGGGCAGCTCTTCGCGCCGCAGCCGCCGGCCGGGTTCGACGCCCCGCTCGATCCCGAATACGCCAGCGAGTTCGAGGAACTGATGGCACGTCACGCGGACGAGCTGGCCGCCGTCATCGTCGAGCCCGTGGTCCAGGGCGCGGGCGGCATGCAGTTCCACTCCCCCGCCTACCTGCGGATGCTGCGCGAACTCTGCGACCGGTACGGGGTGTTGCTGGTCTTCGACGAGATCGCCACCGGATTCGGGCGCAGCGGCGCGCTGTTCGCCGCCGACCACGCGGGCGTCTCACCGGACGTGATGTGCCTCGGCAAGGCGCTGACCGGCGGCTACCTCACCCTGGCCGCCGCGCTGTGCACGAGCGAGGTCGCGGACGGCATCAGCCGCGGCGAGATGCCGGTGCTCGCCCACGGGCCGACGTTCATGGGCAACCCGCTGGCGTGCGCCGTCGCGAGCGCTTCGCTGGACGTGCTGCTCGGACAGGACTGGGCGGTGCAGGTCAAACGCATCGAGACCGGCCTCGCCGACGGCCTCGCGGCGGCGGCCGCACTGCCGGGCGTACGGGACGTACGCGTCCAAGGCGCCATCGGCGTCGTGCAGTTGGACCATCCCGTGGACGTCCCGGCGGCCACCGAGGCGGCTGCCCGCGAGGGCGTCTGGCTGCGCCCCTTCCGGGACCTCGTGTACACCATGCCCCCCTATGTGACGGAGGACGAGGACGTGGCACGGATCGCTGCCGCCGTGACCGCCGCGGCGGTGGCGGGATGAGCGCGCGCATCCTGTTCGTGACCGGGACCAACACGGACGTCGGCAAGACGGTCGCCACGGCGGCCCTCGCCTCGGCGGCGCTGCGGGCGGGGCGCAAGGTCGCCGTGCTCAAGCCGGGCCAGACCGGCGTCGCCCCCGGCGAGCCCGGGGACGCGTCCGAGGTCCGGCGCCTCGCCGGTGACCTGACGTACCGTGAACTGGCTCGCTACCCCGAGCCGTTGGCCCCCGACACCGCCGCCCGGCGGTCCGGGCTGCCGTACCTCTCCCCCGCCGACGTGGTGTCCGAGGTCGCCGAACTCGCCGACAGCCACGACCTCGTCCTGGTCGAGGGCGCGGGCGGCCTGCTGGTCCGCTACGACGACGAGGGCCGCACCCTCGCCGACCAGGCCCGGGCCGTCCGCGCCACCGGGCTCGACGCCGAGGTGCTCCTCATCGCCTCGGCCGGCCTCGGCACGCTCAACATCGTCTCCCTCACCGCGGAGGCCCTCGCCGCGCGCGACCTGCCGCTCACCGGCGTCGTCGTCGGCTCCTGGCCCGCCTCCCCCGGCCTCGCCGAACGCTGCAACCTCGCCGACCTCCCGCGCTCCGCCGGCGCCCCCCTGCTCGGCGCCCTGCCCGAACGGGCGGGCACGGCCGAGGACTTCGCCGCCCTCGCGACCGCCTCGCTGGCCCCCGAGCTGGGCGGCAGCTGGGACGCGGCGCACTTCGCGCACGTCCATCGGCCCGAATAGGCCCGAACCGGCCCGGCTTCGCTCGAAGGTGTGATCCCTGCCCCCGAACCACGGGCACGAGCGCTACCGGCTCCCTACCGTTCCTCCCATGACAGACGGGCTGACCGTAGACGAGGCCCTGCGGGCCTTGGCCGCCCTGGAGGCGGCATGGAACGACGACGCCGAGGCACTGTCCGCCCTTGCGGCGGGCAGCGCCGACGAGCAGCCGTTGCCGGCGCTGGTCGCCGCGTACGGCGAACACGCGATGGACACGCTGCTGGCGCTGGCCTTCGGCCTGCGCTCCACCATGAGCGACGAGGAGATCGCCGAGATCTCCGACGCGGTCAGCTCCAACATCGGGGCGAGGATGAGCGCCCTGCTCACCCAGACCCTCAGGGCCTGGGGCGCCGTCGCCGCGCCGGACGACCTCGCCGTCACCAGGATCATCGCCCACACGGTGATCGACGCGATGCGCGCGGTCACGGAGGACCCGAGCAAGACCGAAGTGCTGCCGCTGATCGCGACCTTCCGCACCTATGCCCTCAACGGCGTGTGAGAACGCCGGCGTCCGAGGGCTGCACGCTTCGGCGCGCCCTCAGCCGAGCAGCAGCGCGGCGACCGCCTCCGGCGCCTCGTGCAGGGCGTCGTGGCCGGTCGGGAGGTCGTGGACCTGCCACTCGGGATCGGCCCGGAGCCGGGTGCGGAGTTCGGCGAACGGCGTCCGGTCCTCCCACCCCGAGCAGTAGACGAACTCCCGTCGGGGGACGCGGTCGACGGCGCCCGTGAGCCGGATCGTCTGCAGGAACGAGGCGAGCGGATGGGGGCGGCGGCGGGGATCGCCGGCGCCCGGCGGTCGGACGGCGTAGCCGGTGGCCGCGGCGCCGGCGGCGAACACTCCCCGGAAGTGCTCGTTCGTCGACGACCAGCACGACTTTCCGTCGCGCGGCACGTACGCGTCGAGATGCACCAGCCGTGAGATCCGGCCGCCGGCGCGGTCGGCCGCGGCGGCGATCACCATCCCGGCGTAGCTGTGGCCGACCAGCGTCGCGTCGGTGATGCGGTGGCGGTCGAGGTGCCGTAGAACGTCGTCGGCGTGCGTGTCGAGGTTGGCGGCCGCCACCGTCGCATCGTCGTCGTCCGGCCGCAGACCGGTCAGGGTCAGGGCGTGAACGGTGTGACCGGCACGCTCCAGCAGCGGAACCACCGCCTCGAACGACCAGGAGCCCTTCCAGGCGCCGGGCACCAGGACGAACGTAGCCATGCGTTGTCTCCTTCTGTCTCAAGTTCTGTCTCTAGCCGCGGCATCGGGGCACGCCGCCTCGATGACCTGTGGTGCGGTCGGGCGCTCTGCACGACCGGAAGCCAGCGGGCCTGTAGGTAGTCTCACCGGATCAAGCTGTGGCTCGTTACCGACAGGACGCCGACTGATGCCCGTTCACGGCCAACCTCGCCGGACCGCCGGTGTGACGTCCCAGGTGTGGCCGTCCGGCGGGCGCCACCTCTGGCCGTCCGGAGGCACGAGCACAGTGCAGTCGCACGCCCGGGGACACCTGGTGTACGCGGCCGGCGGCGTCCTGGCGGTCCACACCGAGCGCGGCACGTCGATCGTCCCCGCCAACCGGGTCGCCTGGACCCCCGCCGGATTCCCGCACCACCACCGCGCCCACGGCGACACCGACATGCGGATCGTCTTCCTCACGCCGTCCCTCGCCCGGCTGATACCGGACCATCCCGCCGTGTTCCTGGCCACCGGCCTCGCCCGCGAGGTCCTGCTCGCCCTGACCGTCCCCCGCGACCACGACGACGCCGCACCCGACCGCAGCCGCTCCGCGCGCTCCCGTCTCCTCCGCGTCCTCGTCGACGAACTCCGCGAAGCACCCGAACAGCCACTGCACCTGCCGGAGCCACGGGACGACCGGCTGCAGGCCATCGCCCGGATCCTGCACGGGACACCGGCCGACAACGCCACGCTGGCCGAACTCGGGAAGGCGGTCGGAGCCGGCACCCGCACCCTCAGCCGGCTGTTCCGCGACGAACTCGGCATGACCTTCTACGAGTGGCGGACGCAACTGCGCATCCACCACGCGCTCGTGCTCCTCGCCGACGGCCACGACACCACCCGCACCGCCTACGCCTGCGGTTGGGCCAACCCCAGCAGCTTCATCGCCGCGTTCACCGACATCATCGGAACGACCCCGGGCCGCTACCGCAACGGCCTCCGGACGAACCGGTAGCCGGGCGCGGTAGCCGGGCGCGGTAGCCGGACCACCACCCGCGAACCTCTGCTCGCACAAATCCTCCTGACCTTGGATCAGTTCAACGCGGTACCGTCGTCCGGACAGCACTGGCGGTGAAGCGAGGGGGCCTGGTGGACGAGCTGCAGCCGACCGATCCGCGGCAGGTGGGGCGGTACCGGATCACCGGGCTGCTGGGCGCCGGCGGGATGGGCCGGGTCTACCTCGGGCAGTCGCCCAGCGGGCGGCTGGTCGCGGTGAAGGTGGTGCGGCCGGAACTCGCCCAGGATCCCGAGTTCCGGCGCCGGTTCGGCCGTGAGGTGGCCGCCGCCCGCAGGGTCAACGGCTTCTTCACGGCCGCCGTGGTCGACGCCGACCCCGAGAACGCGGCCCCGTGGCTCGCCACCGCCTACGTCCCCGGCCTGCCCCTGGACCGGGCGATCGCGACGCACGGCCCGTGGCCGGCGGAGAGCGTACGGGCCCTGGGCGCGGGCCTCGCCGAGGCGCTGGAGGCCATCCACGCGGCCGACCTGGTCCACCGGGACCTCAAGCCCTCGAACGTCCTGCTCGCCCCGGACGGCCCCCGGGTCGTCGACTTCGGCATCTCGGTGGCCGCCGAGGCCACCGCGCTCACCCGCACCGGGATGATCGTCGGCACCCCCGGCTTCATGGCCCCCGAGCAGCTCACCGGCGCGCCCGTCACCCCGGCCACCGACGTGTTCGCCCTCGGCGCGGTCCTCGCCTACGCGGCCACCGGCACCGGCCCCTTCGGCACCGGCTCGGCGCAGGCGCTCAACTTCCGCATCGCGTACGAGGAACCCGACCTCTCCCGGCTGCCGACGGGCCTGGAGGTCATCGCCCGCTGCCTCGCCAAGGACCCCGCCCGGCGCCCCTCGGTGACCGCGCTCATCGAGGAACTCGCCCTGCTGCCGGTCGACACCCGGCCGCCGACCACCGAAGCCGCGCCGCCGGTGACCGCCTGGCTACCGCCGCCCGTCGCGCACGCGCTGCCCGGCACGGCGATCGCCCGGCCGGTCGCACCCGCCGAGCCGACCCCGGCCGTACTTCCCGCGGCGGCCCGGCAACGCGCGGTGCTCCCCTTCTGGCTGGCCATCGCCGCCCTGGCGCTCGCCATGGTCCTTCCGCCCGTCGAGGGGTCGACGGTCGCCATCACCAGCCTGTCCGACGGCTCCTGGCCGGTCGTCGTGGCCTCCGCACTCGGCGCCGCCACCTGCACGGCAGCGCTGTTCCTCGCGCGAAGCGCCCGCACGCTCCCCGTCCCGCGCTGGCCCCGGTACCTGCACGGTCTCTCCGCTGCCCTCAACAGCGGGCTGTTCCTCTTCTACCTGTACGTCCAGTCGACTCGGGGGTACCTCGATCTCCTCGCCTCCGGCGCGTACGCCTACGGCCTCGGGGTCGCGATGCTCGTCTACGGCGTCGTCCGGTTCCCGCGGTCGACGGCGCGGTAGCGTCCGCCGGTCATCATTCGCCCGGACGGAAAGGCCTTATCCCGCCGGTCGGCCGCCCCGGCCACGTGCCACGCCTGAGCGTTCAGCGGCCTTCCCGGACCAGGAACGGGCCGGAGTTCCAGCGGAGGCCGGCCGGTCCTCCGGTGGGCCAGTCGTGGTCCAGGCGGCGGCGGTCGCGGCCGAGCGCGCCGAGGTCGTGGGGCCGCAGGGTGCCGGCGACGAGCCCACCGGCCTCGGCGGCGGTGAGCGGCAGGACCGTGACGTACTGGGCGTCGTCGCCGCCCATCCAGTCGACGAACTCGGTGAAGATCCACGCGAACCGCTGTGAGCAGTCCCGGCAGCGCCGGACGGCGACGGAGAAGTGCGACCCGTCGACCACCTCGGCCTCGTGCTCGAACCCCTTCTGCTGCCTCCGCCACACCGCCTGCGCGTCCTCGCCGTAGCACTTCGCGCAGCCGAACTCCATCATCGGCCTTCTCATCGGTCGACTCCCTGTTCCGCCCGTTCCGCGACGTCCCGTCGCGGCCCATGATGCCCGGCCCGGCGCCGGACGGCACCGGTACGCCGATCGCCCGTCGGGCCGGTCACGGTCCGCCGAGGAGCGGCCGACCCGCCGATCGGACCGCCGCCGTCGGCCGACCGCGCCCCCGCGGCAAGCAGTCGCCCGGGCCCGTACGCAGGTGGAACCCATCACCGGGCGAGGCGTCGGCGTCGCCGTGCCCGACATCACCCGCGCCCCGGCCGCCATGGACGCCACGGTCGACGCGCCCGGCAGAACGCGACCGGGCGGTGGAACAATTCACGGCCCGTTTCCGTACCGTTCGTGCACGGGGTGGGGGCCTGGAACAGCCCGGTTGACGGCCTGCCGACCGGCTCGTAGTCCTGACTCATCAGCCTCCGCCCGCTTGGCACCTCTGGCGCCTCCCCCTACGGCCGCACGGCGTCCGCTACGAGGCCGGCAGTGACGGCTCCGGGTTGTCGAGCAGGAGGTCGTGGCCGACGTCGGTGAGGGAGTGGCGGACCTGCTTGCCCTCGCGCCGGGTGCCGATCAGGCCGGCCGCGCGGAGGGCGGCGGCGTGGGCGGAGGCGGAGGGCGGCGTGACGCCGAGGCGCTGGGCGAGTTCGGTGGTGGAGCAGGCGCTGCCGGCGATGGCGCGCAGGACCCGGGCCCTGGCGGGGCCGAGGACGGCGGCGAGGCCGTCGGCGGCCGGTGTCCGGGTCGCGGGCTCGGCGGTCGGGGCGGCGATCGGGTGCAGCAGCAGGCTCTGGCGGTCCGGTCCCGCCAGCAGGCTGATGCCCTGCTGGACGAAGTAGTTGGGCCGCAGCTCCAGGCCCCGGCCGCCCAGTTCGAAGGAGCCCTCCAGCTCGCCGAGGGTGCACTCCAGCACGCCCTCGTCCCGCCAGACCGCCTTCGGGTGGAGCGAGTCGAGCATCGCGCCTATCCCGGAGCGGGCGGTGGTGCGGGCCCGGACGGCGATGTCGGCCTCCAGGGCCCGGCGGATCTCGGGCCAGTCCGGGGCGAGGCAGGACCGGAACAGTGCCCAGGCACCGTCGCTGACCTCGCGCAGGCCCCGGGGGCCGTCGTCGCGCAACCGGGCGAGGGCGGCCGGGAGTTCGGGCCCGCTGCCGAACATCGCGACGTCCTCCTCGACCGCCCGCTGCGGGACGGCGAGGAGCGCGTCGAGTTCGTCGGTCAGCTGCCGGCGGACGGCGTCGAGGTCGGCCACCATGAAGTCGGGGACGCCGATCGGGCTCGCGTTGACCACGTCGAGGAAGCGCCCGGCCCGGTCGGGCACGTGGCGGCGGATCTCCCGCCACCAGCGCTCGCTGCGCGACCCGACGCTCTGGTGCACGCCCCGCCGGGCCGAGGCGGCCATCAGGTGGTCGAACGGCGATATGACGAACCGGGTCTTCGCGAGGTCCGCGACCCCGAACTTCAGTGCGATCACGAACCTACCCCCGGCTCCCCGCAGCCGCCTTGACCTGGCGCGTTGTTGACTATTAGGCCCCGAGGCTAATGCATGGCCGTCCGGCCGCCGCGCTTGGCATGCTCTCCCTGGTCGGCACCGCGGAGACCCGCTCCGGCCCCCACCACGAGGGGAGTGGGGGCCGGGGCCCACCGCCTCCGCCTCGCCACGGCTCGACGGGCCGCACCGCGCATTCGGTAAACCGAACGACCTCCGAACGCCGTCCAAACGACCTCCGAACGCCGTCCGTCAGTGATCGTGCCGCAGCGCGAGCTGCCCCGTGGCCGGCCCCGCCGGTTCGTCGAGGTGGAGGCGCTGTTCGGCGCGGTACTGGAGCAGGAGCACGGAGCGCACCGCCTCGCCGCCCAGGGCGGTGTACGAGTGCGGCAGCGCGGCATCGAAGCCGACGTAGTCGCCAGGGCCGAGTTCGACCTCGCGGCGGCCCGCCCGGACGCGCAGCCGGCCGGCCTGGACGATGGTGTGCTCGGTGCCGATGTGGCCGCCGGAGATCTGCGTGCCGTCGGTGCGCACCTGCTGGTCGTAGACCTCGAACACCACGTCCCCGGACTCGATCCGGCGCAGTGGGCGCAGGTCGACGCCCCGGCCGCTCAACACCTCGGCCTCGGCCGCCCGGACCACCGTCACCTCGTCGGCGGGCCGCCCCTCCACCAGGTCGGAGATCGGCACGCCGAGCACCCGGGAGAGCCCGAGCACGGTCTCCAGGGTCGGGTTGCCGGCGCCGGACTCCAGCTGGGAGAGCGTCGCCTTGCCGATCCCGGCCCGCCGGGACAGCTCGGACAGCGTCAGCCCGTGCGCGGCCCGGACCCGCTTCAGGTTGGCGGCGAGGACACCCCGAACGGACTCCTCACCCTGATCGGACCGCTCAACCTGAAAAGACTGCTCACCCCGAACGGACTCCTCGGCGTCGTTCACGCTCGACCTCTTCTCTCCCGACACCCGTTCGATATACCGTACGGGACGCATGCCGTCGGACGGGGCAGCGTAGCGAAGCACCTCGCATCCACCACCCTCACCAGGAGACCGTAGTGACCGAGCCCGCCGAGACCATCAAGTACCGGAAGAACGGCCTCACCCGCGGCGTGACGGACGAACTCGCCGAGAACATGAAGCAGGGCTGGGCCGACACCGAACGCACCGCCCTGGCACCGATCCCGCAGGCCGCGCACACCGCCCGGCGCCGCGCCGAACTGTCCGCCGCCTACCCCGGCGAGCTGCTGGTGGTCCCGTCCGGCAACCCCAAGGTGCGGGCCAACGACACCGACTACCCGTTCCGGCCGTCCTCCGACTACGTGTACCTGACCGGCGATCAGTCCCAGGACGCCGTGCTGGTCCTGGAGCCCACCGGCGACAGCGGCCACACCGCCGTGCTGTACCTGCGCGACCGCTCCCGGACCGACAACGGCGAGTTCTGGCTGGACAACCACGGCGAACTGTGGGACGGCCGGCGCAACAGCCTGACCGAGAGCGAGCGGCTGCTCGGCCTGCCCTGCCGGGACGTGCACACCGTCCACGCCGACCTGGCCGCCGCCACCGGCCCGGTCCGCGTGCTGCGCCGCCACGACGCGGGCGTCGAGCAGGCCCTCCAGGGCCGGGCCGTCGCCGAGCGGGACGCCGAGTTCGAGGCCTTCCTGTCCGGACTGCGCCTGGTCAAGGACGAGTTCGAGATCGCCGAGCTGCGCTTCGCCTGTGAGGCCACCGCCCGCGGCTTCGAGGACGTGGTGCGCGTCCTCGGCACCGACGCCCGGACGCCGGAGCGGCTGATCGAGGGCACCTTCTTCGTCCGGGCGCGGATCGAGGGCAACGACGTCGGCTACGGCACCATCGCCGCCGCCGGCCCGCACGCCACCACCCTGCACTGGGTGCGCAACGACGGCCACGCCGAGCCCGGCGACCTGCTGCTGCTCGACGCGGGTGTGGAGACCAACGAGCTCTACACCGCCGACGTCACCCGCACCCTGCCGGTCAGCGGCCGCTTCACCGAACTGCAGCGCAAGGTCTATGACGCCGTGTTCGCCGCCCAGGAGGCCGGCATCGCCGCGGTGAAGCCGGGCGCCGACTTCCGCGACTTCCACCGCGCCGCCCAGCGCGAGCTCGCCGAACACCTCACCGCCTGGGGCCTGTTCGGCGACCTGACTGCCGACAAGGTGTACGAGCTGGGCCTGCACCGCCGCTTCACGCTCGCCGGCACCGGCCACATGCTGGGCATCGACGTCCACGACTGCGCCCACTCCCTCACCGAGATCCACGTGGACGGCCCGCTGAAGCCCGGCATGGTGCTCACCGTCGAGCCGGGCCTCTACTTCCAGCAGAACGACCTGACGGTGCCGGAGGAGTACCGCGGCATCGGCGTGCGCATCGAGGACGACATCCTGGTCACCGCCGACGGCAACGAGAACCTCTCCGCCGACCTCCCCCGCCGCTCCGACGAGGTCGAGGCCTGGCTGGCCCGCCTGCGCGGCTAGGCAACACCGGTGCGCGGCACCCCGGGAACCGGCCCCGGGGTGCCGCGCACCGGCGGGTTCGACACGTGGCGCGACGAAGTCGTTCGCATGCGCATCGGCCCCAGCGGACCACGCCCCGGTACCGGCCGCCAGCGCTCGGCGGCCGTCCGGACGGGGACTGGAACGGGAGCGGGCGGGTTCAGCTCTCCAGTGGCTTGACCCCACGGCGGGGATGTCGTCGGGGGTGGCGGCGCGCAGCACCGGCTTCTCGATCACGGCGGTCTGGTCGGTCATGCGGGCCTGTCCAGCAGTCGCCCCGGGCCGGCCGCCGGGAATTCCGGCCCGCGAGCGGGCGCCCTCAGCCGAGGCGCCACACCGTGGTGGTCTTGACGGCGGTGTCCTCCAGGTCCGCGACCACCGGCACCTGGTACGCCGCCACCGCCGTGAACCGGTCCCGGGGCAGGTAGGCGCGGCCCGGGTCGCCGACGATGACGGTGGCGCCGCGCGCGGCGGCCCGTTCCAGGAAGGGCAGGAAGCGGGCGGCCATGGCCCGCTCGTAGAAGACGTCCCCGGCGAGGACGACCTCGGCGGGGGCGCCGTCGCCGTCCACCAGGTCCACCAGGGCGCCCTCCACCCGTACGCCGTTGTCCTCGGCGTTGAGGCCGATCGCGGCGACCGCGAAGGCGTCGATCTCGGCCGCGCGCACCGTGGTCGCGCCGCGCAGCGCGGCGGCGACCCCGACCAGCCCGGATCCGGCGGCGACGTCCAACACCGCGCGGTCCGCGACCAGTTCGGGGTGGTCCAGCACGTAGCGGGCGACGGCCACCCCGCCCGCCCAGGCGAAGGCCCAGAACGGCGGCGGCAGGCCGTCCCGGCCGCGAGCCCGCTCGGTGGTCTCCCACAGGGCGATGGCGTCCTCGGCCATGTGCAGGCTGATCTCGGGTACGAAGGGGACGGGTTTCAGCTCGGTCTCGCGCCGGATGAAGGCGAGGTCCTCGGCCGGCTGGAGAGTACGCAGTTCACTCGGCATGTCCCGCAGCATAGGGCCAGCCGGGGGACGCTCACGCCCGTCCGGCGGCCTTCTGGGTGCGCCGGGCCAGCGAGTCGACCACGACGGCGGCCAGCAGGACCGCGCCGGTGATCATGAACTGGATGGCGTTGCTCAGGCCCTCGATGTTCATCCCGGACTGGATCGAGCCGATCACCAGCGCGCCGAGCAGCGCGGACCAGGTCTTGCCGCGGCCTCCGAACAGGCTGGTGCCGCCGATGACGGCGGCCGCGATGGCGTTCATCAGCAGGTTGCCGCCACCGGAGGTCTGGCTGGCGGACTGGATCTGCGCGGCCAGGAACAGACCGCCGACCGCCGCCATGGTGGAGCAGATGCTGAAGACGCTGATCCGGATCCAGGAGACGTTGATGCCGGCGCGCCGGGCACCCTCGATGTTGCCGCCGAGCGCGAACACCTGCCGGCCGTAGGCGGTGCGGCGCAGCACGAAGTCCAGCACCACGATGAAGATCAGGAAGATCAGCAGCGCGAGCGGCAGCCCCTTGTACTGGTTGAGCGTGTAGGCGGCGAGGAAGGCGATGACGGCCAGCAGGACGGTCCGCAGCACGATGTCGGCCACCGGCCGGGACGGCACGCCCGCGGCCTGGCGGCGGCGGGCGTCGACCAGTGAGGCGAACAGGAACAGCAGGACGCCGACCGCCGCCGCGCCGTAGGCGGCGATCTGCTGGCCGTAGATCGTGCTGTAGAGCCTGGACACGATGTCCTTGCCGGACAGGTTCACGGTGCCGCTGGCGCCGAGGATCTGCAGCATCAGGCCGTTCCAGCCGAGGTTGCCCGCGAGGGTGACCACGAAGGCCGGGACGCCGACCTTGGCGAAGAAGATGCCGTGGATCGCGCCGACGATCGCACCGCCGGCGATCGCGGTGATCAGGGCGACCCACTGGTTGACGCCGTTGGTCACGTTCAGGACGGCGAAGATGGCCGCGCACAGGCCGCTGACCGAGCCGACCGAGAGGTCGATCTCGCCGAGCAGCAGCACGAAGACCACGCCGATCGCGATCATGCCGGTGCCGACGATCTGCTGGGACAGGTTGGAGAGGTTCTGGGCGGACAGGAAGCTGCTGTTGAGGCTCCCGAAGACCACCCAGATCACGATCAGGGCCAGTACGACGGGCAGCGAGCCCAGTTCGCCGCTGCTCATCCGGCGGCGGAACTCCGCGAGGTAGCCCTTGATGCCCTCCTGGCGGACGATCAGCCGGGGGTCGACCGCGGGGGTGGCCTCCGGGGCCACCGGGACGGGGGCGTTGACGCCGCCCGTGGACATGCCGTCCTCGGGCAGCCGGGCGCGGTGGCGTTCGGGCTCGCCGCCCGGGGGGCTCCCGGGGATGTTGTCGCTCACTCGGAACCCTCCTGGCCGCGGGCCCTCCGACGGGTCACGGCGTTGTCCGTGGCGCCGGTGATGGCCGAGATGATCTCTTCCTGGTTGGTGTAGCGCTTGTCGAAGACGCCGTTGTTGCGGCCGAGGCGCAGCACCGCGACGGTGTCCGCGACGGCCATCACGTCCGCCATGTTGTGGCTGATGAGGAGCACGCCGTGGTTCTGCTCCCGCAGCCGCTCGACCAGGTCGAGCACCTGGGCGGTCTGTTCGACGCCGAGGGCGGCGGTCGGTTCGTCCAGCATCACGACCTTGGGCGAGCCGATCAGCGCGCGGGCGATCGCGACGACCTGGCGCTGGCCGCCGGACAGCGAGGCGACGGGGATCCGCACGCTGGGGATGCGGATGGAGAGGGTGTCCAGCAGTTCCCGGGAGCGCTTCTCCATCGCGACCTCGTCGAGGATGGTGAAACGCCGGATCTCGCGGCCGAGGAAGAGGTTCCCGACCACGTCGAGGTTGTCGCAGAGCGCGAGGTCCTGGTAGACGGTGGCGATGCCCAACTGCTGGGCGTCCTGCGGCCGGTGGATGGTCACCGGCCTGCCCTGCCACTCGATGGCGCCCTCGTCGGGCTGGTGCACCCCGGCGATCGCCTTGACCAGGGTGGACTTGCCGGCGCCGTTGTCGCCGACCAGGGCCACCACCTCGCCGGCGCGCACTTCCAGTTCGATGTCGGTGAGCGCCTGGACGGCGCCGAACCGTTTCGAGACCCCGCGCAGAGCGAGTACGGTCTCACCTGCCACAGTGACCAACTCCCTTGCCCCGCCTTCGTCGTGGAGGCGGGGCCTGTTCGGGTTCGATTCGGGCCGATCCGGGTTCGATCGGGTGGGCGGAGGACGCCGGCTATGCGAGGCCGGCGGCCTTGCACGCGTCGGCGTAGTCCGGCGTGCAGATCTGGGCGACGGTGTAGAGACCGTCCTTGACCACCGTGTCCTTGACGTTGTTCTTGTCGACGACGATCGGGGTGATCAGGTTGGCCGCCACCTTGTTGCCGCTGCCGTTGGTCACCGTCGTCGGTGCGAGGGTGGAGTCGGGGTTCTGGCCGGCGGCCAGTGCGACGGCCATCCGGGCCGCGATGTCGGTCTCCGGCTTGAACGGCTTGTAGATCGTCATGGTCTGGGTGCCGGCCAGGATCCGCTGGATGGCGTCGAGTTGGGCGTCCTGGCCGGTGAGCGGGACGCTCAGGCCGGCGGCCTTCAGCGCGGTGGCGATGCCGGCGGCCATGCCGTCGTTGGCGGAGTAGACGCCGACCACACTGCTCGCCCCGAGGGCGGTGATGGCCGCCGAAGCCTCCTGGTTGGCGTTGTTCGGATCCCAGTTCGGGGTGTCGTACTCCTTGCCGATCTTCAGCTTGCCGTCGATCGCGCTGTGCGCGCCGGCCTTGAAGTCGGCCGCGTTGGGGTCGGTGGGCGAGCCGTTGATCATGATGATCGAGCCGGAGTTCGCCTTGCCGCCCACCGCCGTCACCAGGGCCTTGCCCTGCAGCTCGCCGACCTTGTGGTTGTCGAAGGACACGTACGCGTCGGCCGGGCCCTGGGCGAGGCGGTCGTAGGCGAGCACCTTGACGCCCGCGTCGTGGGCCTTCTGGACCGAGGACTGGATCGACTTGGCGTCCACCGCGTCCAGGATCAGCACCTTGTCGCCCTTGGTGAGGGCGGTGTCCACCTGGGTCTGCTGGAGGGTCGCGTCCTGGTTGGCGTTGTAGTAGTCGATCTGCGCCTGCGGAGCCAGCTCCTTGATCCGCTGCTCGATCAGCGGGCGGTCGAACTGCTCGTAGCGGGTGGTCTTGCTCTCCGGCAGCAGCAGGCCGATCCGGACGGCCCCGACGGAGACGCTGCCGCTCGCACTCGCGCCGCCCGAGGAACCCCCTCCGGACGACTGCTTGGCGCTGCCGCAGGCGGCGGCGCCCAGACCGAGGGAAACCACAGCGGTGACCGCGAGGACGCGGCGAAGCCCGATGCTCATGAGGATGCCTCTCCGGTTGAGTCCACCCCCTTGCCCTCCGAGTCTGGGAAGCATCGGGCGCGCCCACGATCCCGGTGAGCCGAACGGGTAGCCGGAGAGCCCGCTGGACTGACCGCCGATCGACCGTCTACATTTCTGTAGACGTCGGAGGCGTACGGCAGGACACCCCCGGACGGCCGTCCGCCTCCGACGCTCCCGTGCCTCAGCCCCGCTCGTCCACCACCCGCCTGATCTTCCCGACCGAGCGCTCCAGGGTGTACGGCTCGACCACCTCCGCCGCGACCGTCACCCCGATCCCGTCCTTCACCGCGCGGACGATCGCCTCCCGCGCTGCCTCCCGCTGCCCCGCGGACGCCTCCGGCCGGGCCTCGACCCGGACGGTCATCCGGTCCAGCCGCCCCTCGCGGGTGAGCCGCAGCTGGAAGTGCGGCGCGACGCCCGGGGTGCGCAGCAGGATCTCCTCGACCTGGGTCGGGAACAGGTTCACCCCGCGCAGGATGATCATGTCGTCGCTGCGCCCGGCGACCTTCTCCATCCGCCGGAACGCCGGCCGCGCCGTGCCGGGCAGCAGGCGGCTGAGGTCGCGGGTGCGGTAGCGGATGATCGGCAGCGCTTCCTTGGTGAGCGAGGTGAACACCAGTTCGCCGCCCTCGCCCTCGGGCAGCACCTTGTCGGTGAACGGGTCGACGACCTCCGGATAGAAGTGGTCCTCCCAGATGTGCAGCCCGTCCTTGCTCTCCACGCACTCCTGCGCGATGCCCGGGCCGACCACCTCGGAGAGGCCGTAGATGTCGACGGCGTGCAGGTCGAGCCGTTCCTCGATCTCGCGCCGCATCTCCTCCGTCCAGGGCTCGGCCCCGAAGATGCCCACCTTGAGCGAGGTGCTGCGCGGGTCGACGCCCTGCTTCTCGAACTCGTCCAGGATGGTGAGCAGGTAGGACGGCGTGACCATGATGATCTCGGGCTCGAAGTCCAGGATCAGCCGCACCTGCCGGGCGGTCATGCCGCCGGAGACGGGGATGACGGTGCAGCCGGCCCGCTCGGCGCCGTAGTGCGCGCCGAGGCCGCCGGTGAACAGCCCGTAGCCGTAGGCGATGTGCACCTTGTGGCCCGGCCTGCCGCCGGCCGCGCGGATCGAGCGGGCGACGACGTCGGCCCACATGGAGAGGTCGTGGTCGGTGTAGCCGACCACGGTCGGCAGGCCGGTGGTGCCGCTGGAGGCGTGGATCCGGCGGACCCGCTCCATCGGGACGGCGAACATGCCGAAGGGGTAGCCCTCGCGCAGGTCGGCCTTGGTGGTGAAGGGGAAATGGGCGAGGTCCGCCAGGCTGCGGCAGTCCTCGGGGCGGACGCCGGCCGCGTCGAACTTGCGGCGGTAGAGCTCGACGTTGTCGTAGGCGTGCCGCAGGGTGGCCCGAAGGCGGGTGAGCTGGTGGGCGCGCAACTCGTCCGGGCCCAGGCGCTCGCCGGCGTCCAGGAGCGCGGGCGGGATCGGCTCCCCGAGGCGTCGGCGCGGGACGGGTGCGGTGCCGGTCATCGTCGCTCCTTCACTGGTCGGCCGATCGGGGAGAAACCTACCGATCGTTCGGTCAGGAACGCCCCGGCCCAGTAATCCAGTACCCGCAACGACTGTCAAGGGATCGCACGGCAGTTCCGGAATGCGAAGTTCCGTCCACTTCGTAGCGACTTCGCCCGGGCCGCTTGGCTGCCCGACATGAAAATCATTACAGAATTTTGACCCATCGACGGGCTCCCCCTGCCCGACCACATGGTTCAGTAGTGCGGTTTCTCCCCCGCACCCCGGAAGTGATCACCGTGCCCACGACTCCCGCCCTGGTCAGCGCGCTGCGCGAACGCGGCGACCGACCCGCCGTCGTCACCGACGGGCGCGCGATCAGCGGCACCGGCCTGCTGCTCGGCGCCTCCCCGCCGGGCGGCCTGCCACGAGCCCTCGCCGAACGCGTCGCCCAGCACGCCGCGCTGGCCCCCACCGCCGCCCGCGCCGCCGAACAGCGACTGCGCTACTGGGCCGGCATCCTCGGCCCGCCCCCGATCCGGCACACCGTGCTGCACCCCGTCACCGACCTCGCCGTCGAACTCGCCCTCGCCACCCTGCTCGCCGGCGGCACCGTCCACTGCGGCGACCCCGAACAGCAACCCGACCGGCAGCTCGCCGCCATCGCCGCCAACGGCACCACCCACCTCAGCCTGCCCTCCGCCCTGCTCTGGCGCCTCAGCCGGCTGCCCGGCCACACCGCCCACGACCTGAGCGCGCTCCGCCTCGTCCTGCACGTCGGCCCCGAACCCCGCCAGGACGACGTGTACGCCGCCGTCGACGCACTCGGCGCCGTCCTCGCCCACGTCCGCGCCCCCGACAGCAACGCCGAGGCCGCCGACCGCCGACTGCGCGCCGACGCCGCCGACGCCACGGCCGCCGCCTGGAAGCACAGCATCGGCGTCACCGCCGAACACCTAGACGAGTTCGGCACCCACCTCGACCGGGCCGTACTCCGCGCCCTGCTCCTCACCCTCCAGCAGAGTGGCGCCCTCACCGACCCCCACCGCGGGCACCCCGAGGCCGAGATCATGGCCACCGCCATGGTCACCCCCGCCCAGCGCCCCCGCGTCGCCCGCTGGCTGGACGCCCTCGCCCGGCACGGCATGATCACCCGTCACGACGGCGGCGCCCAGGGCGCGGTCTTCCACGGCGGCCCCGCACTCACCCCCGCCGAAGCCCGGGAGGCCTGGCGCCCCGCCGTCGACACCTGGGCCGACGGACTCGGCCCCGCCGCCGCCCTCGACCGGGTCCGGCGCGGCGCACTGCGGCTGCCCCGGCTCATCACCGGCGAGGAGGCCCCCCGACCGGCCGCCGCCCCGGTCCGCTGGGCCGCCGCCCGCAGCTACCTCGGCGCCGCCCTCGGCACGCTGGTCCGCAGGACCGCCGAAGCGCACGACGGACCCGCCCCGCTGCGCGTCCTCGAACCCGACCCCGACGGCACCGAGACCGTCGCCGCCCGCGCCCTCGCCGCCCGGCCCCGACAGAACGCCGAACACCACGTCACCCCCGACGGCGGCCGCTACGACCTGATCGTCGCCACCGTGACCGCACGCCCCGACGGGGAAGTCCCGCCGCTGGTCCGGCTGCTCGCCCCCGGCGGCCGACTGCTCCTGCTCGCCCCCACCGCCGAACAGCTCGACCTGCTCATCACCGGCGACGCCCGCGGCCTCACCGCCCGGCCACCGGAGCACTGGCGGGACGCCCTCACCGCGGCGGGCTGCCCGACCGTCCTGACGCTGCCGGAGGACGGGCACCCGATGGGGCTGCTGGGGCAGCGGCTGTTCGCGGCCCGGGTGGACTGAGGCCTCGGACGCCCCACAGGCCCTGGCAGCCCCAGGACGGACCGTCCGTGACCGCGCCGTGAAGCCCGAATCACGCACCGCCACCCGATCCGTACCATTTCGATACCGAAGCCTGGATGAGCTGCAAGGATCCTCGCCGCCCGGGCCCGTCCCCGGGTAGGCTCCGCATGTCCTCCGGCCCTCGCGCAGGTGGCCCCCCGCCGCCGTGACGCGTACCGGGGGCGCACCCCCGCGGGCCATTCGGTGGGCACCGCGCACTCGACACCGCGCGCCAGGGCAGTCGCGCGAACGGCGAAGGGCATCGCATTGGCGGATCGGCTCACCGGAGGAGACTCCTCGCTGCTGCGGCGGATCAACGCGGCGGTCACGCTCCGGGCGCTGCGCAACGGCCACTCCGTGACCCTCACTCAGCTCGTCGGCGAGACCGGGCTCTCCCGCCCGACCGTCGAGGGCGTGATCGAGGGCCTGGTCGAGACCGGGCTGGTGGCCGAGGTCGAGCAGCCCAAGGAGGACGGTCAGCCCGGGCCCGGCCGCCGCGGCCGCCCGGCCCGCTGGTTCCGCTTCCGCGCCGAGGCCGGGCACATCCTCGGCATCGAGATCGGCGTGCACGACATCCGGGTCATCCTGGCCGACCTCACCGGCGAGGTGGTGGGCAGTCACTTCAAGCCGGTCGACGAGACCCTGGAGGCCGAGGACCGGCTCACCGCCGTCCGTACCGCCGTCGCCGAGGTGCTGCGCAAGGCCGGCATCTCCCGCGACAACCTGTGGTCCGTCGGCATCGGCACCCCCGGCATCGTGGACCGCGAGGGCACCGTGCAACTCGGCACCGCGATGCCCGGCTGGACCGGCCTCGACCTCGGCGCCCGGCTCCGGCGCTCGTTCCGCTGCCCGGTCCTCATCGAGAACGACGCCAACCTCGCCGCCATCGCCGAGCACTGGCAGGGCTCGGCGGTCGGCGCCGACGACGTCGTCTTCGTGATGGCCGGCCTCAGCCCCGGCGCCGGATCCCTCATCAACGGCAAACTGCACCGCGGCTACGGCGGCGCGGCCGGCGAGATCGGCGCACTGCACCTGCTCGGCCAGGAGGTCACCCCCGAGCGCCTGCTGTCCACCACCGGCAAGCCGCTCAACCCGCTGGACGAGGCCGCCGTCGCCCGCGTCCTGCGCCTGGCCCGGGAGGGCGACGAGGTCGCCAAGGTCGCCATGGACCGCTTCCTCACCCGCCTCGTCCAGGGCGTCGCCGCCCTCGTCCTGGCCATCGACCCGCAACTGGTGGTCATCGGCGGCTGGGCGGCCGGCCTCGACGGCGTCCTCGGCCCCCTGCGCGAACGCCTCGCCCAGTTCACCCTGCGCGCCCCCGAGGTCGCCCTGGCGGCCCTGGGATCGGAGGTGGTGGCGATGGGCGCCCTGCGGGTGGCCCTGGACCACGCGGAGGACCAGCTCTTCGCGGTCGACCCGCCCCGGGCCTGACCGGCGACGGCAGGGGATCCGTCACGTTTGGGGGTCAAGCTCGGCGGCCGGGGGGTCGAGCTCGGCGGCCGGCGGCGGTCAACGGCAAAGGCCCGGACGCCACTTGGGCGCCCGGGCCTCGGCCTGAGGGTTTCCGGACAATGGTTCGGGAGAAGCGGTGCTCCAGCGGGCAGTGCGCCAGCGGGCAGTGCGCCGGGAGGCGGCGTTTCAGGAAGCGGTGCGGACCTCGGCCGTCGCGGCCGCCGGGGCGACCGGGGTGACCTCGACCAGGCCGGCCTCGCCGAAGGTCAGCTTGCAGGTGTCCGCGCGGTAGGTGGAGACGGCGAGCGCCACCAGGCGTCCGGCGGAGGCGTACTGGGTGGTCATGACCAGGACCGGGGAGCCCGGCGGGCGCTCCAGGAGGGCGGCCTCCTCGGCCTCGGCGACGCCGAGCTCGACCGAGCGCGACTCACCGTCCACCTCCAGCCGCTCCAGCTGGCGCAGCACCGAACGGGCACGGTCGCTCTCGGCGCGGAAGCCCGGCAGGTGCGGCAGGGCAGCGGCCGGGACGTGCAGCGACTCGGTGGCCATCGCGCGGCCCTCCACCAGGCGGACCCGGCGGACGGTGTGCACGGTGGCGCCCTCGGCGATGCCGAGGCCCTTCGCCAGCCGCGCGGAGGCCGGGGCGGTGGTGCAGTCGACCGTCCGCCAGGCCTGGCTGCGGCCGACACCGGGCCAGCCCTCCTCCTGCCGGTTGACCGGGACGCCCACCCGCGGGGCCGCGATCAGCGTGCCGATCCCGCGGCGGCGCACCAGGCGGCCCTCCAGCTCCAGCTGGTCGAGCGCCTGCCGCAGCGTCGCCCGGGCCACGCCGAAACGGGCGGCCAGCTCACGCTCGTTGGGCAGGACCTGACCGATGGAGAACTCCGAGTCGATGGCCCGCAGCAGCACCGTGCGCAGGTGCCAGTACTTCGGCTCCGGCACCGCAGAAAGCTGTCCAGTCGTTCCCACCGCGTCCTCCACCTGTGTGCTGTCCGCCCTGCGACAAGGAGGGCGGATCCGGGGCCCGCTGTCCGCTGTTGCGGCAGGTGGGAGAGCGAGCCTTTATCCGTCCTTCTTTATTAAAGGTCCTTGCAGTAAGTGACCCTAGGGGCTCTGTCCTGAGATGGTCAAGACCAATGCCGCGGCTTGATGCGACGGTCGCACTTCTTCATGCCGCGTTCACGTCAGCTCGCGTCGGCTCGCATAAACCCATGTCAGCGCGGGTCAGCGCGGGTCAGCTCGGGTCAGCTCGTGTCAGCTCGTGTCAGCCGCTGCCGTTATCCGGCCCGCACCCCGAGCCGCCGCGCGTCACGATTCGGGCCGGGTGCGGCCAGTCGGTAGGCTGCCCGGGTGATCGTGGTGACGAGTGTGAACGTGAACGGAATCCGGGCCGCAGCCAAGAAGGGCTTCGTCGAGTGGCTGGCCGGCACCGAGGCGGACGTGGTCTGCCTGCAGGAGGTGCGCTCCGAACCCGAGCAACTGCCCGTCGAACTGCGCGACCTGGACGGCTGGCACGCGGTGTGGGCCCCCTCCGCCGCCAAGGGCCGCGCCGGCGTCGCCATCCTCTCCCGGGTGGAGCCGCAGCGCACCGTGATCGGATTCGGGTCGGAGGAATTCGACACCTCGGGCAGGTACGTGGAAATCGACCTGCCCGGCCTGACGGTCGCCAGCCTCTACCTCCCCTCCGGCGAGGTCGGCACCGACCGCCAGGACGAGAAGGAACGCTTCATGGCGGAATTCCTCGACCACCTCACCGCCCTGCACGCCCGCGCCGCCGCCAACGGCCGCGAAGTCGTGGTCTGCGGCGACTGGAACATCGCCCACCGCCCCGAAGACCTCAAGAACTGGAAGGCCAACCAGAAGTCCGCCGGCTTCCTCCCCGAAGAACGCGCCTGGCTCTCCCGCGTCTACGACGAAGCCGCCTACGTCGACGTCGTCCGCGCCCTCCACCCCGACCGCACCGGCCCCTACACCTGGTGGTCCTACCGCGGCCGCGCCTTCGACAACGACTCCGGCTGGCGCATCGACCTGCATTGCACAACTCCCGGCATCGCTGCCAAGGCGGTTGAGGCCTACGTCGAGCGCCCTGCCACGCACGCCGAGCGCTGGTCTGACCACGCACCTGTCACCGTGGTGTACGACCACGCAGGTCTTCCGGGTCAATAGCGGTGCGGTTCGCAGGGTCGAGGGTGGTGCGATGGAGCTGGAGCGGCACCTTCAGGCGTTGGTCGAAGCGCACATGGAGACGATGCTGGGGATCCGGTTTGTGGCGAACGAGCCCTCGCCTACCGGCGGCGGCGGAACTACCCGTGCGTCAGAGTGCTGGCCCGGGAGCTGGTGGTGGTGCTCAACGTGGACCCCTCCGCGGTGGAGCTGGAGCCGGGCTGGACCCGTGACCTTCGGAAGGTCGGGCATCTGGGCACCGGGAATCTGGAGGTTCGGATCGCATCGGCCGAGGACGTGTCTCGGGCAGTGCCGCTGTTGGAGGCCAGTTTCAGGGCGGCGGCCTGATCTCATGCGAACGGCGGCGGGCGGTACACCGGTCTTGGTGTACCGCCCGCCGCCGTATCTGCCCGCACGAGCGCCGAGCCGGTCGGGGAGGACCCCAGGCCTGCGAGCCGTCCCCGCTCGCGTGCGAGCAATTGTCAAGACCTGTGGATGAGGCGGCTGTCTCGGTCCCGTGGGGTGGTGGGTGGAGGGAAGATGACTTGAGTCTCCAGTAAGGGGAGACACAAGGGTGGGGGCATGGACGGCGACGGACTCTTCACGATCGGGGCTCTGGCCCGTAGGACCGGGCTGACGGTCAAGACCATACGGTTCTACTCCGACACCGGGATCGTGCCGTCAGCCGACCGAAGCCCGGCTGGCTACCGGCTCTACGACATCACCGCGCTTGCACGCCTGGACCTGGTGCGCACTCTTCGCGACCTGGGCCTGGAACTTGCCGTCATCCGGCAGGTGCTGGACCGGGAGATCTCGGTGCCCGAGGTCGCGGCGGCACACGCCGACGCACTGGAGGTGCAGATCCGCACCCTTCGACTGCGACGCGCGGTGCTGCGGGCGGTGGCCAAACGGGGCTCTACTCCCAAGGAGATGGACCTCATGCACAAGCTCGCGAAACTCTCCGACGACGAACGCCGACGCCTCGTCAACGACTTCATCGACGACACCTTCGGCGATCTCGAAGCCAACCCCGACTTCGTGGCCCTGATGCGTTCGGCCATGCCCGAGCTGCCCGACGACCCCGAACCCGAGCAGCTCGACGCCTGGGTCGAGCTCGCCGAACTCACCCAGGACCCGGCCTTCCGCGCCTCCGTGCGACGGATGGCCGAGCACCAGGCCAACGAGCGTGCCCAGGGCGACACCACCGGCCTGCACCAGGAGCTCACCGAAGCCGTCCGCGACCGGGTCGGCGACGCCCTCGCCTCCGGCATCGCCCCGGCCTCCGCCGAGTCCGTGCCCGTCGTCCGTGACCTGACCGCGCGCTACGCCCGAGCCTTCAACCGTGCGGACGACGGCGAGCTGCGCGAGTGGTTGCTGACGCGCCTGGAGACCGCCAACGACCCGCGCGCGGAACGCTACTGGCACCTCGTTGCCGTGATCAACGCCTGGCCCCTCCCGCCGAGCCTTGCGCCCGTGTTCGCCTGGCTCATCGCGGCCCTGCGCGCCGGGACCAGCAGCAGCCCCACCACCGCGTAACCCCCTTGCCCGGCCCTCGCAGCCCCTGATCAGGCTGCGAGGGCCTCGGCACGCTCGACGAGCAGGCCGCGTTCGAAGCAGGCGCCGGCGCGGACGAGCGCGACCAGGTGGGCGCCGTTGACGGCACGCCAGCGCGCCTGGGCGGACACCCCAGCTGGCGACCGCCCGGATCGTCGACAGCCGGCACCTCTGGCGAGAGGACTGCCCTCACTTCGCGGTCGACGGCTACCGCGGGCGGCCCGGCGTGCGCACGTCCCACCCGCGCCTGGTGCTGACGGCATCCGCTGCCCGCTGCCGACGGCCCTGATAGAGCGGGCCGCCACCACGGGTTTCCTCGCCGCCAACGCCCTGCTGCACAGCTTCGGCCTGCGGGGCCACGAGCTGTGGTCCGTCCCCACCCGCGGCCGCACCGGCCCGCTGCGCGCGCTCTGCGGCGGCTGAGGGATATCCCGCACTGCTGGCAGCCTGGCAGCCGCCGAGCCCGTTTCCGGCCTCGTCCCGCGCCGGAGCTGGCGACCGGCGCCGAGGTGTACCGGCCCGCCGCCGAGCTCCCGTACGCCACGCCAAGGCGACGGGCAGCACCGGCTGCGGGCGTTCGTCGAACGCCACCGCCTCGGAGTCGGCGCCGAGGAGACCGCGGCGCAGCTGGGCCCTCGGCGCGTGGCAACGGACGGACGGAGCTCTCCAGCGCGGCCGGTTGCGAGTGGTACGAGGTGGGCGCGGCGGTCGCTTCTACCCGGCTTGTGCCGCGTTGAGACGCCGGAGCAGGTCGAGCAGGGTCGCACGGTCCGCTGCGGGCAAGGTGGAGAAGCAGGCAGCGAGAATCTCGTCGGCGACCTTGTGGCCGGCCACCAGGACCTGCTCACCGGCAGCAGTGAGATGGTGCTCGATGCGCCGGCCGTGTCCCGGTCGACGCTCGACCAGGCCCTGGGTCGTCAGGCGGCCGACGAGCGTTCCGAAGGCTTGCTCGGTCTGGAACGTCGCCGCAGCCAACTCGCGGGCCGATGCCCCGGGTGTGCGGCCGATCGCGCGCAGGGCATCCCACTGGGCCAGCGTGGTGCCGACGGTCGAGAGCGCACTGTCGAGCGCTCGGTGTTGCCGGTACTGGGCCTGCTTGACCGCTCTGCCGAGTTCTTGCAGCTCACCGTTCATGGATCGAGTCTACGACATGACCAAGCTAGCTTATATAAGGATACTTAGTTAATGTGGAGGCATGCTCACCGACCACACGGCAGCCGTGTACTCAGACCTGCCCCTCACCGTGTCCGAAGCCGGAGTCGGCAGGCCCGTCCTGCTCCTGCACGGCGGAGGGGGTCCGGCCACGGTCGCCGGCCTCGCCCGCCACATCTCCCGTACCGCACACGCCATCACGCCCGTGCACCCCGGCTGGGACGGCACCCACCGGCCCGAATGGCTCACCGGCATCGACGACCTCGCCCTCGCCTACCTCCACCTCCTGCACGACCGCCGGCTGCACGACGTCCTCGTCGTCGGCTCCTCGCTCGGCGGCTGGATCGCCGCCGAGATGGCCGTACGCGACACCACGGGAATCATCACCGGCCTCATCCTGATCGACGCCGTCGGCGTGAACGTCGAAGCGGAACCGATCACCGACTTCTTCGCCCTCGACGCACGCGGCGTGGCGGAGCACTCCTGGCACGACCCGGACCGCTACCACCTCGACCCCGCCGGCATCCCCGCCGACGAACTCGCCCGCCGACAAGCCAACATGGCCACCATGCGCACCCTCGCGGGCGCCCCTTACATGCACGACCCGAAACTCCTGCGGCGGCTCGGACGTGTGCAGGTGCCGGCCCTCCTGCTCTGGGGGGAGAGCGACCGCATCGTCACGCCCGCGTACGGCGCGGCGTACGCCGACGCCTTCGCCAACGGCGCGCTCCAGGTCATCCCCGAGGCGGGCCATCTTCCGCACATCGAACAGCCGGAAGCCACCAACGCCCTGATCGACGCCCACCTACACGAGGCGACCATCCGTTCTATCAACACTGAGTGACCGGGGGGCCAGGTACCTCCCCACTACTGGCCGTCCGTGGGGAGTCGCAGTCAGCCGCTTTCAGTGGATCCGTGGTCGGCAAGGCCAACTTGCACCGCATGCTCGTGAGCGTTCCGCTCAGCCGGGCTCCAGTTCGTCGCCAACCGCATCCCCGACCGCACCGTCCCCGACCGCACCGTGATCCTGCCCACCCTGCGCAAAGGCGGCATCGGACGCTCATCCCTCCCCGCGGCCGCACTCCTCACGACTGTTCCTGTGTGAGGTGAGGGGCGGATCCTCTGGTTGCCGAGGTGCGCCGTTGCGTGGTGGAGGCTCTCACGCCATCGCGACGACGACCTTTCCGGCTTTGGCGCGGCCCTTCTCGGCGTGCTCCATCACCTCGCGGGTCTGGTCGAAAGAGATGACGCGGTCGACGACGGGACGGATCTCTCCTGCGTCGACGAGCCGTGTGAGCTCGCGCAGCTGGTCGCCGTCGGCCGCTCGAATGTGGTTCCGCTGCGCGGACTTGAGGGGAGGGGGCTGTCAGTGCATGACGCGGATCAGGCCTGGCGCCAGGCCGTTTGCCTAGGTCATGTCCCCAGATCCTCTGTCACGGGCAGGCACTCGGCGAGCAGGTCGACGACGTCGCGCCAGGCTCGCTGCGCGTGCTGTGGGTGGTAGCCGACGCCGGGGACCACGGGGTGGTCGACCGGTGGGTGGTGGAAGGCGTGCAAGGCGCCGCCGTAGACCGTGAGGCGCCAGTCGACGCCCGCGGCCTGCATCTCGGCGGTGAACGCGTTCCGTTGCGCGGGCGGCATGATCGCGTCTTCCGACCCGACTCCGGCCCACACCGGGCAGCCAATGCGCGCTGCCTCGCCCGGTCGGCCCGTGGTCAGTGCGTTGACTGTCCCGATCGCGCGCAGGTTGACGCCGTCGCGCCCGAGTTCCAGCCCGACGGCGCCCCCGGTGCCGTAGCCGACGGCGGCGATCCGGTCGGGGTCGGTCCGCGGTTCGGTGCGCAACACGTCGAGCGCCGCATGCCCGATGCCCCGCATCCGGTCGGGATCAGCGAGCAGCGGCAGGCAACGGGCCAGCATCTCCTCGGGGTCGCCCAAATAGCGCCCGCCGTGAAGGTCGAAGGCCAGCGCTACGTATCCCAGCTCGGCGAGAGCATCGGCCCGGCGGCGCTCGACGTCGCTGAGCCCCATGCCCTCCGGTCCGAGCAGCACCGCGGGCCGGCGGTCGATACCGGCCGGGAGCGCGAGGTGCCCGATCATCGTCAAACCGTCCGCCGGGTACTCGACCGTACGCGTCGTGATCGCCGTCATGGGACTGGACTGTAGCGATCGTCGAGCCCGGCCCGGCCGGTGTTCTGCCGCTGGCAGAACACCGCGCGCCGGCGGGCTGCTCGGCGGGGGTGGGGGTGTTCTCCCGGGGCCCGGGAACCGGCCCGCCGCCGGAGCCGGCCGACTCCCACCGCCGTGTCCGCCACGGCTGAGGATCGCCACCGCCGTCCGTGCAGCCCTGCCCGGCCTCGCCGCGCCCGGCCATCCCGCCGATCCCGCTGATCCCGCCGATCCCGTCCATGCGACCATCTGACGATCAAGCTGTCACACGGAGCCAGGGCCACCGCGTTACCAAGACATGGATCAATCACCGAGTCCGGACACCCCGGCCGAACCACCGTGGCCGGAGTTCCCCGACTTCGTCGCCTCCCGCGGACGCCACCTGCTGCGGACCGCCTTCCTCCTCACCGGCGGTGACGCCCACCTCGCAGAGGACCTCGTCCAGGAGGCGCTCGGCCGGATCTTCGTCAAGTGGCGGAAGATATCCCGCCTGGACAACCCGAGCGGCTACGCGCAGACCGTCCTGGTCAACACCTTCCTCTCGTACCGCCGCAAGCGCAGCGCCTCCGAGCGCGTCACCGACGAGTTCCCCGAGATCGGCGTGGACGACCCGGACCCGGCGCTCAGGCTGACGCTGCTGCGCGCCCTGGCCGAGCTCCCGACGCAGGACCGCGCCGTGCTGGTGCTCCGGTTCTGGGAGGACCGCAGCGTGGAGGAGACGGCGACCGTCCTGCGCCTGAGCTCCAGCGCCGTCCGCACGCGCAGCAGGCGGGCGCTGGTCAGGATGCGCGCCGTACTGGGCGACAACATCGATGCGGCCGTGCGCCGACCCACTGACCCGACCGGAGCGACAGGCGCGAGCGGCGTGACCGGAACGGACCCCTCCTCCGAGAAGGCGGTGCTGCGCCATGCCCACTGACGACGGATTCACGGACGACTTCGCGGACGACTTCGCCCGCGCCCTGCGCGGCGCCGCCGAGCTGGCGCCCGGCCCCGCTCAGCCCGACCTCGCGGCGAGCGCCGAGCAGCGCGGGCGCCGTCGACGCCGCCGCCGTCGCGCCGGCGTCGCCGGGGCCCTGGCGGTCCTGGTCCTGGCCGGGGCGGGCGGCTTCGCGGCCGCCGGCCGCGGGCCGTTCGGCGCCGTCGGCCCGGCCGGCCCGCCCGCGCCGGACCTGCCGAAGATGTCGACCGAGGAGGTCGTCGGGCTGATCTCCGGACTGCTCCCGCAGGGCAAGGTGCGCGTGATCACCGCCGGAGGCGCGGGCGACCGCGGCCAGCACCGGACCGGTGCCACGCTCTGGTTCGACGACGGGGCGGGGGACAGCATCCTCGAGGTCTCCGCGGAACGGACGGACCAGCGGCCCGACACGGGCGCGGTCTGCATGGACGCGTTCAGTACGCCGCAGGACTCCTGCGACCGCACCGTCCGCCCGGACGGCTCCGTCCTGGTCGTCGACAAGCTTCGGGACGCCTACGACGCGGCCAAGCGCGAGTGGCGGGCCACCTGGGCCGGCCCGGACGGCCGCAGGGTGATGGTCATCGAGCACAACGGGCAGCCGGCGGTGGCGAGCCGGCCGAACCCGCCGCTGACGGGCGACCAGCTGACCAGCCTGGTCACCGCCCCGCAGTGGGACCGGGTCTTCGCCTCGCTCGCGCCGGTCCCGGGCGCACTCAAGCCCGCAGGCGCTGCGGAGCCCACCGCCCCCCAGGGCCCGTCGGGGGAGGACCTGCTCGCCAAGCTGGCCCCGTTGCTGCCGGCCGGCGCCAAGGTCTCCGGCCAGGACGCCAAGCGGGCCGTGCTCACGGCGACGGTCGACGGCCGCAGCAGCATGCTGATGGTGGGCGTGGAACCCGCGTCCCAGCGCGGCCGGGACGAGCTGAAGAGCATGGCGCACGACACCACGACCCCACTGGAGGCCCGGGAGAAGCGGGCCGACGGCACCCTGGTCGTCACCAACCGCTTCGGCAACGGCAAGACCGCGACGGACCAGATCCTGCACTGGACGGCCGCGGTGTACTACCCGGACGGCAGCCAGGTGCGCGTCTCGGAGTGGAACGGCGAGGACGGCTTCACCTTCAAGCCCGGCGACCCCGCACTCGACGTGGACGCACTGAAGGCGATCATCACCAGCCCGACCTGGCGCACCTGACAGCACCACGGCACCACCAGCACGGCGCCAACGCGCTAGCCTGGCAGGTGAGTTACCACTGCCGGGCTGGCGCGTCGGCGCCGCTCCTCGGCGTTTGACCTGCTCGACGCGGACCCACTCCCCGACGCGCTCGGTTCGTGGTCTCGCCACGCTCTCCCCGGCCCCCGCCCGCCGTGGGCTCTTCGGTCGTCCAGTTCCGGGCGTCGCGCCGCGATCCGTTCCGCGATCTCGGACTCCACCATGAACCGGCGATCGCGGCGGTGACCCGCTCGCCCTCGACGGACTGGCCCTTCTTTCCGCTCTTGGCGAGGTTCACCTGCCGGTGGAACCGGTCACCGCAGCGGTCGCAGTGCGGTACCCCCAGCCAGGGCGAGGCGGCGTTCGAGCGCCGCTGAAGCCGTACGGCGGACGGCTTCGAGGCAGTCGCGCCAGGAGCCTCTACCCAACGCCTCAATGGCGCACCTGATGTAGCGTCAACTCGCCCTAAGCGTCCAGGGTCGTTACGGCATCATCGATGCACGGACGGCCCTGCGCCGCGTTCCGCAGGACGAACCTCCGGGCCGTGACACATTCCAGGCACGGTGGGAGGATGATCCACCATGACCACTCCGCCTCGCAGCAAGCCACGAATCCGAGGTGCCGCCGCAGTTGCCGCAGCACTCCTCTCGCTGACCGTGGGAGCCGCGAGCGGCCCGGCCTCCGCCGCCACCACGGTGACCACCGTCCCCGACGGGGCCGTCGCGACCTACAACACGGTCACGCGGATCGGCACCGACGGGCTGGGCTTCCAGTGGGACAACGGCCGGGAGGCGGCCCGAGCCGCCACCTTCGAGTCCGCCCACCCCTCCCTCAAGCGCACCGGGATCAACGGCGTCCTCGCCACCACCGGCACCTCGGCCCGCGCCCTGTGCCACCCCTCCCACATCACCGGCGCCCAGGGCTTCTGTTGGTCCGGCGAGGACGACGACACCTCGTCCTGGGTTCCGCAGGGCCTCACCGGCTCCGGCGAATCACCCCAGGCGCAGACCCTGGTGAACGGCCGCAAGGTGCTCATCGCCAGCTGGCACGGGCCCTCCGACAGTGCGGAGCGGATCACCTTCGCCAATGTCACCGACCCGGCCCATGTGACGTACAAGCACGCCCTGCTCGTCGGCCTCTCCGATGACAGCGCCACCTTCACGGCGCTCGGCGGTCACGCCAACTCCGTCGTCTGGTCGGGCACCCGGCTGTACGTCGCGAGCCGGGGCGACAGCCTCGACGTCTTCGACCTGAACGACATCTGGCAGATGGACGACACCTCCGACACCGCGGTCGGTGTCGACGCGAACGGCAGGACACACGCGGCCGGCCACGCCTTCGCCCTCCCGCGCGTGGGGCGCTACACCTACACCGGGGCGGGCTCGCCCGGCGACTGCGGCGCCTACGCGGGTGTTCCCCAGCGCCCCTGCCTCACCTCGGCCTCGCTCGACCTCACGGGCTCCCAGCCCGCCCTGGTCACCTCGGAAGGCGACCCCTACAAGGTGGAAGGGGACTTCGGCAGGGCGAGTGCGCCGATCGTCCGTTGGCCCATCGACCCCGTCACCGGCAACCTGAAGGCCGACGCCTCGGGCCGGGTCCAGGCGTCGGACGCCTTCGCCTCCCCGATGGGCGGCGTGCAGGGCGTCGCCATGAACAACGGACGTTTCGTCATGGCGGGCCCGTGCCCGGAGTTCGTGGACGCCTCGCACGGCGGCACCAACATCCCGAGCTGCCTCTACCATGCCTACCTCGGCGAGCCGGTGCGCCTCATCACCCGTACCGGCGTCAACATCGAGAACCTCTCCTACTGGCCCGGCAGCGACGAGCTCTGGATGGCCAACGAGAACGACTCCAACCGCATCGTCGTCCACACCACCTGGCCCGGTCAGCCCGCCCCCGCGGGCATGGTCAACCTGACCTCCGCCGACTTCACCGGCGACGGCAGGAACGACCTCGTGGGCGCCGAGGCCGCCACCGGGAAACTGTGGCTCTACCCGGGCAACGGCAACGGCACCTTCGGTGACCGCATCCAGATCGGCGCCGGCTGGGGCTCCATGGGCATGCTCGCGGCCGGCGACCTCACCGGCGACGGCAAGGCCGACCTGCTCACCGTCGACACCGGCACCGGGAACCTGTACGTCTACCCCGGCAGCGGCACCGCCGCAGGGATGAGCACACTCGGTGCCCGGACGCAGATCGGCTCCGGCTGGAACGGCATGCGGGAGGTCACCGTCCTGGACGCCGACAACGACGGCAAACCGGACGTGCTGGCCATCGACCGGAGCGGTGCCCTGTGGGTCTACCCCGGCAACGGAACACTCAACGGCACCTCGACACTCGGCAGTCGCAGCCAGATCGGCGCCGGCTGGGACACCATGACCGAACTCACCAGCCCCGGCGACCTGAATGCCGACGGCAAGGCCGACCTCGTCGCGGTCGACCGCGACGGCGTGCTGTGGGCCTACCCGGGCTCCGGCTCCATCAACGGAACGAGCACCCTGGGCAACCGCGTCCGGATCGGCACCGGCTGGAACAGCATGCGCCAACTCGTCGGCGCCGACTTCAACGGCGACGGCAGGGGCGACGTCGACGCCGTCCAGGCGCCCACCGGCTCCACCGGCGGCCTCTACTTCTACCCGGGCACCGGCAGCACGGCCTTGGGAGCCCGCAGCCAGATCGGTCAGGGCTGGTAGCCGGTCCGAGAGTCCCCTTCGCCAGGATCGATGTCGCCACGGCCGACAAGGGCCCCGACGTTCGGGGCCCGCCGGTGCGGTCCTGGCGCCCTCGTCGGCCGGGGTGGCGGCCGTCAGCCGGGGTGGGCAAGCCAACCGGGGTGGGCAAGCCAGCCTGCCCGGGGCGGGCCCACGCCGCTCGACTCGGTCTACCGAGTGGGTGGTCAGGGAAATCCGCCCGCGGTCGTTCACGACCATGCCCCGGGTGCGGGCCTCAGCGGCGTGCCGCCTCGCCCCCCGGGCGGGGCTCGTCGCGCTTGAGGGGCCGCGCAGGCGCGCCGGGGCCGCGCCAGTTCCCGGTGGTGGCTCCTTCCAGCTCGTCCGCCGCCTGCTGGAAGAAGGTGGACAACGAGGCGTAGACGCCTTCGTCGGGCAGGCTGTACTCGGCCCACGTGCCGACCGTCCCGTTGGCCCCGTCCAGGAACACCCCGTAGAGGCCGTCGCGATCCGCGGCAATCGGCACCCACTCCGGGCGCCAGGACGGGCAGTCGGGATCGTCGGAGGGTTCCATCTGCTCCACGGCCAGCCGGTGGAGGTAGACCCGCTCGATGTCTCCCAGGCCGAGCAGGAGATGACCGCCGGGAACGGGCACGTCGCAGCCCCGCTGCACCAGGGTCTCGCGGGGCTCGGCCCGCCCCCCGGCGTCCGGGTCGTGCGCGAGGAGCCACTGCCGCAGCTCCGTCGGCAGCTCCAGACCCATACGCAACTCGGCTCGGCCGATGTCCTCCGAGTCCCCCGGCTTGCCGAGGACGGCTACGACCCCGGGGTCGTAGCGTTCGAGCCACGCGGCGAACCGTGCCCAGGCCGCCCGAACGTCTCCTGCCCCGTCCATCGCGGTTCCCTCCAGTTGCGACGACAGCTGATCACGCATGGGAAGACCGTAGACGAGGTCACGGACAAGCACGCTCGGCCCACCACCAGGACGTCCCGCAGCGGGCGCCGGGGCTCGGATGACTGCGGATCATGGTGGTGGCCAAGACGAAGAAACGCTCCCTGCAGGGCCCACCTTTCTCCTGCTGACAGCCCTCGCGGACCGTCCACGCCACGGCTACGCGCTCGGCGAGGAGGTCGCGGCGATCTCCGACGGCCGGATGCAGCTGGGCGCCGGCACCCTCTACAGCAGCCTGGACCGGCTGCTGACCGAAGGGCTGATCCGGGTCGAACGGGAGGAGACAGTCGACGGCCGCCCCCGCCGCCGGTGCGGGTCGCGTCCCGGTCTGCCCAACGGCTCGGCCTCCTGCGCCGCTGACCACTCTCCCACCGCACGGCCCCTCCCCGCGGTCCTCTGTGCGGTGGGACGAGGGCGATCCCTTCCGCTCCCACCCTCACCAGCTGACCCCCGGCCGCCTGAGTACGCGTCCTACAGCTCGCGGCCAGTCGGTGTCCGCCGAGGCCGGAGCGACGGCGGCCAATGGATGGCCGAGATCTCGGTCATGTGGTGTGTCCCATCAGGTGGTTCTCATCTGGCTCGGACGACTGCGCTGCTTCGTCCGGTTGCGGCTCCGGGCAGTCCGGATGCGGCTCCGGGTGTCCGGCTACGGCCGGTGGCGGGCGAGTTCGAGCAGCAGCAGGGCGAGTTGGACGCCCGGTCGGCCGAGGCCGCTCTGGTACTCGTTCAACATCCGGCTCTCCCGGGCGAGTTCGGTGCGGGGCAGGCCGGCGTCCCGGCGGAGCGCCTCGATCTCACCGACCAGCTCGGCGCGGCGCCGGATCATCCGGATGAGGGACCGGTCGAGTTCGCAGAGTTCGTCCTGCCGCTCGTCGACGCGGCCCGGCACGGTGAGTGTCATGTCAGGCCCCGGCCTTCTGGCGGGTGGCCGCGCGCCGCTGGGCGAGGGCCAGGGTCAGGGCGGTCAGCGCGGCGAGTGCCGCCGCGGCCAGCGACCACCAGAAGGTGACGGTGAACGCCGACATCCGGCTGTCGGCGTTGTCTCCCGCCTCGTCCAGGCCGTTCTGCAGGACGGCCACGAACACGGCCGTCGCGATCGATCCCCCGAGCCGCTGCAGCATGTTGATCTGCGGCGAGGCATCGCTGATCCTGCGCGGGTCGACGGCCCGGAAGGCCGAGGTCATGGCCGGCATCACGGACAGTCCGGCTCCGAAGCCGGAGAGCAGCATGGCGGTGCCGATCACCGCGTACGGCGTGTCCGCCCCGACCAGGACGAACGGCACGGCCGCGGCGAGGCTCAGCGCCGCCCCGAGGAAGGCGGTGCGCCCGCCGCCGAGCCGTTCGACGACCCGCCCGGACAGCCAGGTGGCCGCGGCGGCGCCGATGCTCGACGGCAGCAGCAGCGCCCCGGTGGTGACCGGGTCGGCGCCGCGCACGCTCTGGAAGTACAGCGGCATCAGCACCATGCCCGCGTACATGCCCATGGACAGGAAGACCGTGGTGAGCGAGGCCGACCGGAACACGGCATCGCGGTGGAGTCTGATGTCGAAGAGCGGGTGCGCCGTACGGAGGGTCCTGACGATGAACAGCGCCAGCAGCACGACTCCGGCGGCGAGCACCAGCAGCGGGACGGCCGAGATGTGCCGGCCGATCTCCCCGAACCCGTAGGTCAGGGCGACCATGCTGCCGGAGACGGCCAGGAGCCCGAGCGGGTCGAGCGGGGTCGGGTCCTGCGGTCCGTCGGGGCGCAGCAGTCGCAGGGCGCAGAGCACGGCGACGGCTCCCACCGGCAGGTTGACGAGGAAGATCCAGCGCCAGTCCGCGTAGTGCAGCAGGAGCCCGCCCGCGAACGGCCCGAAGACGGGTGCGAGCACGATGGGCACGCCGACGACCGCCATCACGCGCGGGAGGTTCACCGGTCCGGCGGCCCTCGCGAGGATGATCTGCCCGACGGGCATGATCAGGCCGCCGCCGAGGCCCTGGAGCACCCGGAGGGCGATCAGTTGCCCGGGGGTCTGGGCGGCCGCGCACAGGAGGGAGGCGACCGTGAAGACGACCACCGCGGCCACGTAGGTGCGCTGGGCTCCATAACGGCGCGCCGCCCAGCCGGAGACCGGGATCGCCGCGGCGACCGCGAGGAGGTAGGCCGTCACCACCCACTGGATGGTGTCGAGCGAGGCGTCGAGGCCGGATGCCAGGGCCTTGAGGGCGACGTTGACGATCGTCGAGTCCAGGAAGGACATGGTCGATCCCAGGATGACCACCGTGGCGGCCTTCCGGACGTCGGGGCCGAGGCCCTGACGGGGGGTCGGGTCGGATGCGGTACGTATGCTCACTGCTGGGTCGTCTTTCCCTCGGTGCTGTGCTCCGGCTGCACGGTCCGCAGCCAGTCGTCCACCGCGTCGGCGGCGGTGCCGGCGGCGGCCTCCAGCATGGTGAAGTGGTCTCCGTCGACGTCCACCGCGGTGTGCCGCAGTGGCCAGGAGGCCCGGCGGTCGCCGAGCGGCTGTTCGGCCCGCACCAGCAGGGTCGGGGTCGCGATCCCGTCGGGCGTCCAGCCGTGGAAGTGCCGGAAGTAGCCGCCCATCGCGGTGAGTCGGGCGTCCGTGGTCCAGCCGTACTCCTCCTCCCGGTCGAACATGGCCTTGACCATGTCGGTGCGGAAGGCGGGATCGGCGGCCTCGCCCGGCAGGAAGGTGTCGAGCAGGACCAGTGCCGCGGCCGGGCTGCCGAGCCGTTCCAGCCGGGCGGCGACGTCGTGCGCCGCCCAGCCGCCGGAGGAGTAGCCGACCAGGGCGAACGGTGCGCCGTCGGCGCCGTGCAGCACCGACCGGGCGACGAGTTCGACGATCGCCTCGGCGCTGTCCGGCAGTTCCTCGCCCTGGAGGTAGCCGGGCAGGGGCAGTGCGGAGACCGCGCGCCGCGGTCCGAACCCGGCGGCGAAGCGGGCGTACTGGTGCGGGCTGGACATCGCCGTCAGCGAGGGCAGGCAGAACAGCGTCACTGCGGCGGGGCCGTCCGCGGGGCCCGCCGCGAGGCGGACCGGTTCCAGCAGTCGCCGGGTGTCGGCCACCGACGCGGCCGCGAAGGACGGCCGCAGCTGCGAGGCCACCATCAGCAGGTCGGTCGCCTCCTTCACCTTGCCGTCGGCGCAGGCCTGCCGGTAGAGCAGGCCGATGGTGCCGGCGGGCTCCGCCACCACCGGCGCCGCCGGCCCGGGCAGTTCGCCCCGGAGGTGGTCGGCGAGCAGCCGGGGCGTCGGGTGGTCGAAGACCGCCATGGCACTGAGCGTCAGTCCGGCCGCCGTGTTCAGCCGGTTCCGCAGGCGGACCGAGGTCAGCGAGTCGAAGCCCATCTCCAGGAACTTCCGGTCGGGGTCGACCTGGTCGGGATCGGCATACCCGAGGACCGCGGCCGCCTGGGCGCGGACCAGGGCGAGCGGGTCGGTCAGGTCCGCGGCGGGCGGGGCGACCCGGGAGCCGCGCTTCGGCGCCACGGGCACCAGGTCGTGGAGCAGGGGCGGCAGCCCCTCCTCACGGGCCTGGGCCCGCAGGGCGGGAAGGTCGATCCGGGCGGGCACCAGCACGGGGTGGTCGTGGGTGAGGCCGGCGTCGAAGAGCGCAAGACCCTCCTGCGTGGACAGCGGCAGCATCCCGCCCCGCGAGATCCGCCCCACCTCCACCGCACCCAGACCCGCCGTCATCCCACTGCGCTCAGCCCACAGACCCCACGCCAACGACGTGGCGGGCAGACCAAGACCACGACGGTACTGCGCGAACGCGTCCAGGAACGCGTTCGCCGCCGCGTAACTCCCCTGCCCAGGAGCCCCCAGGACCCCCGACGCCGACGAGAACACCACGAACGCCGACAACCCCAGACCCGCCGTCAACTCATGCAGGTTCACCACCGCATCCACCTTCGGACGCAACACCCCGTCCACCCGCGCAGGCGTCAACGACTCCACCACACCGTCGTCCAACACACCCGCCGCATGGACCACCGCAGTCAACGGCCGACCGGCCGGGACACCGTCCAACAGCTCCGCCAACGCCGCACGGTCCGCCGCATCACACGCCACCACACACGCCGACGCACCCAACCCGGCCAACTCCGCCACGAACTCCGCAGCACCCTCCGACGCCAGGCCACGACGACCCGTCAACACCAGATGACGGACCCCGTGAACCTCCACCAAGTGCCGGGCCACCAACCGGCCCAACACCCCAAGACCACCCGTGACCAACACCGTCCCACCAGGCGCGAACCCCACACCACCGCCCGACGAGTCCAGCCCCGCACGCACCAGCCGAGGCACCGACACCACACCCGCACGCACCGCGACCTGCGACTCCACCCCCACCGCCACAACGCCCAACAGCGCCGACGACTCCGGCGAACCATCCACATCCACCAGCACGAACCGACCCGGATGCTCCGACTGCGCCGACCGCACCAGACCCCACACCGCCGCAGCCGCCGGATCCACCAACCCGTCCCCGGCCGAACCCGACACCGCACCACGCGTCACGAACACCAACCGACGCGAAGCGTCATCCCCGGCCAACACCCCCTGCACCAAGGCCAACACCCCGTGCACCGCAGCCCGCACACCCCCAGAGGTATCCACCTCCACCAACTCCACCGACCCGGACCAACCCCCCTCCTTCGACGGGTTCACCTGCTTCCACTCGACGCGGAACAGGGCGTCCCGGGCAGCGAGCCGGTCCTTGGCCAGCGGGCGCAGCAGCAGCGAGTCGACCTCGGCGACCAGGGCGCCCGTCCCGTCGTGGACGGTCAGCGCGACCGTGTCCGCGCCGGCCGGGGCGATCCTGACCCGCAGGGTCGAGGCGCCCGCGGTGTGCAGCGTGACCCCGTTCCAGGAGAAGGGGAGGCGGATCCCGCCCCCGTCGAGGAAGGAGCCGAGACCGACGGCGTGCAGGGCGGCGTCGAGCAGCGCCGGGTGCAGGCCGAACCGGCCCGCCTGCTGCTCCTGGTCCAGCCGGACCTCCGCGAACACCTCCGCCCCACGCCGCCAGGCCGCCCGCAGGCCCTGGAAAGCGGGACCGTAGGCGAGGCCGGCGTCGGCCAGGCCCTGGTAGAACCCGTCGAGCGCGATGCTCTCGGCGTGCTCCGGCGGCCAGACCTCCCGTACGGCCGGTGCGGGCGCCCCGGCGTCCGAGAGGACACCGGAGGCGTGCCGGACCCAGGGCTGCCCGGGTTCGTCCGCGCCGCGCGCGTACACGGCGAGTGCGCGCCGGCCGCGGGCGTCGGCCGGGTCGAGCGCCAGTTGCAGCTGCACCGCACCGGAGGCGGGCAGTACGAGGGGGGCTTCCAGGGTGAGTTCCTCGACCCGCTCGCAGCCGGCCTGTTCACCTGCCTGGAGCGCCAGTTCGACGAAGGCGGTGCCGGGCAGCAGCACGACGCCGTTCACGGCGTGGTCGGCCAGCCAGCGGTGCGAACGCAGCGACAGGCGGCCGGTGAGGACGGTGCCCTCCGAGCCCGCGAGAGCGACCGCCGCGCCGAGCAGCGGGTGGCCGACGGCCTGCACGCCGGCCGAGGCGACATCGCCCGTGCCGGTGCCGGACTCCAGCCAGTAGCGCTCCCGCTGGAAGGCGTAGGTCGGCAGGTCCACCTGCGCAGCACCCGGGTACACCAGGCTCCAGTCCACGTCGACGCCGTGGACGAACGCCTCCGCGAGCGCGGTCGTGAAGCGCTGTGCGCCGCCGTCCTGGCGTCGCAGGGTGCCGAGGGCCGGGGCGTCCAGACCCGGGACCAGGACCGGGTGGGGGCTGACCTCGATGAACACGTGGCCCTGCGCGGCCAGTTGACCGGCGGCCTCCTCGAAACGCACGGTCTGGCGCAGATTGCGGTACCAGTACCCCGCATCCAGCTCACCCCCCTCCAACCACTCACCCGTCACCGTCGACAGGAACGGCACCTCCGCCGCCACCGGCCGAAGACCCGCCAACACCTCCAACAACTCCCCCTCAAGCCCCTCCACCTGCGCCGAATGCGACGCGTAGTCCACCGGAACCCGACGCGCACCCTCCACCCGCGCCAACAACTCCTCCAACGGCCCCACCGCACCCGAGACCACCACCGAACGCGGCCCGTTCACCGCCGCCACCGACAACCCGTCCACCAACAGCGCCTCAGCCTCGGCCCGGCCCACCGGCACCGCCACCATCCCGCCACGCCCCGACAACGCCAACAGCGCCCGAGACCGCAACGCCACCACCCGCGCCCCGTCCACCAGACTCAACGCCCCGGACACACACGCAGCCGCGATCTCCCCCTGCGAATGACCCACCACCGCAGCCGGCACCACACCGAACGAGCGCCACAACGAAGCCAGCGACACCATCACCGCCCACAACACGGGCTGCACCACATCCACCCGCGCCAGCGCCGCCTCATCAGCCAGCACCTCATCGAGCGACCAGTCCACGAACCCCGACAACGCCTCCCCGCACTCCGCCAACCGCGCCGCGAACACCGGCGACACCCGCGCCAACTCCACCGCCATCCCGACCCACTGAGACCCCTGCCCCGGGAACACGAACACCGGCTTGGCAGCCGTACGCGCGCTCCCCGTGACGACGTGCTCGACGGGCTCCGAGGCGACCAGCGCGGCCAGGCCGTGGCGGAATCCGTCCCGGTCGGCCGCCACCACGGCGGCCCGGTGCTCGAAGGCGGTGCGGGCCGTCGCCAGGGACAGTCCGACGTCCGCGGCGGACCGCTCGGGGTGTGCCTCCAGGTGGGCGGCAAGCTCGCGGGCCTGGGCGCGCAGCGCCCCGGCGGACTTCGCGGAGAGGATCCAGGGCAGCACCGGGTCGACCATCACCGGGGCCTGGGCCACCGGCCCGGCAGCCGGCTCGGCCGCCGGGCCCTCGGGCGCCTGCTCCACGATGACGTGGGCGTTGGTGCCGCTGATCCCGAAGGAGGACACCGCGGCCCGGCGGGGCCTCGAGGTCTCCGGCCAGGGCCGGGCCTCGGTCAGCAGCGACACCGCGCCCGCGGACCAGTCGATGTGCGGGCTCGGCTCGTCGACGTGCAGGGTCCTGGGCATCAGGCCGCCCCGGATGGCCATCACCGACTTGATGATGCCGCCGACGCCGGCCGCGGCCTGGGTGTGCCCGATGTTCGACTTGAGGGAGCCCAGCCACAGCGGCCGGCCCTCCGGGCGCTCCCGGCCGTAAGTGGCGAGCAGCGCCTGCGCCTCGATCGGGTCTCCCAGCTTGGTCCCGGTGCCGTGCGCCTCGACCAGGTCGATCTGGTCGGAGGTCAGCCTCGCCTGCGCGAGGGCCTGGCGGATCACCCGCTGCTGGGCGGGGCCGTTGGGCGCCGTCAGACCGTTGGACGCACCGTCCTGGTTGACGGCCGAGCCGCGGATCACGGCCAGCACCCGGTGGCCGTTGCGCCGCGCGTCGGAGAGCCGCTCCAGGAGCAGCAGGCCGACGCCCTCGCCCCAGCCGGTGCCGTCCGCCGCGGCGGCGAAGGACTTGCAGCGGCCGTCCGAGGCCAGCCCGCGCTGGAGGGAGAACTCCACGAAGGTGGTGGGCGTCGCCATGACGGTCACACCTCCGGCGAGCGCCAGCGAGCACTCGCCCTGGCGCAGGGCCTGTGCCGCGAGGTGCACGGTGACCAGGGAGGAGGAGCAGGCGGTGTCGACCGTGACGGCCGGGCCCTCCAGGCCGAGGGCGTAGGAGATCCGGCCGGACAGCACGCTGCCCGCATTGCCGGTGCTGAGGTAGCCGTCCACGCCCTCGGGCACCTCGCCGAGCCCGCTCGCGTAGTCGTGGTACATGACGCCGGCGAAGACGCCGGTGCTGCTGCCCCGGACGGAGGACGGGTCCACCCCGGCCCGCTCGAAGGTCTCCCAGGCGGTCTCCAGCAGCAGCCGCTGCTGCGGGTCCATGGCCAGCGCCTCACGCGGCGAGATCCCGAAGAAGCCCGCGTCGAACTCGCCCGCCTCGTGGAGGAAGCCGCCCTCCCGGACGTACGAGCGGCCCGGAGCGTGCAGGTCCTGGTCGAACCGAGCCTCGCCGAACAGGGCCGCCAGGTCCCAGCCACGGTCCTCGGGGAAGGCGCCGATGCCGTCGCGGCCGGCCGCCACCAGGTCCCAGAGGTCCTCGGGCGAGCGCACCCCGCCCGGGTAGCGGCAGGCCATGCCGACGACTGCGATCGGGTCGTCGTCGGCCGAGCCGCCCGGGACGGCGGGGACGGCGGGCTGCTCGGCCGCGGCGTCCAGGCCGGGCTCCCCCACGAGTTCGGCGCACAGGTGCCGGACCAGGGCCGCCGGACTGGGGTGGTCGAAGATCAGGGTGGCGGGCAGGCGCAGGCCGGTCTCGGTGGTGAGGCGGTTGCGCAGCTCGACCGCGGTGAGCGAGTCGAAACCGAGCTCCGTGAAGGCCCGGTCGACGGCCACCGCGTCCGCCGCGGCGTGGCCGAGGACCGCGGCCACCTGGGTGTGCACCAGGTCCAGCAGGGTCCGCTCCGACCAGTCGGTACGGTTCGCCGCGGCCACCGAAGCGGCGGCGGTACGGCGGAGGGGAACCCGCACCAGGCCGCGCAGCAGCGCGGGCACCGCCACCGGGCCGCCCGGTGACCGGAGGTCGAGGGGCGTCGGCACCAGCAGCGCCTCGTCCGTGCCCAGCGCCAGGTCGAACAGCCGCAGGCCCTCCGTCGCGGAGAGCGCGGCGAGGCCGGATCCGGTGATCCGCTCCCGGTCGCCGCTCGCGAGCCGGCCGCCCATGCCACTGCCCTCGGCCCACAGGCCCCAGGCCAGCGAGGTGGCGGGCAGGCCGAGGCCGCGGCGGTACTGGGCGAGGGCGTCCAGGAAGACGTTGCCCGCGGAGTAGCTGCCCTGGCCGGGGGCGCCGAAGACGCCGGAGGCGGAGGAGAACAGGACGAAGGCGGCGAGCCCGCGGTCCTTGGTGAGCTCGTGCAGGTGCCAGGCGGCGTCCGCCTTCGGGCGCAGCACCGTGTCGACCCGCTCCGGGGTGAGCGAGCCGATCACCCCGTCGTCCAGCACGCCCGCCGTGTGGACCACGCCCACCAGGGGCTGCTCGGCCGGGATGCCGTCCAGCAGCTCGGCCAGCGCCGTACGGTCGGTGACGTCGCAGGACACGACCCGGGCCGAGGCGCCGAGGGCCGCGAGCTCCTGGACGAGTTCGGCGGAGCCCTCGGCGGCCGGCCCGCGGCGGCTGGTCAGCAGCAGCTGCCGGACCCCGTGCTCCCGGGCCAGGTGGCGGGCCAGCAGGCCGCCGAGCCCGCCGGTGCCACCGGTGATCAGGACGGTGCCGTCACCGTCCCAGGGGGACGCCTGGTCCGGCGCGCCCGTCGCCCGGGCCAGTCGGGGGGCGAGCACCTGGCCGCCGCGCAGCGCCAGCTGGGGCTCGTCGAGGGTCAGGGCGGCCGCCAGGGCGGCCTCGGAGGCGGCGTCGCCGTCCAGGTCGACGAGGCGGAAGCAGCCGGGGTTCTCGGCCTGGGCCGACCGGACGAGGCCCCAGACCGGCGCCTGCTCCAGGCCGTTCACCTGCTCGCCGGGGCGGACGGCCAGGGCGGCGCGGGTGACGAAGACCAGCTGGGAGGACTGGTGGCGGGAGTCGGCCAGCCAGGCGTGCAGGAGGGCGAGGGCGCCGTGGGTCGTGCCGTGGACGTCGGCGACGAGCCCGCCCGCCGCCGCGTCCACCCGGTCGCAGGACACCAGGACGGTGGCCGGCACCGGGTCGAGGGCCAGCAGCTCCTCGACCGAACCGACCCGGCACTGCACCGACTCGGCGGCGTCGGGGAGCGGCTGGGCCGCCCAGTCGACGCGGAACAGCGAGTCGCTCCGCTGCCGCTGCTGCTGCCCGGCCACCGGGCGCAGCGCCAGCTCCTCGACGGTGGCGACGGGCGCGCCCGTCCCGTCCGCGACGTCCAGGGCGACGGCGTCGGGGCCCGCCGGGGACAGCCGGACCCGCAGAGCCGACGCACCGGTCGCGTGGAGGGTGACTCCGGACCAGGAGAACGGAAGGCTGGGCCTGTTGTCGGTGACGAACTCGCCCAGTCCCACGGCGTGCAGGGCCGAGTCGAGCAGCGCCGGGTGCAGGGCGAAACGGCCGGCATCCTGCTCCTGAGGCAGCTCGACCTCCGCGAACACCTCCTGGCCGCGCCGCCACACCGCGCGCAGCCCCCGGAAGGCCGGGCCGTAGCCGAAGCCGGCCTCGGCCAGGTGCGGGTAGAGTCCCTCGATCGACACCTCCTCCGCGTCCTGCGGGGGCCAGACGGTGGTGGCGGTGGTGGCGGTCGTCCCGGTGGTTCCGGTGGGGCGGGTGGGCGTGGCGAGGCCCAAGCGGCCGGTCGCGTGCCGGGCCCAGGGCTCGTCCCCGCGGCGGGAGTGGAAGCTGAGCGGGCGAGACCCCTGCGCGTCGGGGCGGCCGACGCTGACCTGGAGCTGGACGGAGTCCTGCTCGGGCAGGACGAGCGGGGCCTCGATGGTGAGCTCGTCGATGCGGTCGCAGCCCACCTGGTCACCGGCGCGAACGGCCAGCTCCACGTAGGCGGTTCCGGGCACGAAGACGGTGCCGGCGATGGCGTGGTCCGCCAGCCAGGGGTGGGTGCTCACCGACAGCCGCCCGGTGAACAGGACCTGGTCGTCGTCCGCCAGCACCACCATCGCGCCGAGCAGCGGGTGTCCGACCGGGAGCACGCCCGCGGAGGCGACGTCGCCCACGCGGTCGACGGTCGTCCAGTAGCGCTGGCGCTGGAACGGGTACGTCGGAAGGTCGACGCGGCGGCCGGAGAACACCGCCCGCCAGTCGGGGACGACTCCGTGGGTGAAGAGCTCGCCGAGCGCGGACATCGCCGCGAGGGACTCCTCACGGTCGCGGCGCAGGAGGGGGGTGAAGGCGTGGACGTCGGTGTTGGCGTCGGTGTCGGTGAGGCAGTCCTGTGCCAGGGCGGTCAGGACGCCGTCCGGGCCGAGTTCCACGAAACGGGTCACGCCCAGCTCCGCTGCGGTGCGCACACCGTTGTGGAACAGCACCGCCTGGCGGACATGCCGCACCCAGTAGTCCGGGGACGTCAACTCCTCCGCGGTAGCGAGCGCGCCGGTCACGTTGGAGACCACCGGGATCCGGGGCTCACCGGCCGCCAGACGGCTGACCACTGCACCGAACTCGGCCAGCATCGGCTCCATCAGCGGCGAATGGAAGGCGTGGCTCACCGACAGGCGCTTGACCCGGTGACCGGCTGCCACTGCGTCCTGCTCGATCTTCTCGATCGCCTCCGCGGCGCCCGAAAGCACCACCGACCGGGGGCCGTTGACGGCCGCGACATCGACCAGGCCCTCACAGCCGGCCAGGAGTTCTGCCGCAGCCTCGGGCGTCACAGCCACCGCGAGCATCGCGCCACCCGCAGGCAGCGCCTGCATCAGTCGCCCCCGCGCCGCCACCAACGCGGCAGCGTCCTCCAACGAGAACACCCCCGCCACATGCGCCGCCGCCACCTCACCGATCGAGTGACCCAGCAGGACGTCCGGGCGAACACCCCACGACTCCACCAAACGGAACAGCGCCACCTCCAACGCGAACAACCCCGCCTGCGCCCACACCGTCCGGTTCAACAGCCCGGCATCGGTGCCGAACACCACATCCCGGACCGAACCGTCCAGATGCCTGTCCAGTTCCGCACACACCGCATCGAACGCACCCGCGAACACCGGGAACACGTCGCACAACTCCCGGCCCATCCCCAACCGCTGGGAACCCTGACCAGTGAACAGGAACGCCGTCTTGCCGGACACCGCAGTCGCGCGGTCCGGGAGGGCGGCCAGCCCCGCCAGGAGCTCTTCGCGCGTGGTCGCGGTGACGGCGGCCCGCTGCTCGAACAGCGGTGCCAGGGTGAGCGAGTGGGCGATGTCCGCGACGGCCAGCTCGGGGTTGGCCTCCGCGTGGGCGCGCAGTTGCTCCGCCCGCGCGCGCAGGGCCTCGGGTGTCTTCGCGGAGAGGATCCACGGCACCACCGACGGCCGGGGCCCGGCGGGCCCGGTCGGCTCGGCCGGCTCGCTCGACTCCTCGTCAAGCGGGGCCTGTTCGAGGATCAGGTGGGCGTTGGTGCCGCTGACGCCGAAGGCGGAGATGCCGGCCCGGCGCGGCGCGTCGGTGCTCGGCCACGGGTTGGCCTCGGCCAACAGCTGGACCGCACCGGCCGACCAGTCCACGTGCGGGGTCGGCTCGTCGACGTGCAGCGTCCGCGGCAGCAGGCCGTTGCGCATCGCCAGGACCATCTTGATCACGCCGGCCACACCCGCCGCGGCCTGGGTGTGCCCGATGTTGGACTTCACCGAGCCCAGCCACAGCGGCCGCTCCTCGGACCGCCCGCGGCCGTAGGTGGCGAGCAGCGCCTGCGCCTCGATCGGGTCGCCGAGCCTGGTGCCGGTGCCGTGGGCCTCGACCGCGTCGATCTGGTCGGCGGTCAGCCGCGCGTTGGCGAGGGCCTGGCGGATGACGCGCTGCTGCGCGGGGCCGTTGGGGGCGGTCAGACCGTTGGAGGCGCCGTCCTGGTTGACGGCGGAGCCGCGGATGACGGCCAGCACCCGGTGTCCGTTGCGCTTGGCGTCGGAGAGCCGCTCCAGCAGGAGCAGGCCCGCGCCCTCGCCCCAGCCGGTGCCGTCCGCGGCGGCCGCGAAGGGCTTGCAGCGGCCGTCCGAGGCGAGCCCGCGCTGGCGGCTGAACTCGACGAAGACGCGCGGAGTGGACATCACCGTGACGCCGCCGGCCAGCGCCAGGCTGCACTCGCCCCGGCGCAGTGCCTCGGCGGCCAGGTGCAGGGAGACCAGGGAGGCGGAGCAGGCGGTGTCGACCGTGACGGCGGGCCCTTCGAGGCCGAGCACGTAGGAGAGGCGGCCGGACAGGACGCTCGCGGCGTTGCCGGTGCCGATGTAGCCCTCCAGCCCGTTCTCGGGGGGCTGCCCGCCGAACAGGGAGCCGTAGTCCTGGCCATTGGTGCCCATGAACACGCCGGTGCGGCTCTCGCGCAGGGCCGTCGGGTCGAGGCCCGCGCCTTCGAGGGTCTCCCAGGCGACTTCGAGCATCACCCGCTGCTGCGGGTCCATGGCCCGCGCCTCACGGGGGCTGATGCCGAAGAACGCGGGGTCGAAGTCGGCTGCCCCGTCGAGGAATCCGCCCTCGCGGACGTAGCTGGTGCCGGCCTTGTCCGGGTCGGCGTCGTAGAGGGCGGCGAGGTCCCAGCCGCGGTCCTCGGGGAACGGCACCAGGGTGTCGGTCCCCGCCGCCAGCATGTCCCACATCTGCTCGGCCGAGCGCACACCGCCGGGGAAGCGGCAGCCGATGCCGACGATCGCGATCGGCTCGTGGCTGCGGTCCTCGGTGTCCCGCAGGCGCCGGTTGGCGTCGTCGAGGTCGGCCGTGACCCGCTTGAGGTACTGGAGAAGCTTTTGTTCGTTGCTCATGTTCAGCGGGTTCCGTACTTCTGGTCGATGTAGGCGAAGAGGTCGTCCGCGCTGTCCAGCGCGGGGCTCTCGGCGGATTCGTCGGTTTCATGGGAGCCGTGGGAGCCATGGGGACCATGGGCCACGGCGGCGGCGCGGGCGACCGCGAGGAGGGCTTCCAGACGGCCCAGCACCTCGGTGTGGAGCGCGTCGGGGTCGAGGCGGAGCAGGGCGCTCTCCAGCCGGCCGAGGTCGGCGAGCAGCCGGGTGACGGCGGTGCCGCCGAGTTCGGTGTCCAGGAACCTGGCCAGCGCCTGCGGGTTCGGATGGTCGAACACGACGGTCGCGGGCAGGGCGAGACCGGTGGCGGCGCCGAGCACGTTGCGCAGGTCGACCGCCATCAGGGAGTCGAAGCCGAGGTCGCGGAACGGCCGGGTGGCGTCCACCTTGTCCGCGCCGCCGTGGCCGAGCACCGCGGCCGCCTGGGCGCGGACCAGGTCGAGCAGCGCCGGCAGCCGCTCCTCGTCGGGCAGGGTCGTGAGCGTCTCGCGCGGTCCCGGGCCGTCCGCGGCCCGCGGCACCGCCTCGGGTATCGCGGACAGCAGCGGGCTCGGCCGGACGGCGGTGAACCCCGGGGCGAAGCGGCTCCAGTCGATGTCGACGACCGCCAGGCAGGCGTCGCCGTGGTCGAGTGCCTGCTGCAGCCCGTCGAGTGCGCGCCCGGGTGCCATGGCGCGCACGCCGTGCCGACTGAGCCGGTCGCTCACGGCCGCCTCCCCGGCGGCCATGCCACCGCCGTCCCAGGCGCCCCAGGCGATGGCGGTCGCGGGCAGTCCGTCGGCGCGGCGCTGCTCGGCGAAGGCGTCCAGGAAGGCGTTGGCGGCGGCGTAGTTGGCCTGGCCGGAGCCGCCGACCGCGCCGGAGAAGGAGGAGTAGAGCACGAACGCGCTCAGCTCCTTCGCCAGGGTCAGCTCGTGCAGGTTGAGGGTCGCCGCCACCTTGGGCCGCAGCACGGTGGCGAGCCGGTCCGGGGTGAGCGAGTCGAGCACGCCGTCGTCGAGCACGCCGGCCGTGTGCATCACCGCGGTGAGCGGGAACTCCTCCGGGACGGTCGCGAGCAGGGCGGCGAGCTGTCCGCGGTCGGCCACGTCGCAGGCGGCGACGGTGACCCGGGCGCCCCGCTCCTCCAGGTCCGCCACGAGCGCGGCGGCCCCGGCGGCCTCGGCGCCCCGGCGGCTGGTCAGCAGCAGGTGGTCGACGCCGAGGTCGGCGAGCCGACGGGCGAGGTGCCCGCCGAGCGCCCCGGTGCCGCCGGTGACCAGGACCGTACCGGACGGCCGCCACGCGGTGACCGGCGCGGCCGCCCGCTGGGCGCGCACCAGCCGGCGGACGTACAGACCGTCGCCGCGGACGGCCAGTTGGTCCTCGCCGCCGGCTCCGGCGAGGGCGCCGCACAGCCGGGCCAGCGAGGCCTCGTCGAAGGTCTGCGGCACGTCGATCAGCCCGCCCCAGCGGTCCGGGGCCTCCAGCGCCGCCGCCCGGCCGAGTCCCCAGACCTGGGCCTGCGCAGGGTCGGCGAGCCGCTCGGCCGGGCCCACGGCCACGGCGCCCCTGGTCACGCACCACAGCGGCGCGTCGATCCCGGCGTCGCCCAGCGCCTGCTGCAGGAGCAGCACCTCGGTCAGCCCGGACTCGCCAGTGGCCGACGGCAGCCGCAGGACACCGGCCAACTCCTCGTCTTCGCCGACGACTTCGCGCAGCCGTACGGCCAGGTCCCGGCGGGTCGGGGCCGCGTCGGCCAGGTCCGCGCCGATCACCGTGGCGCCGCGGTCCGCCAGGGCAGCGCCCACCGCGCCGCGCTCGGCCCCGAGCACCAGCCAGGTGCCGTCGAGCGTGGCGGCCCCGGGGTCGCCGACGGGCTGCCAGACGGCCCGGTACTGCAGATCGGCCGAGGACGGGGCAGCCGACGCGACCGCCCCTGCGGCGGGGGCCGTCCGGGGCCAGTAGCGCTGACGCTGGAAGGGGTACGTGGGCAGGTCGACGCGGTGCGCGCCCGAACCCTCGTACACGGCCTGCCAGTCGGGGGCGGTGCCCCAGCAGTGCAGCGCGCCCAGGGCGGCGGCGACCGTCTGGTCTTCGGGGCGGTCACGGCGCAGGAGGGGGGCGAAGGCATGCGCGTCGGTGTTGCTGTCGGTGTCGGTGAGGCAGTCCTGGGCGAGTGCCGTCAGGACGCCGTCCGGGCCGAGCTCCACGAAACGGGTCGCGCCCAGTTCCGAGGTGGTGCGGATGCCGTCGTGGAACAGCACCGCCTGGCGGACGTGCCGCACCCAGTAGTCCGGGGACGTCAGCTCCTCCGTGGTGGCGAGCGCGCCGGTCACGTTGGACACGACCGGGATCCTCGGCTCGGCCGCCGCCAGACGGCTGACCACTGCACCGAACTCGGCCAGCATCGGCTCCATCAACGGCGAGTGGAAGGCGTGGCTCACCGACAGGCGCTTGACCCGGTGGCCTGCCGCCACTGCGTCCTGCTCGATCTTCTCGATCGCCTCCGCGTCGCCCGAGAGCACCACCGAGCGGGGGCCGTTGACGGCGGCCACATCCACCAGGCCCTCACAGCCGACGAGCAGCTTCCCCGCTTCTTCGGCCGGCATCCCGACCGCGAGCATCGCGCCACCCGCAGGCAGTGCCTGCATCAGCCGACCCCGCGCCGCCACCAACGCAGCAGCGTCCTCCAACGAGAACACCCCCGCCACATGCGCCGCCGCCACCTCACCGATCGAATGCCCCAGCAGGACGTCCGGGCGCACACCCCACGACTCCACCAAACGGAACAGCGCCACCTCCAACGCGAACAACCCCGCCTGCGCCCACACCGTCCGGTTCAACAGCCCGGCATCCGCACCGAACACCACATCCCGGACCGAACCGCCCAGATGCCCGTCCAACTCCGCACACACCGCATCGAACGCACCCGCGAACACCGGGAGCGCCCCGTACAACTCCCGACCCATCCCCAACCGCTGGGAACCCTGACCGGTGAACAGGAACGCCAGCTTCCCGCCCGAAGCAGCGGACTCCACCACCTCCTGGCACGAGCGCCCCTCTGCCAGAGCCGCAAGCCCTCGCAGCAACCCCTCCCGGTCCGCCACCACCACCGCCGCCCGGCGATCCAGCACGGCCCGCGTCGTCGCCAGGGAGTGGCCCACGGCCGGGAGGGGCAGCTCGGGACGGTCCGCGAGGAAGGTCCGCAGCGAGCCCGCCTGGGCTCGGAGCCCGGCCTCGTCCGGCGCGGACAGCACCATCGGCACCGCACGGCCCGACACCGACGCCGGGGACGCCGCGGCCGTGGACGAGGAGTCCGGCCGCTCGACCGGGGGCGCCTCCTCCAGGATCACATGGGCGTTGGTCCCGCTGATGCCGAAGGACGAGACGCCCGCGCGGCGCGGCTGGTCGGTCCGCGGCCAGTCGACGTTCTCGGTGAGGACCCGTACGGTGCCGGCCGACCAGTCGACCTGGGGGGTCGGCTCCTCGACGTGCAGGGTCTGCGGCAGCACACCGTGCCGCAGCGCCAGCACCATCTTGATGACCCCGGCCACGCCCGCGGCCGCCTGGGTGTGCCCCAGGTTGGACTTCACCGAGCCCAGCCACAGCGGACGGTCCGCCGGCCGCTTCCGCCCGTACGTGGCGATCAGTGCCTGCGCCTCGATGGGGTCGCCGAGCTGGGTGCCCGTACCGTGCGCCTCCACGGCGTCGACCTGGTCGGCCGTCAGTCGGGCGTTGCCGAGGGCCTGTTCGATGACCCGCTGCTGCGCGGGCCCGTTGGGCGCGGTGATCCCGTTCGAGGCGCCGTCCTGGTTGACGGCGGAGCCGCGGAGCACGGCCAGCACCTGGTGGCCGTTGCGCCGGGCGTCCGAGAGCCGCTCCAGCAGCAGGATGCCTGCTCCTTCGCCCCAGCCGGTGCCGTCCGCCGTGGCCGAGAAAGCCTTGCAGCGGCCGTCGCGGGCGAGGCCGCCCTGGCGGCTGAACTCGGTGAAGAGCGTGGGCATGGACATCACGGTGGCGCCGCCGACGAGGGCGAGCCCGCACTCCCGGCGCCGCAGGGACTGGGCGGCGAGGTGGAGCGCGACCAGCGAGGCCGAGCAGGCGGTGTCGACCGTCACGGCGGGCCCTTCCAGCCCGTACACGTAGGACAGGCGCCCGGAGAGCACGCTCGCGGCGTTGCCGGTCATGATGTGTCCGGCGAGGTCGTCGGTGGAGTTGATCGCCACCGGGGCGTAGTCCTGGCCGTTGGTTCCGACGAACACTCCCGTTCGGCCGCCCCGCAGCGAGCCGGGGTCGATGCCGGCCCGCTCGAAGGCCTCCCAGGAGGTCTCCAGCAGCAGCCGCTGCTGCGGGTCCATGGCCAGGGCCTCGCGCGGGGAGATCCCGAAGAACCCGGCGTCGAAGTCGGCCGCGTCCGGCAGGAAGCCGGCCTGGCGCGCGTGCGAGCCGCCCTCGGCGGCGGGCGCGAGCAGGGCCGGGAGGTCCCAGCCCCGGTCGGTGGGGAAGCCGGTCATGGCGTCGCCGCCCGAGACGAGCAGCCGCCACAGCTCCTCGGGGCTGTTCGCCCCGCCGGGGAACCGGCAGCCCATCGCGATGACCGCGAGGGGCTCGTGGTCCCGGCTCTCGCTGTCCCGGAGGCGCTCCTGCGTCTGCTCCAGCTCTGTCGACACTCGCTTGAGGAAGTACCGGAGCTTTTCTTCGTTGGACACGGGCTGGTTCTCCGTCGGGGAAGTGCCTGGTGCGGGATGGGGGTCGTTCATCGGCGTCGTGGTGCCGGGATGCCGGTTCATGCGATGCCGAACTTCTCGCCGATGAGGCCGAAGAGGTCGTCGTCGGAGACGGAGTCGAAGTCCTCGGACTCCGCGGGTCGCTCCTCGTCGGAGTCCCGCCACCGGGAGACGAGGGCCTGCATGCGGAGCATGATCCGGGTGTGTTCGGGCGAGCCGGAGCCGAGCCGTTCCAGGGCGTGTTCCAGCCGGTCGAGGCCCTCCTGTGGCGAGCCGCCCCCGGCGGGGCCGTCCTCGGCGAGTTCGGCGCCCAGGTGGGCGGCGAGTGCCGCGGGGGTCGGGTGGTCGAAGACCAGGGTGGCCGGCAGGGTCAGCCCGGTGGAGGCGGCGAGGCGGTTGCGCAGTTCGACGGCGGTCAGCGAGTCGAATCCGGCTTCCTTGAACGCGCGGGTGACGGCGACCGCTTCGAGCGAGCCGTGGCCGAGGACGGCCGCGACATGGCCGCGGACGAGCGCGAGGAGTGCGTCCTCCCGCTCGGCGGCGTCCTTGCCGCGCAGCGAGTCCCGCAGGGCGCCGCCGGTCGTCGTCGCGTCCTCGGCCGCCCCGGCGAGCGACTGCACCTCGGGGAGCCGGGACAGCAGCGGGCTCGGCCGGCCGGTGACGAAGGCGGGTCCGAAGCGCTCCCAGTCCACCGCGGCGACGACCAGATGGGTCTCGTCCCGGAGCAGTGCCTGTTCGAGGGCGGCGATCGCCGACTCCGGTGCCATCGGCAGCATGCCGCCGCGCCGGAGCCGCTCGGTGACGACCTCGGTCTCCGTGGCGAGGCCCGAACCGCCCCAGGAGCCCCAGGCGATGGAGGTGGCCGGGAGGCCCTGGGCGCGGCGGCGCTCGGCCAGGGCGTCCAGGTGAGCGTTGGCCGCCGCGTAGTTGCCCTGCCCGGCGCCGCCCACGGCGCCGGCGAAGGAGGAGAAGAGCACGAACGCCGAGAGGTCCGAGCCCCTGGTCAGCTCGTCGAGGTGATCGGCCGCGTCGGCCTTCGGCCGCAGCACCCGGGCCAGCCGCTCCTCGGTCAGCGACTCCACCACGCCGTCGTCCAGGACGCCCGCCGCGTGGAACACCGCACCGACCGGGTGCTCGGCGAGCAGCCGGGCGAGTGCCTCGCGGTCACCCGCGTCACAGGCGGCCAGCGTGACCTTCGTGCCCAACTGCTCCAGTTCCGCGGCCAGTTCGCGGGCGCCCGGGGCATCCGGGCCCCGTCGGCCGGTGAGCAGCAGCCGCTCGGCGCCGCGGCCGGCCAGCCAGCGCGCGACGTGCGCGCCCAGCGCTCCGGTGCCACCGGTGATCAGTGTCGTGCCGGAGACGTCCAGGGACGCGGCCGGCGCCGGCCCGCTGCGGGCGCCCCGCCCGTCGCGCACCAGTCGGCGGCCGTAGGCGCCGCCTGCGCGGACCGCCACCTGGTCCTCACCCACCGCACCGGACACCACCCGCACCAGCCACGAACCGGCCTCGGCGTCCAACACACCCGGGACGTCCACCAGACCACCCCACACCTGGGACCGCTCCAGCGCCACCACCCGCCCCAGCCCCCAGACCTGAGCCAGCGAGGCAACCGGCGCGACATCAGCGTCGCCCACCGACACCGCACCCCGCGTCACACACCACAACGGCGCCGACACACCCGACTCACCCAGCACCCGCACCAGCGACAACACCGCACCCGAAGACTCCAGGCACGACACCACACCACTCAACGCACCACCCGCCAGCGCCTCCGGCACCTCCCCCGCCGCACACTCCACGACCTCGGCACCCGCCGCACCCAACACCGCCGCCACATCGGCACACCCATCCGCCGACACCACCAACCACCGCCCCGCCAACACAGCCGGCACCTGGCCGGCGAGCGGCGCCCACGTGACGCGGTAGCGCCAGGAGTCGGCGTCGGCCTGCTCGCGGCGCGTCCGGCGCCAGGACGACAGCACCGGCAGGGCATCCGCCAGGCCCGTCAACTCGTCGGCCCCGGCGCCGAGTTCGTCGGCGATCGCGGGCAGGTCGGACCGCTCGACGGCGGCCCAGAACGCGGCGTCCGCGGGATCCTGGCCGACCGGCACCACGGTGCCGGGGCGCGGCCAGTACCGCTGCCGCTGGAAGGGGTAGGTGGGCAGTTCGGTCCGGCCGGCGCCGTCGAGGACGGGAGACCAGTCGACGGGCACGCCGCGGACGTGTGCGTCGGCCGCGGAGAGCAGGAAGCGGCTCAGGCCGCCGTCCTGGCGTCGCAGGGTGCCGAGGGCCGGGGCGTCCAGACCCGGGACCAGGACCGGGTGGGGGCTGACCTCGATGAACACGTGGCCCTGCGCGGCCAGTTGACCGGCGGCCTCCTCAAAACGCACGGTCTGGCGCAGATTGCGGTACCAGTACCCCGCATCCAGCTCACCCCCCTCCAACCACTCACCCGTCACCGTCGACAGGAACGGCACCTCCGCCTTCCCCGGCCGAAGACCCGCCAACACCTCCAGCAACTCCCCCTCAAGCCCCTCCACCTGCGCCGAATGCGACGCGTAGTCCACCGGAACCCGACGCGCACCCTCCACCCGCGCCAACAACTCCTCCAACGGCCCCACCGCACCCGAGACCACCACCGAACGCGGCCCGTTCACCGCCGCCACCGACAACCCGTCCACCAACAGCGCCTCAGCCTCGGCCCGGCCCACCGGCACCGCCACCATCCCGCCACGCCCCGACAACGCCAGCAACGCCCGCGAACGCAACGCCACCACCCGCGCCCCGTCCACCAAACTCAACGCCCCGGACACACACGCAGCCGCGATCTCCCCCTGCGAATGACCCACCACCGCAGCCGGCACCACACCGAAGGAACGCCACAACGAAGCCAGCGACACCATCACCGCCCACAACACGGGCTGCACCACATCCACCCGCGCCAGCGCCGCCTCATCACCCAGCACCTCATCGAGCGACCAGTCCACGAACCCCGACAACGCCTCCCCGCACTCCGCCAACCGCGCCGCGAACACCGGCGACACCCGCGCCAACTCCACCGCCATCCCGACCCACTGAGACCCCTGCCCCGGGAACACGAACACCGGCTTCACGGCGTGGGGCGCCCGGCCTTCGACGAGCCGGCCGGCCGGCTCGCCCGCGGCGAGGGCCGACAGCGCCTCGCGGACACCGTCCTGTCCGGCGGCGACGACGACGGCGCGGTGTTCGAAGCGGGCGCGCGCGGTGGCGAGCGAGCAGGCAGCGTCGGCGAGCGCCGGACCGGGGACGGACCCGAGGAAGGCGACCAGTTCGCGGGCCTGGGCGCGCAGCGCCTCCTCGGACTTCGCGGAGAGGATCCAGGGCAGTTCAGCGTCGACCGGGGTCTGGGTTTCCGGTTCAGCCGGCTCGGTCTGCTCGAACTCCTCGCTCTCCTCCAGGATCACGTGCGCGTTGGTGCCGCTCATGCCGAACGAGGACACGGCCGCACGCCGGGGCTCGCCCGTCCCGTCCCAGGGCCGGGCCTCGGTCAGCAGCGACACCGCGCCCGCGGACCAGTCGACCTGCGGTGTGGGCTCGTCCACGTGCAGGGTCCTGGGCAGGAGCCGGTTGCGCATCGCCAGCACCATCTTGATGACGCCCGCCACGCCGGCCGCGGCCTGGGTGTGCCCGATGTTCGACTTGATCGAACCGAGCCACAGCGGCCGGTCCTCCGGGCGCTCCCGGCCGTAGGTGGCGAGCAGCGCCTGCGCCTCGATCGGGTCTCCCAGCATGGTGCCGGTGCCGTGCGCCTCGACGGCGTCGACCTGCTCGGGCGCGAGCCGGGCGTCGGACAGGGCCTGGCGGATCACCCGCTGCTGGGCGGGGCCGTTGGGCGCCGTCAGACCGTTGGACGCGCCGTCCTGGTTGACGGCCGAGCCGCGGATCACGGCCAGCACCCGGTGCCCGTTGCGCCGCGCATCCGACAGCCGCTCCAGGAGCAGCAGGCCGACGCCCTCCCCCCAGCCGGTACCGTCCGCCGCCGCGGCGAACGGCTTGCAGCGGCCGTCCGAGGCCAGCCCGCGCTGCCGGGAGAACTCGGTGAAGGTGGTCGGGCTGGCCATCACGGTGACCCCGCCGGCCAGGGCGAGCGAACACTCCTCCTTGCGCAGCGCCTGCGCGGCCAGGTGGAGGGCCACCAGGGAGGAGGAGCAGGCGGTGTCGACCGTGACGGCCGGTCCCTCCAGGCCGAGGGCGTAGGAGATCCGGCCGGACAGCACGCTGCCCGCGTTGCCGGTGGCGAGGTAGCCGTCGACCTCCTCGGGCCCGGCGACCAGGACGGTGCCGTAGTCGCCGCCGTTGGAGCCGACGAAGACGCCGGTCCGGCTGCCGCGCACGGCCGACGGGTCGAGGCCGGCCCGCTCGAAGGCCTCCCAGGAGGTCTCCAGCAGCAGCCGCTGCTGCGGATCCATGGCCAGCGCCTCACGCGGCGAGATCCCGAAGAAACCCGCGTCGAACTCGCCCGCCTCGTGGAGGAACGCGCCCTCCCGGACGTACGAGCGGCCCGCCGCGTCCGGATCCTCGTCGAACAGGGCCTCCAGGTCCCAGCCCCGGTCGGTAGGGAAGGGGGACACGGCGTCCCGGCCCGCGACGAGCGTCTCCCACAGTTTCTGCGGGGTGTCCGCGCCGCCGGGGAAGCGACAGCTCATCGCGACGATCGCGACGGGCTCACGGGCGGCGTCGGCGAGACGGCGGTTCTGCTCCCGCAGCCGCTCGGCCTCCTTGAGCGAGGTCCGCAGCGCTTCCAGCAGCTTGTCGTTCGATGCAACCATTTCTCAGTTCCACACTTTCCGGCGGGTCGCTCAGGATCCGTTGTTGCCCAGGGCCAGCTGAATCAGCGCGTCGGCGTCCATCTCGTCGATGGCGGCCGGGGCGTCCCCGGCCGGCGCCGAGGACGTCTCGTCGAGGCCGGCGAGCTTCAGCAGGACGTCCATCAGTCCGGCCTCCCGGATCCGGGAGAACGGCAGGGTGGCGAGCGCCTGCCGGATCCTCGTCTCCTCCGGATCGGTGCCGCCCGGGCCGCCGGTGAGCTCGGCCAGCAGGTGGTCGGCGAGCGCGGACGGCGCCGGGTGGTCGAAGACCAGGGTGGCGGGCAGGGCGAGGCCGGTGGCCGCACCGAGCCGGTTGCGCAGTTCGACCGCCGTCAGCGAGTCGAACCCCAGGTCCTTGAAGGCCTGTTCGGCATCGATGCGCCCGGCCGTCCCGTGCCCGAGCACACCGGCCACGTGGGTGCGCACCAGCTCCAGTACGGCATCCGGCCGCTCGGCCGCCGGCAGGGCGGCCAACCGCTCGGCGAAGCCGGAGCCGGCGGCGGCCGGGCCGTCCTGGGGCGCGGTGCGCACGGCCTCGGGGATCGCGTCGAGCAGCGGGCTCGGACGGGCCGAGGTGAAGCCGGGCGCGAACCGTGCCCAGTCGATGTCGACGACCGTCGCCGTGGGCCGCCCGTCGGCGAGGAGCCGTTCGAGCGCCGAGAACGCGGTGTCGGGGCGCAGGGGCGACATCCCGGCGAGCCGCATCCGGGCCGCGACGGCCGGGTCGGTCGCCATGCCGCCGGCGGCCCAGGGGCCCCAGGCGATGGAGGTGGCCGGGAGTCCCTGGGCGCGGCGGCGCTCGGCCAGGGCGTCCAGGTGGGCGTTGGCCGCCGCGTAGTTGCCCTGCCCCGCACCGCCGACCGAACCGGCGACGGAGGAGAACAGCACGAACGCCGAGAGGTCCAGGCCCCTGGTCAGCTCGTCGAGGTGATCGGCCGCGTCGGCCTTCGGCCGCAGCACCCGGGCCAGCCGCTCCTCGGTCAGCGACTCCACCACGCCGTCGTCCAGGACGCCCGCCGCGTGGAACACCGCGCCGACCGGGTGCTCGGCGAGCAGGGCCGCCAGGGACTCCCGATCGGCGACATCGCACGCCGCCACCGTCACCGCCGTTCCCAACTGCTCCAGCTCGTCCGCCAGTTCGCGCGCACCGGGGGCCTCGATGCCCCGCCGGCCGGTGAGCACCAGCCGCTCGGCGCCGCGGCCGGCCAGCCAGCGCGCGACGTGCGCGCCCAGCGCTCCGGTGCCACCGGTGACCAGCACCGAGCCGGGGGCCCGCCACTCCGCACCGGACGGTGCGGCGCTGGCGCCGGAGGATTCGCGCACCAGTCGGCGGCCGTACGCACCGCCTGCGCGGACCGCCACCTGGTCCTCACCCACCGCACCGGACACCACCCGCACCAGCCATGAACCGGCCTCGGCGTCCAACACACCCGGGACGTCCACCAGACCACCCCACACCTGGGACCGCTCCAGCGCCACCACCCGCCCCAGCCCCCAGACCTGAGCCAGCGAGGCAACCGGCGCGACATCAGCGTCGCCCACCGACACCGCACCCCGCGTCACACACCACAACGGCGCCGACACACCCGACTCACCCAACACCCGCACCAGCGACAACACCGCACCCGACGACTCCAGGCACGACACCACACCACTCAACGCACCACCCGCCAGCGCCTCCGGCACCTCCCCCGCCGCACACTCCACGACCTCGGCACCCGCCGCACCCAACACCGCCGCCACATCGGCACACCCATCCGCCGACACCACCAACCACCGCCCCGCCAACACAGCCGGCACCTGTCCGGCGAGCGGCGCCCACGTGACGCGGTACAGCAGCTCGTCCAGCGTGGACGCGCCCGCGGCGCCGCCCAGCCACGCGGGCAGCTCGGCCCGCTCGGCCGGGGTCGGCCAGTACCGCTCACGCTGGAAGGCGTACGTCGGAAGGTCGGGGGCGGAGGCCGCGGTCGTACCGAAGAGCGCCGACCGGTCGACCGGCACACCGGCGGCGTGCGCCCGTCCGAGCGCGTCGATGAAGCTCCGCGGCTCGGGCCTGCCCTTGCGCAGCAGCGGAATCGTCACGGCCTCGGGCGCCGCTCCGTTCTCCGGGCCGGTGAGGATGCCCTGCACCATCGCGGAGAGCACGCCGTCCGGGCCGAGCTCCACGAAACGGGTCGCGCCCAGTTCCGAGGTGGTGCGGATGCCGTCGTGGAACAGCACCGCCTGGCGGACATGCCGCACCCAGTAGTCCGGGGACGTCAACTCCTCCGCGGTAGCGAGCGCGCCGGTCACGTTGGAGACCACCGGGATCCGGGGCGCAGCCGCCGCCAGACGGCTGACCACTGCACCGAACTCGGCCAGCATCGGCTCCATCAACGGCGAGTGGAAGGCGTGGCTCACCGACAGGCGCTTCGCCCGGTGACCGGCTGCCACTGCGTCCTGCTCGATCTTCTCGATCGCCTCCGCGTCGCCCGAAAGCACCACCGACCGGGGACCGTTGACCGCGGCCACATCGACCAAGCCCTCACAACCGGCCAGGAGTTCTGCCGCAACCTCGGGCGTCACAGCCACCGCGAGCATCGCGCCACCCGCAGGCAGCGCCTGCATCAGCCGCCCCCGCGCCGCCACCAGCGCGGCAGCGTCCTCCAACGAGAACACCCCCGCCACATGCGCCGCCGCCACCTCACCGATCGAATGCCCCAGCAGGACGTCCGGGCGCACACCCCACGACTCCACCAACCGGAACAGCGCCACCTCCAACGCGAACAACCCCGCCTGCGCCCACACCGTCCGGTTCAGCAACCCGGCATCCGCACCGAACACCACATCCCGGACCGAACCGTCCAGGTGCCCGTCCAACTCCGCACACACCGCATCGAACGCACCCGCGAACACCGGGAACGCCCCGTACAACTCCCGACCCATCCCCAACCGCTGGGAACCCTGACCGGTGAACAGGAACGCCAACTTCCCGCTTTCCCGGGCGAGTTGGATCTCCCCCGCACCGCCCGCCAGGCCCTGCAGCGCGCCGAGGAGTTCCACGCGGTCGGCAGCGGTCAGCACGGCGCGGCGGGCGAAGGCCGTACGGGCCACCGCGAGCTCGCGCCCGATCGCGCCGAGGTCCGCATCCGGACGGGAGGCGAGGTACGAGCCCAGCCGCTCGGCCTGGGCGCGCAGCGCCTCCGCCGTCTTGGCCGACAGCGGCCACACCACCGGGAGGGTGGACGACAGTGGGGCGGCCGGGGCCGTCTCGGCCTCCGCCGGGGCCTGTTCGAGCACGAGGTGCGCATTGGTGCCGCTCATGCCGAACGAGGACACGGCGGCCCGACGCGGCCGGCCCGCCTCCGGCCACTCCTGGCGTTCCGTCAGCAGCGCCACGGCGCCGGAGGTCCAGTCGACGTGCGGAGTCGGCTCGTCCAGGTTCAGCGACCTCGGCAGCACGCCGTTGCGCATCGCCATGACCGTCTTGATCACGCCCGCCACGCCGGCCGCGGCCTGGGTGTGCCCGATGTTGGACTTGATCGAACCGAGCCACAGCGGTCGGTCGTCGGGGCGCCCGCGGCCGTAGGTGGCGAGCAGCGCCTGCGCCTCGATCGGGTCGCCGAGGGCCGTGCCCGTGCCGTGCGCCTCCACGGCGTCGACGTCGGCGCCGGTCAGACCCGCGTTGGCGAGGGCCTGGCGGATCACCCGCTGCTGGGACGGGCCGTTGGGCGCGGTCAGGCCGTTCGACGCGCCGTCCTGGTTGACGGCCGAGCCACGGATCACGGCCAGCACCCGGTGCCCGTTGCGCCGGGCGTCCGAGAGCCGCTCCACGAGCAGCATGCCCGCGCCCTCCGACCAGCCCGTGCCGTCGGCCGCGGCGGCGAACGGCTTGCAGCGGCCGTCCGGCGACAGGCCGCGCTGGCGGCTGAACTCGATGAACGACACCGGGGTGGACATGACGGTCACCCCGCCGGCCAGCGCGAGCGAGCACTCCCCGCGCCGCAGCGCCTCGGCGGCCAGGTGCAGTGCGACCAGCGACGAGGAACAGGCGGTGTCCACCGTCAGCGCCGGTCCTTCGAGGCCGAGCGTGTACGCGATCCGGCCGGAGGCGACACTCCCGGCACCACCCGTGCCGAGGTACCCCTCCAGGTTCTCCGCGGACGCCGAGACGAGCGCCGTGTAGTCCTGGCCGTTGGTGCCGACGAACACGCCGGTGCCGCTGCCGCGAACCGACTCGGGCGTCACACCGGCCCGCTCGAACGCCTCCCAGCTCGTTTCGAGCAGGAGCCGCTGCTGCGGGTCCATCGCCAGCGCCTCGCGCGGCGAGATCCCGAAGAAGCCGGCGTCGAACTCGGCGGCGTCGTGCAGGAATCCACCGCCCCGGGTGTAGGTCGTGCCGATCCGGTCGGCGTCGGGGTCGTGGAGGGCGTCGAGGTTCCATCCCCGGTCGGCCGGGAACGGCGTGATGGCGTCGACCTCGCCGTCGACCAGCCGCCACAGCTCCTCCGGGGAGTTCGCCCCGCCCGGGAAGCGGCAGCTCATACCGATGATCGCGATCGGTTCGTCGCTGCCGACCGTGCGGTGCGCGACCTGCGCCCGGTCGTCGCCCCCGAGCAGTTCGGCCCGCAGGTGCCGGACCAGTGCGGCGGGGGTGGGGTGGTCGAAGACCAGGGTCGTGGGCAGGCTCAGTCCGGTCGCCCGGTTCAGACGGTTGCGGAACTCGACGGCCGTCATGGAGTCGAAGCCGAGGTCACGGAAGGCGCGTTCGACGTCCTCGGTCTCCTGCGCGTCGTGCCCGAGCACGGCGACGACGGTCTCCCGGACCAGGTCGAGCAGGGCGCGACCCGGGTCCTCGGCCGAGTCGAACCCGTGCGTCGGGGAGGACGCGGCGGCGTTCTCCGCCGGGGCGGCCGGCTGCTGCGACGGCGTCCGGCGCACCTCGGCCGGGGCGGTGTCGGGCCAGTAGCGCTGACGCTGGAAGGGGTACGTGGGCAGGTCGACGCGGTGCGCGCCCGAACCCTCGTACACGGCCCGCCAGTCGGGGGTGGTGCCCCAGCAGTGCAGCGCGCCCAGGGCGGCGGCGACCGCCTGGTCCTCGGGGCGGTCGAGGCGCAGGAGGGAGGCGAAGACGTGAGCGTCGGTCGCGGAGTCGGTCGCGGAGTCGGTGCCGGTGAGGCAGTCCTGGGCGAGCGCCGTCAGGACGGCGTCCGGACCGAGCTCCACGAACCTGGCCGCGCCGAGCTGGGCTGCGGTGCGGACACCGTTGTGGAACAGCACGGCCTGGCGGACGTGCCGGACCCAGTAGTCGGGGGAGGTCAGCTCCTCCGTCGTGGCGAGGGCGCCGGTGACGTTGGAGACGATCGGGATCCGGGGCTCGGTCGCGGCCAGACGGCTGACGACCGCGCCGAACTCGGCCAGCATCGGCTCCATCAGCGGCGAGTGGAAGGCGTGGCTGACCGACAGGCGCTTCACCCGCAGCCCCGCCGAGCGCACCAGTCCGGCCAGCTCCTCGACGGCCTCCTCCGCACCGGAGAACACCACGGATCGCGGACCGTTCACGGCGGCCACGTCGACCCGGCCGGCGAACCCGGCGAGCAGCTCCGCCGACTCCTCGACCGGCACCCCGACAGCCAGCATCGCGCCACCGGCAGGCAGGGCCTGCATCAGCCGACCGCGCGCGGCCACCAGCGCGGCCGCGTCCTCCAGCGAGAACACCCCCGCCACATGGGCGGCGACGACCTCACCGATCGAGTGCCCGAGCAGGAGGTCGGACGAGATGCCCCAGGACTCCAGCAGGCGGAACAGCGCCACCTCCAGGGCGAACAGCCCCGCCTGGGCCCACACCGTCCGGTTCAGCAGCTCCGCATCCGCGCCGAACACGACATCCCGGACGGAACCGTCCAGGTGCTTGTCCAGCTCCGCGCACACCGCGTCGAACGCAGCCGCGAACACCGGGAAGGCCTCGTACAACTCCCGTCCCATGCCCGGCTTCTGGGAGCCCTGACCGGTGAACAGGAACACCGTCTTGCCGCCGGAAGCGGCGACGTCCACCAGCTCCTTGGCCTGACGTCCCCCGGCCAGAGCCGCAAGCCCCCGCAGCAACCCGTCCCGGTCCGCCGCCACCACCGCGGCCCGGCGGGCGAGCGGGGATCGGGTCGTCGCGAGGGAGAAGGCCACGTCGGCCACGGTCAGGGAGTTGTCCGCAGAGACCCGGGCGGCCAGTCGCGCGGCCTGCTCCCGGAGCGCGGCGTCGTTGCGCGCGGAGAGCACGGCGACCGGCGGAACCGCCACCGGGCCCGCCGGAGCAGCCGGCTCCGCACTCTGCGGGGCCTGTTCGAGGACGACGTGCGCGTTGGTGCCGCTGATGCCGAACGAGGACACCCCCGCACGACGCGGACGCCCCGTCTCCGGCCACTCCCGGACCTCCGTCAACAGCGCGACCTCACCCGCCGACCAGTCCACCTGCGGCGACGGCGCATCCACATGCAGCGTCCGCGGCAGCACACCGTGCCGCATCGCCTGCACCATCTTGATCACACCCGCCACACCCGCCGCCGCCTGCGTGTGCCCCAGATTCGACTTCACCGACCCCAGCCACAGCGGACGGTCCGCCGAACGACCCTGCCCGTACGTCGCCAACAACGCCTGCGCCTCGATCGGATCCCCCAACGAGGTCCCCGTCCCGTGCGCCTCCACCGCGTCGACGTCCTCGGCCGTCAGCCGCGACTTCTGGAGCGCCATGGTGATGACGCGCTGCTGCGAGGGCCCGTTGGGCGCGGTCATCCCGTTCGAGGCGCCGTCCTGGTTCACCGCCGAGCTACGGATCACGGCCAGCACCTGGTGCCCGTTGCGCCGCGCGTCCGACAGCCGCTCCAGCAGCACCAGCCCGATGCCCTCCGACCAGGAGGTGCCGTCGGCGCCGGCGGCGAACGGCTTGCAGCGGCCGTCGGCGGCGAGGCCGCGCTGACGGGAGAACTCGACGAAGGTGTTCGGGCTGGACATCACGGTGACGCCGCCGGCGAGCGCCAGCGAGCACTCGCCCTCGCGCAGCGCCTGGCTGGCCAGGTGCATCGCGACCAGCGAGGAGGAGCAGGCGGTGTCGATCGTCACGGCCGGCCCTTCGAGGCCGAGGCTGTAGGCGATCCGGCCCGAGGCGATGCTGCCCGCGCTGCCGTTGCCGGCGTAGCCCTCCAGGCCCTCCTGGTGCTGCACCAGGTTGACGTAGTCGTGGTACATCACGCCGGTGAAGACGCCGGTCTGGCTGCCTCGGACCGAGGCCGGGGCGATCCCGGCCCGCTCGAAGGTCTCCCACGCGGCCTCCAGGAGGAGCCGCTGCTGCGGGTCCATCGCCAGGGCCTCGCGGGGCGAGATCCCGAAGAAGACCGGGTCGAAGTCGGCTGCCCCGTCGAGGAATCCGCCCTCCCGGACGTACGAGGTTCCCTGGCGCTCGGGGTCCGGGTCGAACAGGGCGTCCAGGTCCCAGCCGCGGTCGTCGGGGAAGCCGCTGATCGCGTCGCCGCCGTTCGCCACGAGGTCCCAGAGGTCCTCGGGGGTACGGACACCGCCGGGGAAGCGGCAGCTCATGCCGACGATGGCGATCGGCTCGTCGACCGGCGCGGCCGTGGTCGCGCCCGCCGTCGGGAGGGCGGTGCGGCCTTCGAGCAGTCGGGTCCGGAGGTGGCCGGCGAGGGCCGACGGGCTGGGCTGGTCGAAGGCGAGGGTCGCGGGCAGGCGCAGTCCGGTGGCGGCGCCGAGCCGGTTGCGCAGCTCGACGGCGGTGAGGGAGTCGAAGCCGAGGTCCTTGAACACCCGGGTGGGGTCGAGCGGTTCGTTGGCCGCCAGGCCCAGCACGGCTGCCACCTCGGTGGCCACCAGGTCGAGCAGCACCCGCTCCTGCTGGGCCTCGGGGAGGTTGGCGAGGCTGCGGGCGAGGCGGTTGCCGTCGGTCGGGCCGGTGTCGGCCGTCGCGGCGGCGTTCCTCCGGACCGGGGCCGTCACCAGTCCGCGCAGGACGGGCGGCAGTTCGCTCGCGGTGCGCAGCGAGGCGCGGTCCAGGCGCATCGGGTACAGCACGGGGTGGTCGTGGATGAGGCCGGCGTCGAAGAGCGCAAGACCCTCCTGCGTGGACAGCGGCAGCATCCCGCCCCGCGAGATCCGCCCCACCTCCACCGCACCCAGACCCGCCGTCATCCCACTGCGCTCAGCCCACAGACCCCACGCCAACGACGTGGCGGGCAGACCAAGACCACGACGGTACTGCGCGAACCCGTCCAGGAACGCGTTCGCCGCCGCGTAACTCCCCTGCCCAGGAGCCCCCAGGACCCCCGACGCCGACGAGAACACCACGAACGCCGACAACCCCAGACCCGCCGTCAACTCATGCAGGCTCACCACCGCATCCACCTTCGGACGCAACACCCCGTCCACCCGCGCAGGCGTCAACGACTCCACCACACCGTCGTCCAACACACCCGCCGCATGGACCACCGCAGTCAACGGCCGACCGGCCGGGACACCGTCCAACAGCTCCGCCAACGCCGCACGGTCCGCCGCATCACACGCCACCACACACGCCGACGCACCCAACCCGGCCAACTCCGCCACGAACTCCGCAGCACCCTCCGACGCCAGACCGCGACGACCCGTCAACACCAGATGACGGACCCCGTGAACCTCCACCAAGTGCCGGGCCACCAACCGACCCAACACCCCCAGACCACCCGTGACCAACACCGTCCCACCAGGCGCGAACCCCACACCACCGCCCGACGAGTCCAGCCCCGCACGCACCAGCCGAGGCACCGACACCACACCCGCACGCACCGCGACCTGCGACTCCACCCCCACCGCCACAACACCCACCAGCGCCGACGACTCCGGCGAACCATCCACATCCACCAGCACGAACCGACCCGGATGCTCCGACTGCGCCGACCGCACCAGACCCCACACCGCCGCAGCCGCCGGATCCACCAACCCGTCCCCGGCCGAACCCGACACCGCACCACGCGTCACGAACACCAACCGACGCGAAGCGTCATCCCCGGCCAACACCCCCTGCACCAAGGCCAACACCCCGTGCACCACAGCCCGCACACCCCCAGAGGTATCCACCTCCACCAACTCCACCGACCCGGACCAACCCCCCTCCTTCGACGGGTTGCCGAGCGCCACCCAGTCCAGCCGGAAGAGGGCGTCACCGGTCGGGGCGAGCTGTCCTGCGGCCAGCTGCCGCAGGGTGAGCGAGTCGACGGTCACGACCGGCAGGCCCCGCTCGTCCGTCGCGGTCAGCGACACGGCTTCGTCGCCCGCGGAGACCAGCCGCACCCGCAGGGCCGCGGCGCCGGCGGCGTGGAGCGTGACGCCGCTCCACGCGAACGGCAGCCGGGCGGCGCCGTCCTCGGGCAGCAGGGCCCCGACGCCCATCGCCTGGAGGGCGGCGTCGAGCAGCGCCGGGTGCAGGCCGAACCGGGCCGCCTCCTGCTGCTCCTGGTCCAGCCGGACCTCCGCGAACACCTCCGCACCGCGCCGCCAGGCCGCCCGCAGGCCCTGGAAGGCCGGGCCGTAGCCGAAGCCGGCCGCCGCCCGTCGGGGGTAGAAGTCCGCGAGGTCGAGCGGCTCGGCGCCGACAGGCGGCCAGGTCTCCGCCGCGGCCGGGACCGCCTCGCTCCGGCCCGCGGCCTCCCGGGCGACGACGCCCTTGGCGTGCCGGGTCCACTCGCCGTCCGCCCCTCGGGCGTAGACGGTGACGGTCCGCCGGTCGGTGCCGTCGGCCGCGTCCACGGCGACCTGGAGCTGGAGTTCGCCGTGCTCCGGCAGGACGAGCGGCGCTTCGAGCGTCAGCTCCTCCAGCCGGCCGCAGCCGACCTGGTCCCCGGCCCGAACGGCCAGTTCCACCAGGGCGGTTCCGGGCAGCAGCACGACGCCGTGCACGGTGTGGTCGGCCAGCCACGCCTGGGAGCGCAGCGACAGCCGGCCGGTGAACACGAAGCCGTCGGACCCCGCCAGCACCACCATCGCGCCGAGCAGCGGGTGGCCGACGGCCTCCACACCGGCCGAGGCCACGTCGCCGGCGTCGGCGCCGGCCTCCAGCCAGTACCGCTCCCGCTGGAACGGGTAGGTCGGCAGGTCGACCCGCGCGGCGCCCGGAAGGACGGCCGCCCAGTCGACGCCCGTGCCGTGGGTGTGGACCTCGGCGACGGCGCGGCCGAGGCTGCGCACCTCGTCCGTGCCGCGGCGCAGCACGGAGCTCCAGCGGGCGTCCCGCGGGGTGTCGGCGAGGCAGAGCTGTCCCATGGCGCTCAGCACGCCGTCGGGGCCGAGCTCCAGGTACGTGGTGACGCCGTGGGCGTCGAGGGCCCGTACGCCGTCGTGGAAGCGCACCGCCTCGCGGACGTGGCGCACCCAGTACTCGGGTGTGCTGAGCTCCTCGGCCGTGGCGATCCGGCCGGTGACGTTGGAGACGATCGGGATGGTCGGGGGGCGGAAGTCCAGTCGTTCGACGACGCTGCGGAAGCGGTCGAGCATCGGCTCCATGCGCGGCGAGTGGAAGGCGTGGCTGACCCGCAGCCGCTTGGTGCGGCGGCCGGTGAGCAGCCGGGCGAGGGCGTCGATGGCGTCCTCGTCGCCCGAGAGGACCACGGCGGCGGGGCCGTTGACGGCCGCGATGTCCGCGCGGCCCTCGAAGCCGGCGAGCAGCGGGCGGACGTCGTCCTCCGCCGCCTCGACGGAGAGCATGGCGCCGCCCTCGGGCAGCGACTGCATGAGCCTGCCGCGCGCGGCGACGAGGGCGCAGGCCTGCGGCAGCGTCAGCAGGCCGGCGACGTGCGCCGCCACGAGCTCGCCGATGGAGTGGCCGAGCAGCACGTCGGGGCGGATGCCCCAGCTCTCGGTCAGCCGGAAGAGCGCGACTTCGAGGGCGAAGAGGCCGGCCTGGGTGTACTCGGTGCGGTGGAGCAGTCGGGCGTTCGCGCTGTCCTCCGCCGCGAAGGCGACGTCGCGGACGGGGGTGTCGAAGTAGCGGTCGAGTTCACGGCAGGCCGCGTCGAAGGCCTCGGCGAACACGGGGTAGGCGCCGTACAGGGCCCGTCCCGTGCCGGCCCGCTGGGAGCCCTGCCCGGTGAACAGGAAGGCGGTCCGCCCGCCGCTGCCCGTGCTGCCCTGCACGACCGCTGCGGAGGGGGTGCCGGCGGCGAGGGCGAGGAGCCCGTCGCGGATCTCGGTGGCGTCGGCGCCGAGGACGACGGCCCGGTGGTCGAAGGCGGTACGGGTGGTGGCGAGCGAGTAGCCGAGGTCGGAGAGGTCCGCGGTGGTCTCGGTCCCGGTGAGCCGGGCGGCGAGGGCGGCGGCCTGCTCCCGTACGGCCGCGGTGCTGCGGGCCGCCAACGGGAGTGCTGCCAGCGGCAGTTCGGGCCGGCCAGTGGGCCCGGCGGGCTCGGTGGGCTCGGTGGACTCGGTCTCCTCGACCGGGGCCTGTTCGAGGACGACGTGGGCGTTGGTCCCGCTGATCCCGAAGGAGGACACGCCCGCCCGGCGCGGACGGCCGGTCTGCGGCCAGTCGGTCCGCTCGGACAGCAGCCGGACGTCGCCGGCGGTCCAGTCGACCTGCGGGCTCGGCTCGTCCACGTGCAGGGTCTTGGGGAGCACGCCGTTGCGCAGCGCCATCACCATCTTGATGACGCCGGCCGCGCCCGCGGCGGCCTGGGTGTGCCCGAGGTTGGACTTGACCGAACCGAGCCACAGCGGGCGGCCGTCGGGGCGTTCCCGCCCGTAGGTGGCGAGCAGCGCGTGGGCCTCGATCGGGTCGCCGAGCATCGTGCCGGTGCCGTGCGCCTCGACGGCGTCGACCTCGCCGGCCGTCAGCCCGGCCTGCTCCAGGGCCTGCCGGATCACCCGCTGCTGCGAGGGGCCGTTGGGGACGGTCAGCCCGCTGCTCGCACCGTCCTGGTTGACGGCGGAGCCGCGGAGCACGGCTAGCACGGGGTGCCCGTTGGCCTGGGCGTCCGACAGCCGTTCCAGCAGGAACAGGCCGACGCCCTCGCCCCAGCCGGTGCCGTCCGCGGCGGCGGCGAAGGGCTTGCAGCGGCCGTCGGCGGCGAGGCCGCGCTGCTGGCTGAAGTCGACGAACAGGTCGAGCGTCGACATCACCGTGACGCCGCCGGCCAGGGCCAGGGTGCACTCGCCCTGGCGCAGGGCCTGGGCGGCCAGGTGCAGGGTGACCAGCGAGGAGGAGCAGGCCGTGTCCACCGTCACGGCCGGTCCCTCCAGGCCGAGGGTGTAGGAGATGCGGCCGGAGGCCACGCTGCCCGCGTTGCCGCTGCCGGCGTACACCTCGACGCCCTCCGGGAGGGTGTCCAGGCGAGACGCGTAGTCGTGGTGCATGACGCCGACGTAGACGCCGGTGCGGCTGCCGCGCACGGACGACGGGTCGATGCCGGCCCGCTCGAAGGCCTCCCAGGAGGTCTCCAGCAGCAGCCGCTGCTGCGGGTCCATGGCCAGGGCCTCGCGCGGCGAGATCCCGAAGAAGCCGGCGTCGAACTCGTCGGCGCGGTCGAGGAATCCGCCGTCCCGGACGTAGGTGGTGCCCTGCTGGTCCGGGTCGGGGTGGTAGACGGCCGCGGTGTCCCAGCCGCGGTCGTCGGGGAAGGGGCCGACCGCGTCGCGGCCGTCGAGGACGAGCTGCCACAGGTCCTCGGGGCTGGTCACGCCCCCGGGGTAGCGGCAGCTCATCGCGACGATCGCGATCGGCTCGGCCGTCTCGGCGTCGTGCAGCCGCTTCTTGGTCTGGTGCAGTTCGGCGGTCACCCAGCGGAGGTGGTCGAGCAGCTTCTCTTCGTTGGTCATGACGTCCGGACTCCAGTCGATCAAGAGAGTGACACCGTTCACGGGGGCGGCTGGCGCCCCCGTGAACGTCAGCGGCGTGCGATACCCGTGTACTGCTCGGCGAAGGCCGTCGCCTCGGCGGTGGATGACAGCAGGCGCTCGAACCGCGCCCTGCGCAGCCGGCGGTCGAACACCGACTCGTCCGGTGCGGCGTGCATCAGGGTGGTCATCGAGGCCGAGAACTGCTGGCCCTGCCACGCCCGGGGCACGGCGGTGGCCGAGTAGCCGTCCAGGGCCTCCCGCCGGCCGTGCGCGTACCAGCCGGTGAGCGCCTCGGCGAGGTGCCGGGCGTCGGCGACGGCCATGTTGAGCCCCTTGGCGGCGCTCGGCGGGACGATGTGCGCGGCGTCGCCGACGAGGAAGAGCCGGCGGTACTGGAAGGGCTCGGCCACGTAGCTGCGCAGCGGCACCATGACCCGCTCCAGGATCTCCCCGGTCGGCAGGGTGCCCTGGCCGCCGGTGAGCCGGAGGTCCAGCTCGCGCCAGATCTCCTCGTCGCTGCGGTCGTCGACGCCTTCGCCGGGCGGCACCGACAGGTACAGCCTGCTGACCTGCTGCGAGCGCATGCTCTGGAGCGCGAAACCGCGGTCGCCGACAGCGTAGATCAACTCGGCCGACAACGGCGGAGCGGCGGCCAGCACCCCGAGCCAGGCGAAGGGGTGGGTCAGCTCGTGGCCGACCAGCTCCGTACCGGGCACCGCCGGCCGGCTGACCCCGTGGAACCCGTCGCAGCCAGCGATGAAGTCGCAGGTGAGTTCGGTGAGTTGACCGTCGATCGTGCAGACGACGCGCGCGCCGTCCGCGGTGACCGACGCGATCCGCACGTCCTCGACGCCGAAGTGCAGGCCGGGCTCGTCGCCGTGCGGGTCGTGGGCGTCGTGGGCGTCCAGCAGGTCCTTGACGACCTCCTGCTGACCGTACATCCACACCGACGCACCGCAGAGCTCGGTGAACGGCATCCGGTGCACGGCACCGTCGAGGCGCCACTCGAAGCCCTCGTGTACGAGCGCTTCGCGGTCGAGCCGTTCGCCGACCCCGGCGTCGCGCAGGACCTCGACGGTCCCCTGTTCCAGCAGCCCGGCGCGGACCCGCTTCTCCACGTGGGCGCGGGTGCGCCGCTCCAGGACGACGGAGTCGATGCCGTTCAGCCGGAGCAGCCGGGCGAGCAGCAGGCCCGAGGGCCCGGCCCCGATGATGCAGACGGGGGTGTGCCGCGTTCGACCCGGCGAGGTCACTTCCCGACCTCGCCCGAGTCCGCGACCCGCACGTCGGCGGTGAGCCGGACGTCCGCGGAGGAGGCGCCGACCTGGATGGTGCGGCGGCCGGCGCCGACGGTCCAGGCGCGGGCGTCGGTGTCCCAGTACTCGAAACACCGGGCGGCCACCTCGACCTGCACGCGGGCCGACTCGCCCGGCTCCAGCACGGCCGAGGTGTATCCGGCGAGGGCCCTGGGCGCCTGGTCGACGCCGGCCTCGGCACTGGCGCCGAGGTAGACCTGGGCGATCTCCCGCCCGGCCCGCGCACCGGTGTTGCGGAGCGTGAACCCGACCCGCAGCGTGCGGCCCTCGGCGGTCAGTTCGAGGTCCTCGTAGGCGAAGGTGGTGTAGCTGAGGCCGTGGCCGAACGGGAAGAGCGGTTCGTCGCCGTGCTGGTCGTGCCAGCGGTAGCCGACGTACCGGCCCTCGCTGTACTCGACGCGGCCGTCGGCGCCCGGGTAGCGCAGCGGGTCGCCGGAGACGGAGGTGTGGTCGGCGTCGGTCGGGAAGGTCTGGGTGAGCTTGCCGCTCGGGTTGACGTCGCCGAACAGCAGGGCGTCGGTCGCCTCGGCGCCCATCTCGCCGGGGTACCAGACGTCCAGGACGCCGGCGACGAGGTCCTGCCAGGGCATCGGCACGGACGAGCCGGTGTTCAGGACGACCACGGTGTTCGGGTTGGCCTCGGCCACCGCGGTGACGAGCTCGTCCTGGAGCCCGGGCAGGCCGAGTTCCGGACGGTCGATCAGTTCGGCGAGCTCGTCGTAGACGAAGACCAGCGCGGCCTCGGCGTTGCGGGCGGCGTCCGCCGCCTCCTCGATGTCGGCGCGGGCCTGCTGCGGGGTGACCCAGCCGAGGGTGAGCTTGACCGGGTTGCCGGGCACCGGCAGGGCCGACAGCACCAGCTTGTAGCTGCCCGGTTCCAGGTCGAGGGTCATGCCCGCGGTGTCGCCGAAGGAGCTGCCGGCGAAGACCCGCGGCTGGCCCTCCAGGTCGATCGCCGCGTAGCCGCCGAGCGCGGTGACGGCGATGCGGTACCGGCCGGGCGTCTCGATGGTGAGCCGGCCCTCGTAGAAGTAGTTCGGCTCGGTGGACGGACCCGCGGGCACCTCGCCCTCGCGGAACGGCGGCTGCAGCGCGGAGTCGGGGATCGGCCGGCCGGCCGGGTCCTCGCCGATGCGGAACGCGACCCGGTCCTCGCCGAGGCGCTCGCGCAGCACGTCCAGCGGGGTGCTCGCGACCTCGGGCACGACGAGCGCGCTGCCGACACCGGCGGTCTTGGGCACGGCCGCGGCCAGCCCGATGACCGCGAGGCCCTTCTCGCGCAGCCGGTCCTCGCTCAGCGGGAGGACGCCGCGCGGGTTGTGCAGCAGGACCGAGCCGGCCTGGGCGACCTCCAGGGCCAGGGCGCGGCCGCGCTCCGCGTCCCGCTCGACGGCGGGGCGCCCGGCGGGGTCGAGCAGGCCGAAGCGGGCCATCTGGCCGAGGATGCGGGCGACGGAGCGGTCGAGGACCTTCTCGTCGATCCGGCCCTCGGCGATCGCCGCGGCCAGCGGTGCGCCGAGGTGCTTGCCGTCGGGCATCTCCTGGTCGAGCCCGCGCTCGATGGCCGCGGTGTCGTGCACGGCGTCCCAGTCGGACATCACCCAGCCCTCGAAGCCCCACTCCTCGCGCAGCAGGGTGTCGAGCAGCGGCCCGTTCTGGCAGCTGAACTCGCCGTTGACGCTGTTGGTGGCGCCCATCAGGGCGCCGGCGCCGGCCTCCACCACCGACTGGAAGGCGGGGAGTTCGATCTCCCGGAGGGTCCGCTCGTCGACGCGCACGTCGACGACCATCCGGTTCTCCTCCTGGTTGTTCGCTGCGAAGTGCTTCGGCATGGCGATGACGCCCTGGGACTGGATGCCGGCCACCACGGCCGTGCCGATCGCGGTGACCAGCAGCGGGTCCTCGCCGTACAGCTCGAAGTTGCGGCCGCCGTACGGCTGGCGCAGCACGTTGAGCATGGGGCCGATGAGGACGTCCTGGCGCTTCGCGAGGGCCTCGTGGCCCAGGAACTCGCCGTAGCGGGCGGCGAGTTCGTCGTCGAAGGCGCAGGAGAGCGCGATCGGCGCGGGCAGCGCGGTGGTGGTCCTGCGCTTCATCCGCACACCGGCGGGGCCGTCGGTCATCCGCAGCGGCGGGATGCCGAGCCGCGGCACGCCCGGGATGTATCCCGACTGGCCGAGCTGCTCGGGGTCGTCGGAACCGTGGACGAAGGAGAGCTTCTCCTCCAGGGTCATCCGGGCGATCAGGGCGTGGACGTCGACGGGGCTGTCGGCGGGGCTGTCGACGGGCGTCTGGGTGGTCATGCGAGTTCACTTCCGTTGCTGTCGGCGGGGGGCGGCGGCCGGCACGGTGGCCGACACGGTCGCCTCGGGTTCGGGCGCGCGCAGGGCACGGGCGGACGCGCCGGCCTTGAGGAGCATCTCGTCGTACTCGTCGTCGGGGCCGGAGTCGAGGACGATGGCCCCGCCCGCGCCCAACTGCCAGTGCCCGCCGGTGCGGACCATCGTGCGGATGACGATGTTGAGGTCGGCGCTGCCGTTGCAGGCGAGGTAGCCGATGGAGCCGGAGTAGATGCCGCGGGCCCGCTGTTCCAGGGACTCGATGATGTCGAGGGTGCGCAGCTTGGGCGCGCCCGTCATCGAGCCGCCGGGGAAGCAGGCGCGCACGCAGTCCATGGTGTCGGCGTCCGCCCTGAGGGTGCCGCGGATGGTGGACACCAGCTGGTGGACGGTGGCGTAGCTCTCGGCCGCCATCAGGACCGGGACCTCGACGCTGCCGAGTTCGCAGACCCGTCCGAGGTCGTTGCGCAGCAGGTCGACGATCATCAGGTTCTCGGCGCGCGTCTTGGCGCTGGAGACGAGCTCCGCGCGGGCGGCCTCGTCCTCGGCCGGGGTGGCGCCGCGGGGGGCGGTGCCCTTGATGGGCTTGGCCTCGGCCACCCGGTCGGTGGTGATCCTGAGGAAGCGCTCGGGCGAGGAGCAGGCCACGTCGATGCCGTCGAAGTGCAGGTAGGCGGCGTACGGGGCCGGGTTGAGCCGGCGCAGCCGCCGGTAGGTCTCCCAGCCGCCGTCGGTCGCGGGCACCTCGGCGACGTTGGTGAGGCAGATCTCGTAGCTCTCGCCCTGGAGCAGGTACTCCTGGCTGGCCCTGACGTCCGCGACGTAGTCCGCGCGCTGCTTGGCGAGGAACGGCTCGACGGAGGCGGAGGGGACGACGGCGGGTTCCGGGAGGCCCTGGAGGCCTTCCAGCACGTTCGCGGTCGCGGTGAGCCAGTCCTCCGCCGCCACCCGGGTGGGCTCGTCGTTGCCGAGCGCCAGCAGGTAGGTGCGGTCCTGCTCGTGGTCGACGGCGAGGAAGCGGTCGGCGAACAGCCAGACGGCGTCGGGTGTTTCGGCGGTGTGGCGGTTCTTGGAGCCGCAGTCGGCCTTGAGCTCGTAGCCGAAGTAGCCGACGTACCCGCCGGTGAAGTCGAAGGGCAGCGGCGGCGCGTCGACCACCCGCCGCTCCGACTCCCGCTGGAGGTAGTCGAAGACGGTCCCGGCGTGGACGGCCGGGGCCGGCCCGTCGACCACGACGGCGCGTTCGGCGAGGCGGTAGTGCACCGTCTCGGCGAGCGGGCCGGCGGCGTCCCCGAGGAAGGAGAACCGGGACAGGCCCCGCTCGACGCGGGCGCTGTCGAGCCAGAAGGCGTTCGTGGAGCCGGCGTAGAGCGCGTCGAACGCCGCTTCGGTGTCGACGGCCCGGTCCAGCTCGCGCAGATGCACGCTGTACCGCTGCTGCCCCGCCGGGGCCTGCTCACGGTCCGGCGCCGCCGCCGCGGAGGTCACCGCGGACGTCATCACGGAGGGGGCGGCGGACGGGGCGGCGAAGGACCTGCGGGCCCCGGCGGCCCTGGTGAGGTCGCGGAAGTTCGCCATCATCCGCAGCCCGAACTCGGTCTCGATGGACTCCGGGTGGAACTGCACGCCCCAGCGGGGCAGCCGCCGGTGCCGCAGCGCCATGACCACCCCGTCCTCGGCCCGGGCGATGGGTTCGAGGTCGTCCGGCAGCGGTTCGGCGACGCACAGCGAGTGGTAGCGGACGGCGCCGAACTCCCGGGGGATCCCGGCGAAGAACTCGTCGCCCTGGTGGGTGACCCGCTCCACGTGCCCGTGGCGGGCCTCCGGCGCCGGCACCACCCGGCCGCCCTCGGACACCGCGAGGCCCTGGTGGCCGAGGCAGACGCCGAGCACCGGGGCGCTCGCCCGGTGCAGCACGTCGAGCGAGATGCCGAAGTCGCGGGGGCGGGCCGGATGGCCCGGGCCGGGGGAGATCACGATGTTGTCGAACCCGTCCAGGTCGGGGAGTTCGGCCGCGTCGTTGGTGACGACGACGGGCTCCTCGCCGTTCACCTGCCCGAGGAGGTGGAACAGGTTGTAGGTGTACGAGTCGTAGTTGTCTATCAGCAGCGTCCGCACGGTCTCATTCACTTCGCGCTGGAGGAGTGGAGCGGCCGGTGAGCCGGTCCAGATGGGCAAGGCAGTCCTGCGGCCGGTCGGCCGGGGCGAGCTGGGCGAGGTGGCCGTCGGGGCGCGCCAGGGCGATCAGCGGGAGCGGGCCGAAGCCGGCCCGCAGTCGGGCGCGTCCGTCGTCGGTGAGCCGGGCGAGGTCGTGCACGGCGATCCGCTCGCCGAACGCGGCGCGGGCCCGCTCGGCGACGGAGGTCCAGTCCTCCGGGAGGCCGTCGCCCGGCCACAGCAGGGCGATGTGCGCGCTCTGGTCGAGCACCGGGGAGCCGGGCTCGCTGCGGGAGGCGTGGAAGAACGGCACCCGGTCGCCGACGGTCAGTCGGCGCTTCAACTGCGAGCGCCACAAAGGTTCTTCGAGGGGAGCATAGCTCAGTCCGAGCTGGCTCATCAGCGGTGCGGCCACCTTCCGCAGGAAGCCGGAGCGCTCGGCGGCGGCGACGGCCTCGTCGCGGCGCGCGGCGTCCTCGGGGGTCTGCGGCGCCGACAGCTCCATCTCGGTACGGATGACGGTGCGGACGTGCTCGACCGCCTGCCGGCGCTCGCTGTCGTAGCTGTCGAGCACGGCGTCGCCCCACCCGCCGCGCACCACGCCGGCCAGCTTCCAGCCGAGGTTGACGGCGTCCTGGAGGCCGAGGTTGAGCCCCTGCCCGCCGAGCGGCACCACGCTGTGCGCGGCGTCCCCGACCAGGATCACCCGCCCGTCGCGGAACCGTTCGGCCACGCCGGGCCGCGGGAAGTAGGTGCGCTTCCACAGCGGTTCACCGAGTTCGTACGGAAGGCTGGCTCGCTGCCCGACCATCTCCTGCCAGTCGGCGAGCGGCCGGTCGGACCAGTCCGGCTCGCCGGGCAGCACCACGGTGGCCAGTCGGCACACCCCGTCGGGCAGGTGGACCAGCGGCAGCATCCCGCTCTCGCCGTAGTGGTACTCGACCCCGGACACCGCCGGCCCGCTGATCGGGAAGTCGCCGAGCGAGATGCCGAGCGGGAAGGGCAGTCCCGGGTACGGGATGTCGAGCAGGCGGCGGGTGAGGCTGCCGGCGCCGTCGGCGCCGATCAGCCACTGCGGCTCGGTGTCCTCCAGGGTGCCGTCCCGGTGGCGGAGGGTGACCCGGGGCAGCGGCCCGGAGTTGTCGAGCGCGTGGAGCTCCGTACCGCACTCGACCCGGCCGCCGAGTTCGGCGAGGCGGGCCCAGAGCAGGTCCTCCAGGTCGCGCTGGACGATGCCGAGTCCGAACGGGTAGGCGGTGTCCATGCCGTGCATGGGCACGGTGCCGAGCCGGCGGCCGCGGGAGAAGAAGCTGACGTCCGTCGCGGGGCGTCCCCGGGAGACCAGTACCTCCGCGATGCCCGTCTTCTCCAGGAGTTCGAGCACCCGCGGCCAGATCATGACGGCCCGCGAGTGCGGGTCGCTCTCCTCCAGCGAGGGCTTGCTGTCGATCAGCCGGACCGGAACGCCCTGCTGCACCAGGTCGCAGGCGAGCAGCGAACCGACCGCTCCCCCACCGACGATGAGGACCTCGGGAGTGCTCATACCGCCGCCACCTCTCCTTCCGTGCGGCCCAGGTGCCGCTCGATCGCCTCCGCGGCGGCCACCGCGCCGCCCGCGTCGTGGACCTGCTGCCGCATCCCGGCCATCCGGGCCGTGATCGCGGGATCGGTGGCGACCGTGCGCACCGCTTCGCGCAGACCGGCGGGGGTCACCGCCGAGGGGTCGAGCCGCAGGCCGAGGCCCAGGTCGGCGACCCGGTCGGCGATGATCTCCTGCTCGACCATCTGGGGCACCACCACCATGGGCGTCCCGAAGGACAGCGCCTCCATCGTGCTGCCCATGCCGCCGTGGGTGACGAAGGCGGACGCCCGGTCGAGCACGGACAGCTGGGGCACGCTCGCGTGCACCTCGACGTTCGGCGGCAGCGGGCCGAGGTCGGCCGGGTCGGTCTGCGCGCCGATCGACATGACCACCGAGAACTCGGTGCCGTCGAAGGCCTCCAGGCAGCTGCGGTAGAACCCGGTCGCCTGGTTGAACACGGTGCCGAGCGAGACCAGGACCAGCGGCCGGCCGTCGTCGGGGCGCCGCCACCGCTCCTGCGCCGCCCGGTCGCCGAGGCTCGGGCCGACGAAGCGGTAGTGCGGGCCGAAGGTGTCCGGCTCGGGCTGGAACCCGCGGGGCAGGAAGGCCAGGTTGAGCTCCTCCTCGAAGTCCATGAACTCCTCGGTGGCGGTGTCGCCGAGCCCCACGGCGGTCAGGAACTCCCCGAGCCGGCGGTCGAATTCGGCGCCGTTGGCCTCGTGGTCCGTGGAGCGGCCGGTCCGGGCGAGCATCGCGTCCATCAGGGCGAAGCCGCGGCTGGAGGCGATGCTGGGGAAGAACTGCACGGAACGGCAGCCCCAGCGGCGCGCCAGCGCCCGGCCGACGAACGGCGCCGTGTTGTCGTACACGACCAGGTCGGGCCGGCCGTCGGCGAACCGCTCCTCGGCGAGCGCGATCCGGTCCGCGCTGCCGTACAGGAAGAAGAGCGGCAGCGCGCTCAGGTCCTTCTGGGCGAAGGCGCGCGGCGAGTGGCCGGAGGAGGTGGCGACGTCGTAGCGGCACACCCTCGCGCCGAGCCCGACGAGCCGTTCCTCGAACTCCTTCGTGGTGAAGTACGTGACCTGGTGGCCGCGGGACACCAGCTCCGCGACGATGCCGAAGGTCGGCGATACGTGGCCGTGCGCGGCCACACTGAAAAATGCGATATGGGCCATCAGTGTTCCTCAGGGTTACGACCGGCGGGGCCGGTCAGATCCCGATCTCCCCGTCCAGGATTTCGAACAGCTCCTCGTCGGTGACGTCGTCACCGACGTCCGACGTCTTCGTGGTGCCGCCCAGTCGGGCCAGCAGGGCGCGCAGCCGTTGTTCGGCGTACCGGCCGGTCGCCGAGTCCGGCTCGGCCGCGCGCAGGTGTGCCTCCAGTTCGTCGAGCCCGCGGATCACCGGCTGCGCCGGGGCGTCCTCGGTCTCGCCCAGCTCCTCGTCGAGGTGCCCGGCGAGCGCGGCGGGGGTGGGGAAGTCGAAGACCAGCGTGGGCGAGAGCTTCAGTCCGGTCTCGGCGCCGAGCCGGTTGCGCAGTTCGACGGCCGCGAGCGAGTCCAGGCCGAGTTCGCGGAAGGACCGCTCACCGGCCACCTGGTCGCCGCCACGGTGCCCCAGCACGGCCGCCGTCTGCGCGGCCACGAGGTCCGTGAGCAGCCGCCGACGCTGCGCCGGGTCGGCGCCCGCGAGGCGCTCGGCCAGGCGCTCGGCCGGGTTCCCGGCCAGGCTTCCGGCCGACGACGGCCCGCCGGCCGTCCTCGGCTGCCGGGACACCGGCCCCGGTGCGACCGGACCGTCCGTCCGCCGCGACTGCCGGGCCGCCACCAGGTTCCGGGCGCCGGGCCCGTCCAGCGCGCGGTCGAGCAGCGCCAGCGCCTCCTCGTTGGTCATCGGGACGGTGCCGTGGCGGGCCATCCGGGCGATGGCCTCGGCACCGATCCGACCGGCCATGCCGCGCTCCTCCGCCCAGGGGCCCCACTGCAGCGAGAGGGCGGGCAGTCCGAGCGAGCGGCGGTGGTCGGCGAAGGCGTCCAGGAAGCCGTTGGCCGCCGCGTAGTTGGCCTGCGCGGGGCTGCCGTGCACGCCGGCCGCCGACGAGAAGAGCACGAACGCGTCCAGGTCGTGCCCGGCGGTGACGGCGTGCAGGGCGAGCACGCCCTCCGCCTTCACCCGGAGGACGCGCGCGAACTGCTCACGCGTGAGCGTGCCGAGCGCGCCGTCGTCGACGATGCCCGCCGTGTGGATCACCGCCCTCAGCGGCCGGTCGGCACCCAGGCCCGCCACGACCTCCGCGAGCGCCGACCGGTCGGTGACGTCGCAGGCCGCGAGAGTGACCCGGGCCCCGAGCGCGCGCAGGGTGTCGGCGAGCCGGCCGTGCTCCGGGCCGCCCGCCCGCCTGCTCAGCAGGACCAGGTCGGTCACGCCCCGGTGCCGTACCAGGTGCTCGGCGACGACCGCGCCGAGTCCGCCGGTGCCGCCCGTGATGAGGACGGCTCCGTCGGTCGTCCGGGGCTCGGCGGTTTCGGCGGGGGCGGCGGCCTCGGCGGGGGCGAGTCGCGGCGTCAGCAACTGTCCTGCGCGCACCACCACTTCGCGCGCCTCGACCGACAGCGCCGAGGCCAGCGCGGCCGGCGACCTCGGGTCGCCGTCCAGCTCCACGACCTGGAACTTGCCGGGGTGCTCGGACTGCGCGGTGCGCAGCATCGCCCGTACGGCGCCGGCCGTGGTTCCCGGTTCCCCGGACACCACCAGGGTGAGGCGGGCGTCGTCGTACAGGCCCCCGTCGATCCACTCCCGCAGCAGGGTCGCGGTGCGCCAGACGGCCTCGACCGCGTGCTCGGCCGACTCGTCCGTGCCCAGCGGACCGGAGAGGTCCACGAAGCGCACGACGGCCTCCGGCAGCAGGAACGAGTCCTCCAGGGCCGCCAGGTCCCCGTGGTGCTCGGCGGCGACCCCGCTCCCGTCGAGGGCCCGGGTGAGACCGGCCGGGTCCTCGCCGACGACCGCGACGACCCCGGCGAACGTACCGACGTCACCGACCGGCTCCAGGACCGGGGCCAGCAGCTCGGCCCCGGACTCCGCCAGATCCTGCGGGCGGACCCGCCGCAGCGTCAGCGAGTCGACCACCGCGATGGTGCGGCCGGCCGGATCCATGACGTGGAGCGCGAGTTCGTCCTCGCCGATCCGGCGCAGCCGGACCCGGGCCTCGGCCGCCCCCGGGCGGTACACCGTGACGCCCTGCCAGACGAAGGGCAGCCGACCGGCCGCGTCCGACGAGCCGGGCGAGTCGACGAAGCCGGTGTGCAGCGCCGCGTCGAACAGCGCCGGGTGGAAGACGAAACGCTCCGGCTCCTGCACGGAGGCCTCCGCGAAGGCCACCTCCGCGAAGACGTCGTCGCCGCGCCGCCAGGCGGCCCGCAGGCCCCGGAAGACCGGACCGTAGTCGAAGCCCATGTCCACGGCGCGCTCGTAGGCGTCCTCGGCCGCGACCGGTTCGGCGCCCACGGGCGGCCAGGTCAGGTCGGCGACGACCTCCTCGCCGCGTTCCTCCGTGAGCACACCCGCCGCGTGCGTGGTCCAGCCGCCGTCCGCGTCCACCGGACGGCCGTACACGGTCACCGACCTGCGTCCCGGCTCGTCGAGCGGCCGGACGGCCACCTGGACGTCCACCGCCGAGCCGCCGGACAGCCGGAGCGGTGCCTGCACGGTGAGTTCCTCAAGGGTCGGGCTGCCCGCCGCACGACCGGCGTGCAACGCCATGTCGACGAACGCCGTCCCGGGAAGGATCGCCGTGCCGTTCACCACGTGGTCGGCCAGCCAGGGGTGCGTACGGACCGACAGCCGCGAGCTGTACAGGACCTCCTCGGAGTCGGCGCGGGGAATGCCTCCCCCGATCAGGGGGTGGGCGTTCGGCCCCTGCGGCACGCCGACCGGACGCGGGCGCGGCCAGTAGCGCTCGGTCTGGAAGGGGTACGTGGGCAGAGCCACCCGCTGGACGTCGGCGGTCCCGAAGACGGCCTGCCAGTCTGGGGCGGTGCCCCAGCAGTACAGGGCGCCCAGGGCGGCGGCGACCGTCTGGTCTTCGGGGCGGTCGCGGCGCAGGAGGGCGGTGAAGGCGTGGGCGTCGGTGTCGGTGAGGCAGTCCTGAGCCAGGGCGGTCAGGACGCCGTCCGGGCCGAGCTCCACGAAACGGGTCACGCCCAGCTCCGCTGCGGTACGCACACCGTCGTGGAACAGCACCGCCTGACGGACATGCCGCACCCAGTAGTCCGGGGACGTCAGCTCCTCCGTGGTGGCGAGCGCGCCGGTCACGTTGGACACGACCGGGATCCTCGGCTCGGCCGCCGCCAGACGGCTGACCACTGCACCGAACTCAGCCAGCATCGGCTCCATCAATGGCGAATGGAAGGCGTGGCTCACCGACAGGCGCTTGACCCGGTGGCCTGCCGCCACTGCGTCCTGCTCGATCTTCTCGATCGCCTCCGCGTCGCCCGAGAGCACCACCGAGCGGGGGCCGTTGACGGCGGCCACATCCACCAGGCCCTCACAGCCGACGAGCAGCTTCCCCGCTTCTTCGGCCGGCATCCCGACCGCGAGCATCGCGCCACCCGCAGGCAGCGCCTGCATCAGCCGGCCACGCGCCGCGACCAGCGCGGCAGCGTCCTCCAACGAGAACACCCCCGCCACATGCGCCGCCGCCACCTCACCGATCGAGTGACCCAGCAGGACGTCCGGGCGAACACCCCACGACTCCACCAGCCGGAACAGTGCCACCTCCAACGCGAACAGTCCCGCCTGCGCCCACACCGTCCGATTCAGCAGCCCAGCATCCGCACCGAACACCACATCCCGGACCGAACCGCCCAGATGCCCGTCCAACTCCGCACACACCGCATCGAACGCACCCGCGAACACCGGGAACACGCCGTACAACTCCCGACCCACCCCCAACCGCTGGGAACCCTGACCGGTGAACAGGAACGCCAGCTTCCCGCCGGCCGCCACGCCGTGGGCCTCCACCTCGGCCAGTTCGGCCAGCGCCTGCGCGCGGTCGTGTGCGACGACGACGGCACGGTGTTCGAAGGAGGTCAACCCGACCGCCAGCGCGCGGGCGACGGCAACCGAACTCAGCTCGGGTCGAGCCGCGAGGTGCTCGCGCAGTCGCTCTGCCCGGCTCCTCAACGCCTTGGGTGTCTTCGCGGAGAGGATCCACGGCACCGCCGACGGCCGGGGCCCGGTCGGCTCGACCGACTCGACCGACTCATCGTGCTGCGGGGCCTGTTCGAGGATGATGTGCGCGTTGGTGCCACTGATGCCGAACGAGGACACCCCCGCACGACGCGGACGCCCCGTCTCCGGCCACTCCCGGACCTCCGTCAACAGCGAGACCTCACCAGCCGACCAGTCCACATGCGGCGACGGAGCATCCACATGCAGCGTCCGCGGCAGCACACCGTGCCGCATCGCCTGCACCATCTTGATCACACCCGCCACACCCGCCGCCGCCTGCGTGTGCCCCAGATTCGACTTCACCGACCCCAACCACAACGGCCGCTCCGCCGGCCGCCCCTGCCCATACGTCGCCAGCAACGCCTGCGCCTCGATCGGATCCCCCAACGAGGTCCCCGTCCCGTGCGCCTCCACCGCATCGACGTCCTCGGCCGTCAGCCGGGCACCCGCCAGGGCCTCACGGATCACCCGCTGCTGCGACGGACCGTTCGGCGCCGACAGACCGTTCGACGCACCGTCCTGGTTCACCGCCGAGCCACGGACCACCGCCAGCACCCGGTGCCCGTTGCGCCGCGCGTCCGACAGCCGCTCCAGCAGCAGCAGGCCGACACCCTCACCCCAGCCCGTACCGTCCGCACCGGCCGCGAACGCCCGGCACCGCCCGTCCGCCGACAACCCGCGCTGGCGGGAGAAGTCGATGAACGAACCCGGCGTCGACATCACGGTGACGCCGCCCGCGAGCGCGAGCGAGCACTCGCCCCGCCGCAGCGAGTCCGCGGCCAGGTGCAGCGCGACCAGCGACGAGGAACACGCGGTGTCCACCGTCAGCGCCGGACCCTCGAACCCGTAGAAGTAGGAGAGCCGGCCCGAGGCGACGCTCAGCGCGCCACCGGTGCCGAGGTACCCCTCCAGGTCCTCCGCGGACTGGGCGACGAGCGCGGTGTAGTCCTGGCCGTTGGATCCCACGAAGACACCGGTACGGCTGCCGCGCAGCGCACCCGGCAGGACACCCGCGGACTCGAAGAGCTCCCAGGAGGTCTGGAGCAGCAGCCGCTGCTGCGGGTCCATCGCCAGCGCCTCGCGCGGCGAGATCCCGAAGAACCCGGCGTCGAACTCGGCCACGCCGTCCAGGAACGCGCCTCCGGAGGCGTACGTCGTCCCCGGAACGCTCGGATCCTCGTCGAACAGCCCCGCCAGGTCCCAGCCACGGTCCTCGGGGAACGGCCCCACCGCGTCCGCTCCGGCCGCGACCAGGTCCCACAGGTCCTCCGCCGACCGCACGCCGCCCGGGAACCGGCAGGCCATGCCCACGAGGACCACCGGATCGGCGTCGTCCGCCACCGCGCCCGCCCCCGCCACGGCGGCCTCGGCCGCCTCGCCGGCGCCGAACAGCTCCGCACGGAGGAAGTCCGCCAGCCCAGCCGGGCTCGGGTAGTCGAAGGCGAGTGAGGCCGGCAGCCGCAGCCCGGTCGCCGCGACCAGTCGGTTGCGCAGCTCGACCGAGGCGAGCGAGTCGAAGCCGAGCGCGCGGAACGACTTCTGCGGGTCGATGTCATCGGCGGACCGGTGCATCAGCAGGTCGGCGGCATGACCGCGGATCAGCTGCTCCAGCGCGGAGTGCTGCTCAGCGGACGTGCTGCCCGCGAGGGCCCTGGCGGGCCCGGTCGGCTCGGCGGCTGGCGCGGCGACCAGCTCGCGCAGCAGCGGGCGCTGGGCGGACACCCCGTGGGCCTGCGCGTAGCGCTCCCAGTCGATGTCCGCCGCGAGGACAGCGGTCTCCCCGTACTGGATCGCGCTGTCGAGGACGCGCAGCGCGATTTCGGGGCGCATCGGACGGAAGCCGGTGCGGCGCATCCGCTCGCGCACCACCTCGTCGGTGGCGGCCATGCCCTCGCCCGCCCAGGCGCCCCAGGCGACGGCGGTGGCCGGAAGCCCGGCCTGCCGGCGCTGTTCGGCGAGTGCGTCCAGGGCCGCGTTCGCCATGGCGTAGTTCGCCTGGCCGGCGGCGCCGACCACGCCGGCGAGTGAGGAGAACAGCACGAAGGCGGAGAGGGGAAGATCGCGGGTCAGCCGGTCCAGGTGGAGAGCGCCGTCCGTCTTGGCGGCGACCACGCGCTGGAGGCGGTCGGGGGTCAGAGCGGCGAGCACGCCGTCGTCCAGGACGCCGGCGGTGTGCACGACAGCGTCCAACGGGTGCTCGGCCGGGATCGCGCCGAGCAGGGCGGCCACCGCCTCCCCGTCACTGATGTCGCAGGCGGCGATGGTCACCCGGGCGCCGAGCGCCGCCAGTTCGGCCGCCAACTCGGCGGCGCCCGGGGCCTGGTGGCCCCGCCGGCTGGTGAGCAGCAGGTGTTCGGCGCCGGCCTGGGCCAGGCGACGGGCGACCTGGGCACCGAGGGCGCCGGTACCACCGGTGACGAGGACCGTCCCGGACGGAGACCACCGGCTCGGCGCCGCCTGGTCGTCCCAGCCCGCCCTGACGAGGCGGCGTGCGTAGGCCGCCTCGGGCCGGATGGCGACCTCGTCCTCGGCCACCGCGCGCAGGAGCAGGGCGGAGAGCCGTCGTGCCTCCTCGGCGTCCAGCCGCTCCGGGAGGTCGACGAGTCCGCCCCAGGTGTCGGCCGCCTCCAGTGCGGCCACGCGTCCGAGACCCCACAGCTGTGCCTGCCGCGTACTGATCGGACCGTCCGCTCCGCCGACACCGACCGCGCCCCGGGTCGCCAGCCACACGGGGGCCTCGGAACCGGCGTCCCCGAGCGCCTGCAGCAGCACCACGGCGTTCAGCGGGGCGAGTTCACCGCGCAGCAGCGCGAACACCCCGGTCGGCGCGGCCTCGGCGGCCAGTCGGGTGAGGGCGGCGCCGAGGGCCGTACGATCCGCTGCCCCGTCGGAGAGCGACAGGCGCAGCACCCGGGCGGCCGTGGCATCGAGAGCGGTCACGCAGTCCTGGGTGAGCGCGTCCTCGGTGTCCGTGACCAGGATCCAGGTGCCGACCGGCTCCGGCGCGGGAACCTGCGCGAGCGGCTCCCAACTGACGCGGTAGAGCAGGTCTCCCGGCTCCGACGGTCGTCCGGCCACGCCCTTCATCGGGGTCGCCGGCCAGTAGCGCTCGGTCTGGAAGGGGTAACTGGGCAGGGCCACCCGCCGGGCGTCGGTGGTCGCGAAGACGGCCTGCCAGTCGGGGGCGGTGCCCCAGCAGTACAGGGCGCCCAGGGCGGCGGCGACCGCCTGGTCCTCGGGGCGGTCGCGGCGAAGAACGGGGGTGAAGGCGTGGATGTCGGTGTTGGCGTCGGTGTCGGTGAGGCAGTCCTGGGCGAGTGCCGTCAGGACGCCGTCCGGGCCGAGCTCCATGAAGCGGGTCGCACCCAGCTCCGCTGCGGTGCGGATGCCGTCGTGGAAGAGCACCGCCTGACGGACATGCCGCACCCAGTAGTCCGGGGACGTCAACTCCTCCGCCGTGGCGAGCGCGCCAGTCACGTTGGACACGACGGGGATCCGGGGCGCAGCCGCCGCCAGACGACTGACCACTGCACCGAACTCGGCCAGCATCGGCTCCATCAGCGGCGAGTGGAAGGCGTGGCTCACCGACAGGCGCTTGACCCGGTGGCCTGCTGCCACTGCGTCCCACTCGATCTTCTCGATCGCCCTGGCCTGGCCCGAGAGCACCACTGAACGGGGGCCGTTGACGGCGGCGACATCGACCAGGCCCTCGCAGCCGGCGAGGAGTACTGCGGCAGTCTCGGGCGTGACAGCCACCGCCAGCATCGCGCCACCCGCAGGCAGCGCCTGCATCAGCCGGCCACGCGCGGCCACCAACGCGGCAGCGTCCTCCAACGAGAACACCCCCGCCACATGCGCCGCCGCCACCTCACCGATCGAGTGGCCCAGCAGGAAGTCCGGGCGCACACCCCACGACTCCACCAACCGGAACAGCGCCACCTCCAACGCGAACAACCCCGCCTGCGCCCACACCGTCCGGTTCAACAGCTCGGCATCGGCGCCGAACACCACATCCCGGACCGAACCGCCCAGATGCCCGTCCAGCTCCGCGCACACCGCGTCGAACGCACCCGCGAACACCGGGAAGGCCTCGTACAACTCCCGGCCCATGCCCAACCGCTGGGAACCCTGACCGGTGAACAGGAACGCCAGCTTCCCGCCCGAAGCAGCGGACTCCACCACCTCCTGGCACAGGCGCCCCTCTGCCAGAGCCCCGAGCCCCCGCAGCAACCCCTCCCGATCCGCCGCCACCACCGCCGCCCGGCGATCCAGCACAGCCCGCGTCGTCGCGAGCGAGAACGCCACGTCGGCCACGGTCAGGGAGCTGTCCGCAGAGACCCGGGCGGCCAGGCGCGCGGCCTGCTCCCGCAGCGCCGCGTCGTTGTGCGCGGAGAGCACGGACAGCACCGAGACCGGCGGAAGCAGCGTGGCCGCACCCGCCTCGGTGCTCGGCTCATCGTGGTGCGGGGCGTGTTCGAGGATGATGTGCGCGTTGGTGCCGCTGATGCCGAACGAGGACACACCCGCACGACGCGGACGCCCCGTCTCCGGCCACTCCCGGGCCTCGGTCAGCAGCGACACCTCACCCGCCGACCAGTCCACATGCGGCGACGGCGCATCCACGTGCAGCGTCCGCGGCAGCACACCGTGCCGCATCGCCTGCACCATCTTGATCACACCCGCCACACCCGCCGCCGCCTGCGTGTGCCCCAGATTCGACTTCACCGACCCCAGCCACAGCGGACGGTCCGCCGGCCGCCCCTGCCCGTACGTCGCCAACAACGCCTGCGCCTCGATGGGGTCGCCGAGCTGGGTACCCGTACCGTGCGCCTCCACCGCGTCGACGTCCTCGGCCGTCAGCCGCGCACCCGCCAGGGCCTCACGGATCACCCGCTGCTGCGACGGACCGTTCGGCGCCGACAGACCGTTCGACGCACCGTCCTGGTTCACCGCCGAACCACGGATGACGGCCAGCACCTGGTGCCCGTTGCGCCGCGCATCCGACAGCCGCTCCAGCAGCAGCAGGCCGACACCCTCACCCCAGCCCGTACCGTCCGCACCGGCCGCGAACGCCCGGCACCGCCCGTCCGCCGACAACCCGCGCTGGCGACTGAAGTCGACGAACGACGTCGGCGTCGCCATCACCGCGACACCGCCCGCGAGCGCGAGCGAGCACTCGCCCCGCCGCAGCGAGTCCGCGGCCAGGTGCAGCGCGACCAGCGACGAGGAGCACGCGGTGTCCACCGTCAGCGCCGGACCCTCGAACCCGTAGAAGTAGGAGAGCCGGCCGGAGAGCACGCTGCCGGCGAGCCCGGTGCTCAGGTAGCCCTCCGCCCCGGGCTCGTCGGTGAGGCGGATCGCGTAGTCGTGGTACATCTGCCCGGCGAAGACGCCGGTTCGGCTGCCGCGCAGCGTGTCCGGGTCGATGCCGGCCTGCTCGAAGAGCTCCCAGGAGGTCTGGAGCAGCAGCCGCTGCTGCGGGTCCATCGCCAGCGCCTCGCGCGGCGAGATTCCGAAGAACCCGGCGTCGAACTCGGCCACGCCGTCGAGGAATCCGCCCTGCGAGGCGTACGTGGTTCCCACCGTGTCCGGGTCCTCGTCGAACAGCCCGGCCAGGTCCCAGCCACGGTCCTCGGGGAACGGCCCCACCGCGTCCGTACCGGCCGTGACCAGGTCCCACAGGTCCTCGGCGGACCGCACGCCGCCCGGGTACCGGCAGGCCATGCCCACGAGGACCACCGGATCGGTGTCGTCCGCCACCGCGCCCGCCCCCACGACCGCTACCTCGGCCGCCTCGCGGGCACCGAACAGCCCGTCACGGAGGAACCGGGCCACGGCCTGCGGGGTCGGGTGGTCGAAGGCGAGCGAAGCCGGCAGCCTCAGCCCGGTCGTGTTCTGGAGCCGGACGCGCAGCCCCACGGACGCGACCGAGTCGAAGCCCAGCGCGCGGAAGGGCTTGCGCGGGTCGAGCGAGGCCGCAGTGGTGTTGCCGAGGACGGCTGCGCACTCGGCTGCCACCAGGGCCAGCAGCCGGAGTTCGATGTCCCGGTCGCTCAAGCCGCGCAGGCTGTCGCGCAGGTGGGCGGCCACCTCGGGGGCGGGCTCGGCCGCGACGCCCCAGAGCGGTCCCGGGACGTCGATGGCCGACACTCGCACCACAGGCGCGTTCTCGATCAGTGCGGCGTCCAGTGCGTCGCGCAGCCTCTGCGCGCCGACCTCGTCCCCGGCGCCGAGCGAGACCGCGATCCGTCCCGCACCGGTGAGTTCGAGCGCCAGCTCATCGAAGGGGCCTGCCTCGTCGGCTCCGGCCAGCAGGACGAGGACGTACCCGTCCCGTCCCGCCGTGGCGCGCCGCAGCGACTCGCCGTCGGCGGGCTCGCAGCGTTCGACCACCGTCCCGGCGCAGCCGTGCGCGGAGACGAGGTGCGCCGCCAACTCCTCGGCGCGCAGCGTGGACGCGCCGTCGGCGAGCAGCAGGACGTGCTTGCCGTGCACGGTGCTCCGGTCGTCCGCCGGCAGGGAGGCCGGCAGAGCAACGGCTGCGGCGGAACCGGCGGCAGGCAGGAGCAGCCGGCTGTGGTGGGTGCCGGAGTGCGCGAGCAGTCGGGAGCCCTCGGCGCCGACGAGTCGGCGGACGGTCTTTCCGGACGGCGTGCGGGGGATCCGGTCGGTGAGGTGCAGCTCGGCCGGGACCTTGAAGTAGGCGAGGCGGTCGCGCAGCCGGGCGACCAGTTCGGCCACCGGCAGCGGCCGGTCCGCCTTCGGCACCAGGTAGGCGACCGGCACCTCGCCGAGCACGCTGTGTTCGCGGCCGACGACGGCGACGTCCGCCACGTCGGCGCTCGCGCGGATCGCGTCCTCGATCTCGACGGGGTGCATGTTCTCCCCGCCTCGGATGATGAGTTCCTTGAGGCGCCCGGTGATGCTCACGAAGCCCTCGGCGTCCTGGCGGCCCATGTCGCCGGTGCGGTACCAGCCCTGGTGGAAGGCCTCGGCCGTCCGCTCCGGGGCGTTGTGGTAGCCCGTCATCAGACTGGGGCTGTGCACCCAGATCTCGCCCTCGTGGCCGGTGGGCGCTTCGAGGCCGGTCTCCGGATCGGTGATGCGGACGGTCACGCCGGGGACGGGCCGGCCGCAGGAGCCGGGCACCCGGGGGCCGCCGAGCGGGTTGCAGGTGATGACGCCGGTGGTCTCGGTGCTGCCGTAGCTGTCGACCAGCTGGACGCCGAAGGTGTCCCGGAACCGTGCGCCGAGGGCGGCGCTGGTGAGCGCTCCGGCCACCAGGAAGGCCCGCAGGCCGCTCAGGTCGAGTTCGCCCTCGGGGACGGAGTCCAGGAGGTAGTGGCACATGGTGGGTACGGCGGCCATCAGGGTGTAGGAGGCGCTGCCGAGTTCGGTGACGATGTCGTCCGGGGCGAAGTCGGCCGCGATCCGGGCGGTCGCGCCGGCCGCCATCACCCCGAGGACGCAGAGGTTGAAGGCGAAGCTGTGGTGCAGCGGCAGCGGCCAGAGCAGCCGGTCTCCCGGTCCGATGTCCAGGACGGCGGCGTAGCCGTTGACGGCCGACCACATGCCCGCCTGCTGGGTGGAGAGAACGCCCTTGGGGGCGCCGGTCGTTCCGGAGGTGTACAGCATCCAGGCGATGTCGTCGGGGCGTAGGCCGTCCGGTGCGGATGTGCTCGGTTCGGCTGCGCTCATTCGCCGGTAGTCGTGCACGTATTCGCCGTCGGCGATGCTTTTCTGATCGTCCGTCACAATGACGAAACGGAGGTCATTCCGAAGCCCGTCGAGCCGGCGTAGCCGCTCGAAGTTCGATTCTTCGGTGATGACGAGTGCGGCCTCGGAGTCGCTCAGAATATGCGCGAGCTCACTATCGCTCGCCTGCGGATTGACCGGGACGACGACGAGCTCCGCGCGGGTCAGTGCGAGGCAGCTCTCGACCATTTCCACCCGGTTGCCGAGGCACACCACGGCGCGTCCGCCCCGGGCGATTCCGAATTCGGCGAGGTGGCCGGCCAGTCGCCCGGTGGACGCCTCCAGTTGCCCGTAGGTCGTGCTGCGCACCTGGTCAGAGTAGGCGATGGCATGTCCACGCTCACTGGCGTGCGCCCGGAGGACATCCGCGACGGAACGAACAGGGATAGCCGGCACGGCTGACACCCACTCAGGAAAGGACGCGACTCGGCCGATGACTCCGGAACGGCACGAAGAAAGGCTCTCTAGAGCGCGTTCCCCCGTACAGCATCGCGTAGAGCTGATGATCTTTCGTCGGCGACGATATAGGAGAGGGAAGGCCAGATCAATGGCCTTGTTGCGAGCGTCACACCGGCCAGTATTCTCACCCCCACCGGGAAATATGACGTCACGTCAGAAATAGCGGCCGACGGCGTTACCCACTGTCAGTTCCGTCGCCCGACCTGTACGCTCGCCAATCGTTCCCGGTGGCCGCATCACACACCGGACATTTGCGAAATCCACAAGTTCCCTGATTCAAGGAGTTTCCGTGTCCCTGCCGATCATGGACGAGGAGTTTCTGAGCAACCCGTATCCGGCCTATGACGCCCTGCAGAGCACGGGGTCGGTGCACCGGATGCTGCTACCGAGCGGCCTGAAGGTCTGGGCCGTCGTCAACTACGAGGAGGCGCGCATCGCGCTCTCGCACCCGGCGCTGTCCAAGGACATCGACACCTCGGTCCAACTCGGATACTTCGACCGGGAGATGTCCGAGGGCGGCACGCCGCGCCTGGAGCACAGCTCGGTGGGCCGGCACATGCTCAACATGGACCCGCCGGACCACACCCGGCTGCGCAAGCTCGTGAACCGGGCCCTGACGGCCCGCAGCGTGAAGAAGCTCGAGCCGGTCATCGAGGCCATCAGCACCGAACTCCTGGACGCCGCCGAGCTGAAGGCCGCCGCCGAGGGCGGCGTCGTCGACCTGGTCGAGGAGTACACGGCGCAGTTCCCCGTCCGGGTGCTCGGGCATCTGCTCGGCATCCGCGAGGAGCACTTCCCGGTCCTGGTCGGGCTCACCTCCGCGATCATGTCCAACGACAACGAGAACGCGGGCCCGAACATGGCCCGGTTCGGCCAGCACATCGGGGAGATGGTCCAGCTCAAGCGCGCCCAGCCGGCCGACGACCTGGTCGGCGCGCTCATCCACGCCAGGGACGAGGAGGACAAGCTCTCCGACCTCGAGCTGGTCTCCACCGTGTTCCTGCTCGTGGTGGCCGGCTACGAGACCACGGTCAACATGATCGGCCACGGTCTGCGGGCCCTGCTCAACCACCCGGAGCAGCTCGCGGCCCTGCGCCGCGATCCGAGCGGAATCCCGGCCGCCAACGAGGAGTTCCTCCGCTACGAGGGCCCCGGCAACCGCGCGACGCTGCGCTACGCCACCGAGCCGTTCGAGCTCGGCGGCGTGACGGTCGGCACCGGTGAGTACGTCTCCGTCCTGCTGGGCGCGGCGAACCGGGACGGGGCCCAGTTCGGCTGTCCCCACCAGCTCGACGTCACCCGGTCCACCGCCGGGCACCTGGGCTTCGGGCACGGCATCCACTACTGCGTCGGCGCCCCGCTGGCCCGCCTGGAGATGGAGATCGCCCTCCGCCACCTGCTGGGCCGGTTCCCCGACCTCGAGCTGGCCGTCCCGGACTCCGAACTGAAGTGGCGGAAGAGCTTCATGATGCAGGGCCTGGAAAGCCTGCCGGTGCGCCTGCACAAGAACTGACAGCTTGTCCGGCAAGGCCGTTGGTGTCCGGATCGGAGACCAACGGCCTTGCCGCATTTCCGCCGCAGCCCGCAGGCCTCGGTCAGGCCTTGCCGAACTCCTGCTGGATGAACGCGAAGATGTCGTCCGCCGAGGCCGCCTCCAGGCCCCCGCCGGAGCCGGCGTCCGCACCGGTGGCCGCGGGAGCCGCGCAGATCCGCGCGAGCTCCTGGAGGCGCTCGTACAGCTTCCCGCGCACCTCCTCGTCACCGTCCGCGACCACGGCCCGCAGCGCCGTCTCGATCCCGTCCAGCTCGCCGATGAGCGGAACCGGCGCCTCCTCGATCGCCAGCTCCGCCAGCAGGTAGTCGCTCAGCGCCGTCGGCGTCGGGTGGTCGAAGACGAGGGTGGTGGGCAGGGTCACCCCGACCGCGGCGCCCAGCCGGTTGCGCAGCTGCACCGCGGTGAGCGAGTCGAGCCCCAGGTCGAAGAACCCGCGGCTCTCGTCGACCAGTTGCCCGTCGGCCAGGCCTAGCACCGCGGCGGCGTTCGTGCGGACCAGGTCGGCCAGGATCCGCCCGCGTTCGGCCGCCGGCACGGCGGCGAGCTGCCGCGGCAGCGACGCCTCGGCCACCGCGACGGCGGCGTCACGGCGCACCGGCGCCGGGAGCAGCGCCCGGAACAGGTGCGGAACGACGCCGCCGGGCGCCTGCGCACGCAGCTGCCGGAGGTCCACCCGGAACGGTACGAGCACCGCCTCCTCGTGCCCGAGCGCGCCGGCGAACAGCTCCAGGCCCTCCGCGGTCGACAGCGCCTGCAGCCCGTCCCGTTCGATGCGGGCGATGCCCGCGCCGTCCAGGTGGCCGGTCATGCCGCTCGACTCGGCCCACAGCCCCCAGGCGAGGGACACCGCGGGCCGGCCCTCGGCGCGGCGGCGCTGTGCGAGGGCGTCCAGGACGGCGTTGGCGGCGGAGTAGTTGCCCTGCCCCGGGGCGCCGAACAGGGCGGCGGCCGAGGAGAAGAGCACGAAGGCCGCGAGATCCGCGCTCCTGGTCAGCTCGTCCAGGTGCACCGCCGCGTCCACCTTCGGACGCAGCACCGTGTCGAACTGCTCCGCGGTGAGCGACTGCACGATCCCGTCGTCGAGGACCGCGGCCGTGTGCACCACGCCGGTCAGCGGGTGCTCCCGCGGGACGGAGTCCAGCAGCGCGGCCAGGGCCTCGCGATCGGCGACGTCGCAGGCGGCGACGGTCACCGAGGCGCCCAGGGCAGCGAGTTCGTCCTGGAGCCCGCCGGCCGCTCCCCCGCTCCGGCTGACCAGCAGCAGCCGCCGTACGCCGTGGTCGGCGACCAGGCTGCGGGCGACGGCGCGGCCCAGCGCGCCGGTGCCGCCGGTCACCAGCACCGTGCCGTCCGGGGCGAACGCCGCACCGGCCGGCTCCGCGCGGGCCGCGCGGGCCAGCCGGGGCGCGTGGAGCTCGCCCTTGCGCAGCGCGAGCTGCGGCTCGTCGGCCGCCAGGGCCGCGGCCAGCGCCCGGCGCGAGGCCTGGTCGCCGTCCGTGTCGACCACCGTGAAGCGGCCCGGGTTCTCCGACTGGGCGGAACGGAGCAGGCCCAGCACGGCGGCCTGGGCGAGGTCGGGTGCCGGGTCGCCGGGGAGCGCGACGGCGCCCCGGGTGACCAGCACCAGCCGCGAGCCCGCCAGCCGTGGCTCGGCGAGCCAGGCCTGGAGGAGCTCCAGGGCGGCGGCGGCCGCGGCGCGCACCTCGGTCGCCCCGACCGAGGCCAGCACGACGGCGGGGACGTCGGCGGGGACGTCGGTTCCCGCACCGCTGCCCGCATCGAGCGCCGCGCGCAACTGCGCGAAACCGTCCAGCCGTTCGGCACCCTCCGGGCCCGGGGTGTCCGGGCCGAGCACGGTCCACGCCTGCGGCACGGCCCGGGGGGCGGCGAGCCGCTCCCAGGTCAGCCGGAAGAGCGAGTCGGCCCGTCGCACCGCCGCCGCGAGCTGTTCCGTCTTCACCGGGCGCAGCGCCAGGGACTTGACGGTCGCCACCGGCAGTCCGGACTGGTCGGCGACCCGGATCGTGACGGCCTCCTCGCCCGCCGGGGCGAGCCGGACCCGCAGCGCGGCCGCACCGGCGGCGTGCAGCGAGACGCCGTGCCAGGCGAACGGCATCCGGCCGTGCTCGATGCCGCCGTCCGCGCCGGCCAGTGCACCCAGCGGGATGGTCTGCAGCACCGCGTCTAGCAGCGCCGGGTGGATCCCGAACCCCTGGGCACCGGCCCGGAGCTGGTCGGGCAGCGCGACCTCGGCGAAGACCTCGTCGCCGCGGCGCCAGGCCGCCCGGATCCCCCGGAAGGCCGGGCCGTACTCGAATCCGGCCGCCGCGAAGCGCTCGTAGACGTCGCCGACTTCGAGCTCGGTTGCGCCCTCGGGCGGCCAGCTGCCCAGCGGCACGGGGGTGATGGGAGCCGCGGGGGCGAGGACGCCGGTGGCGTGCCGGGTCCACGGCTCGCCGACGGCGAAGGCGTCCGGCTCGTCCGGGCGGGCGTACACCTGCACCGTGCGGCGGCCCGAGTCGTCGGGTGCGGCGACCGTCAACTGCACCTGGACGCCGCCCTGTTCGGGCAGCAGCAGCGGGTTCTCCAGCAGCAGCTCGTCGACCTGTCCGCAGTCGAGCAGGCGGCCCGCGTGGAGGGCGAGTTCGAGGAAGGCCGTACCCGGCAGCAGCACGGTGCCGGCGAGCGCGTGGTCGGCGAGCCAGGCGTGGCTGCCGCGGGACAGGCGCCCGGTGAAGAGGAAGCCGTCCGTCTCCGGCAGCGGCACGCCGGCACCGAGCAGCGGGTTGTCGGCGTTGCGCAGGCCGAGCGAGTCGGCGTCCGTCCGGCCCTGCCGGGCCTCCGGCCACAGGCGCACCCGCTGGAACGGGTAGGTGGGCAGCTCGACCGGCTGCGGCCGGCGGTCGCCGAGGACGACGCTCCAGTCCGGTGCGAGGCCGTGAATCCAGGCCTGGGCGAGCGACGTGAGCAGCCGCTGCGGACCGCCGTCGGTGCGGCGCAGCGTCTCCCCCAGGAAGGCCTGGCCGCCGGCCGCCTCGCAGGTCTCCCGGATCCCGACGTGCAGGACGGGGTGCGGGCTGATCTCCAGGAAGTGCGCGTAGCCGTCGGCGACGAGCGCGCGCGTCGCGGGCTCCAGCTGCACGGTCTGGCGCATGTTGCGGTACCAGTACCCGGCGTCGAGCTCGTCGGTGCCGAGCAGGCCGCCGGTGACGGTGGAGTAGAACGGGACGTCCGAGGCGCTCGGCGCGGTGTCGGCGAGGGCGGCCAGCATCCGCTCACGGACCTCGTCGATGCGGGCCGAGTGCCCGGGCGTGTCCACGCCCGGGATGCGCCGGACCCACGTCCCGTCGGCCTCCAGGGCGAGGCGGAACTCGTCGAGTGCGCCGCTGTCGCCCGAGACCACCACGGAGTGCGGACCGTTGACGGCCGCGACGGAGAGCTGCGTGCCCCACGGCCGCAGCCGCTCCTCGACCGCCTGGGCCGAGAGCGAGACCGACAGCATGCCGCTGGTGCCCGACAGTTCGAGCAGGGCCTGGCTGCGCAGGGCCACGATCCGGGCGGCGTCGGGCAGCGAGAGCGCGCCGGCCACCACCGCGGCGGCCACCTCGCCCTGGCTGTGGCCGACGACCGCGGCGGGCCGGACCCCGCAGGCCCGCCACACGTCCGCGAGTCCCAGCATCACGGCGAACAGCGCGGGCTGGAGCACGTCCACCCGGTCGAGGGACGGCGTGCCCTCGACCCCGCGCAGCACCTCGGTCAGCGACCAGTCGAGGTACGGGGCGAACGCCCGGTCGCACTCCGCGATGCGCGCGGCGAAGACCGGGGAGGCGTCGAGGAGTTCGAGCGCCATGCCGGTCCACTGCGAACCCTGGCCGGGGAACACGAACACCGGTCGGGCGCCGGCCGGGGCGGTTCCCCGCGGCACGGTCGGGGCGGCCTCGGCGAGGGCGGTCAACTCCCGCAGCAGGGAGTGCCGGTCGCGGCCGAAGACCACTGCCCGGTGCTCGAAGGAGGAGCGGTTGTGCAGCAGCGCGGCCGCGATGTCCGCCGGGTCGGCGGACGGCTCCGCCTCGATGCGCTCCCGCAGCCGCTCGGCCTGCGCCCGGAGGGCGTCCGCGGACCTGCCGGACAGCAGCAGCGGGATCACCGGCGGCGCCGCGAGGAGGACGGGCAGCGTGGCCGGCGGCGCCTCCTCGGGAGCGGGTGCCGACTCCTCGACGGCCGGCGGTTCCTGTTCGAGGATCGCGTGCGCGTTGGTGCCGCTGATCCCGAAGGACGACACGGCGGCGCGCCGGGGCCGGCCGGTCTCCGGCCAGGGCCTGGCTTCGGTGAGCAGCCGGACGGCACCGGAGGACCAGTCGACGTGCCCGGTCGGCTCGGCGGAGTGCAGGGACTTCGGCAGGACGCCGTGCCGCATCGCCATGACCATCTTGATGATGCCGCCGACGCCCGCGGCGGCCTGGCTGTGGCCGATGTTCGACTTGAGGGAGCCGAGCCACAGGTACTGGTCCGAGGCGCGCTCCTGCCCGTAGGTGGCGAGCAGGGACTGGGCCTCGATCGGGTCACCGAGGGAGGTGCCCGTGCCGTGCGCCTCGACGGCGTCGACCTCGTCGGAGCGCAGGCGGGCGTTCTCCAGCGCCTGGCGGATCACCCGCTGCTGGGAGGGGCCGTTGGGCGCCGTGAGGCCGTTGCTCGCGCCGTCCTGGTTCACCGCCGATCCCCGGACCACCGCGAGGACGGGGTGGCCGTTGCGCCGGGCGTCGGAGAGCCGTTCCAGCAGCAGCATGCCGACGCCCTCGCCCCAGCCGGTGCCGTCGGCCGCGGCCGAGAAGGCCTTGCAGCGGCCATCGGGGGCGAGCGAGCGCTGGCGGCTGAACTCGATGAACGAGGCGGGCGTCGACATCACGGTGGCCCCGCCGGCAAGGGCCAGGGTGCACTCGCCCCGCCGCAGCGCCTGCGCGGCGAGGTGCAGGGTGACGAGGGAGGACGAGCAGGCGGTGTCGACGGTCAGCGCCGGGCCCTCGAAGCCGAAGGTGTAGGCGATGCGCCCGGAGGCGATGCTGCCGGCGCTGCCGTTGATGACGTAGCCGGCGAGCTCGTCCTGGCCTTCGAGCAGGCCCTCGTAGTCGTGGTACATCACCGCGGCGAAGACCCCGGTGCGGCTGCCGCGCAGCGTCGCCGCGTCGATGCCGGCGCGCTCCACGGCCTCCCACGCGGTCTCCAGCAGGAGCCGCTGCTGCGGGTCCATGGCGAGGGCCTCGCGCCGGTTGATGCCGAAGAACTCGGCGTCGAACCCGGTCACGCCGCGCAGGAAGCCGCCGTCCCGGGTGTAGGTGTGTCCGGCCCGCTCCGGGTCCGGGTCGTAGATGCCCTCGGTGTCCCAGCCGCGGTCGGTCGGGAAGGGCGATATCGCGTCGGTGCCGTCGGCGACCAGTCGCCACAGGTCCTCCGGCGAACCGACCCCGCCCGGGTACCGGCAGCTCATCCCGACGATCGCGATGGGTTCGTGGGCGGAGTCCTCCGCCTCCTGGAGCTGCTGTCGGACGTTGCGAAGCTCGGCGGTAGCCCGCTTCAGGTAGTCGCGCAGCTTCTCTTCAGCCGCCATGGTCTTGCTCCTCCTACGGGAATCGCCACGGCCGGACGGCGGCCTCGGACCGCCGTCCGGCCCTCGTTCACGCCTGTCTGGTCGCCTGCGTCGCACCCGGCGTGGCGGAGCCCGGAAGGAGCATGAGGCGACTGGCGGTCCGGTTGATGTCGATGGGCAGGGCGTCGCCCCGCAGGCAGTCCGCCAGGGGGCCGTCGGCGACGAGGTAGAGCTTCGCGTCCCGGTCGCACAGGACGTCGACCAGGTTGGCGAAGCGCTGCGCCGCGTCCCTGCTGCCGGCCGTCAGCTGCGGCAGCCCGGACAGCACCCAGGTGCCGAACCGGTCGGCCAGGCCCAGGTAGTCGATGGTCGAGGTGCGTTCGTCACACAGCTCGTGGAAGTCGAACCAGACGAGGTCGTCGCGCACGGCGCGGGCCACCAGGTCCCGGCCGCCGATGTCGATGTGCTGCCGCTCGCCGTCGGCCGGCGGTTCGAGTCCGGCCTCGCGCAGCTGCTCCTCGGTGCCGGGCCAGATGTAGGCCCCGCGCTGGAACTGCGAACGGGCCTCCCCGGCGGTGCTCCCCGCCCGGTAGTCCTGCGGGCCCGCGACCTCCAGGACGTCCAGGTTGCCCTCGAGCAGCTTGATGGTCGGCTCGAACATGTGGTGGTAGACCGGGTTCGGCAGCAGGCCGTCGGGCGGGTAGTTCGAGGTGGTCACCAGGGTGACCTTCTGGTCGAACAGCGAGGTCAGGACGCGGCCCATCATCATGGCGTCGCCCGGGTCGTGCACGTGGAACTCGTCGAAGAACAGCAGCCGGCAGTCGCTCAGCAGCTCGGCGACGGCCAGGTCGCAGGCGTTGCGCTCCTTGCGGTGCCGGGCGTAGACGGCGTGGAACTCCCGGAAGAACTCGTGGAAGTGCACCCGGCGCTTGTTCCGCACCGGCAGCGCCTCGTAGAAGACCCCGGTCAGCCAGCTCTTGCCGCGTCCGACCGGCCCCCACACGTAGACGCCGCGCGGCGGCTTTCCACCGAAGAAGCGGCGTCGGCCGGACAACTCGGCGGCGAGCGCGGAAAGCCGCCCGGCCGCGGCGGTCTGCGAGGCGTCGAGAACGAAACCCGCTTCCTCGGCTGCGCGCTCGAACTCCTCCATCAACTGACGGCCCCCCGGTTCCAGTCTGATTTGCGCCGAAGCCGGTGACGGTTTTTTCACCGGCGAGCGGTCGTGATCCTGCCAGATGCCCACCGCCTGCGACAATGCCTTACCGGAGGGTGATGATCATCACTATCGTCGGGCAACCTCGCAGGTGGAACACTGTGCGCCATGGAAGAGCTCGACGGGCGACAGTTGGGCGTCGACGAGATCACGTCGCTCGCACTGATCGGTTACGGCCATTTCACGACCATGCGCATCGAGGGCGGCGCAATACGCGGACTCGCGCTGCATTTCGCGCGGCTGGCGCGCGACTGCCGAACCGTGTTCGGTACCGAACTGAACATGGATCAGGTCCGCCAGGAACTGCGCCGCGCAATGGATCTGACGGCCGATAATGTCGCCGACATCGTCGATGTCGTCGCCCGGATCACTGTCTTCGACCCGGATCTGAGTCTCCCTCACCCGGCTGGCCCCGCCAACCCGCGGATCCTCGTCACCATGCGTCCCGCACCGGAGGTTCCGCAGGGGCCGATGCGCGTCCAGCCCGTCCGGCACCTGCGCCAGGTCGCCGGGGTGAAGCACACCGGGCTCTTCGACAGCCTGCACCTGCGCCGCGCCGCACAACTCGACGGCTTCGACGACGCGTTGTTCCACATCGACGAGCTGGGGATCTCCGAGGGCGCCACCTGGAACGTGGGCTTCTTCGACGGCCGCCAGGTGGTCTGGCCGCGGGCGGAGCACCTGCCCGGCGTGACCGAGGCGCTGCTGACCGGCGTCCACGACCGCTGCATCTCCCGGACCGTGACGCTGGACCAGCTCCCGTCCATGGAGGCGGCGTTCGCCACGAACGCCGCCGTCGGCGTCCGGCCGATCTCCGCCATCGGCACCGTACCTTTTGCGACGGATCACCCGATCCTGGCCGAACTCCGCGACCGGTACGCGGAGATCGCCGCCGAGGACCCGCGCTGACGGTCCCGGACCCGCAGGTCCGCAGCACCCAAGCACCGTAGCACCGCAGATCCGCAGCACCCGCGCCGGCGAGGCGCACCACGGAAGGACAGCACCACCCATGACGAGCACCGTCACCACCGACCAGCTCTGGATACGCCGCTACCACCAGGCCGAGCCCGGCGCCCCGACCCTCGTCTGCCTCCCGCACGCGGGCGGCAGCGCCACCTTCTACTTCCCCATGTCCCGCGCACTGGCCCCCCGCTGTGACGTGGTGGCGGTCCAGTACCCGGGTCGGCAGGACCGCCGCTCGGAGCCGCTGGTCGAGTCGATCGACGAGCTCGCCGACCAGCTCCTCCCCGTGCTCCGGCGAACCACGGACGGCCCGGTGGCGTTCTTCGGCCACAGCATGGGCGCCAGCCTCGCCTTCGAACTGGCCCGCCGCTTCGAGGAGTCCGGCACGGTGCCGAGCGCACTCTTCGTCTCGGCCCGGCCCGCCCCCTCCCGGCACCGCCAGGGCGGCACCGTCCACCTCGGCGACGACCGCGAACTGATCGCGAAGCTCCGGGAACTCAGCGGCACCGACGAACAGGTCCTCGGCGACGAAGAGCTGCTGCGGATGGCGCTGCCCGCCATCCGGAACGACTACAAGGCGGCCGAGACCTACCGGTACCGGCCCGGCCCCAAGCTGAACTGTCCGGTACACGTCCTCATCGGCACCGAGGACCCGATGGTCACCGAGGACGAGGCGGCCGCCTGGTCCGGCCACACCACCGGCGCCTTCTCCCTCGACATCTACGACGGCGGCCACTTCTACCTGGTCCACCACCAGCCCGCGATCCTCCGCACCGTCTCCGAGCGCCTCAACGGCGTCTGAACGGCGTCTGAACCCGGCTCCGACCGGCAGGGCTGACACGCTCGAGCCGCCCACGCACGATAATGCCGGGCGATCCCTCACACGGGATCGCCCGGCGTTTTAGTGGTCTCCGGAGTCGGAGCGCGCGAACGGCATCCATCCGTCGGACAGCGTGGTCCGAACACGCGCAGCGCACCCCGCCACCGGACGCAACCGGCAAGGCCCCCGGGGACCGGAGGGCGCATCCCGTCACAGCGGTCTCACGCCCAAAATGGAAACGCGTCTCACATCCCAGGTCAGGGCCGTGGGACGCGTCTCCATGGCCGATGGGACGTCAAACCGCCTTCCAGACGGACGGCGGAGTCAGTCACAGTTCTGCCACGGCCCGGTGATCATGGGCCGACACCCGAGACCACTCCCCGAGAGGGACACTCCGTGAGCCTCAAGTCCCGTATCGCCAAGGCCGCCACCGCGGCCGCCGTCGCGGGTGCCGCCGTGCTCACCCTGGCCGGCCCCGCCAGCGCCTCCGACGCCGCCGCCTACATCGGCGACAACCAGCCCAACAACACCCACGGCGTCTGGTGCGTCCAGCACCTGATCAACGACGTCGCCCGGCAGAACAACCGGGCGACCGTCGACGAGGACGGTGCCTGGGGCCCGCGGACCAAGGACCAGGTCCTGTGGTTCCAGACCTTCGTCCACGTGCAACCGGACGGCATCGTCGGCCAGTTCACCGGCGACAACATCCTGTACCGCGGCGACCAGTACTACGGCGGGAAGTCCGGCTACTGCTTCACGTACGTGCCCAGCGACTCGGGGCTGTTCGAGTAGCACCCGCCCGTCGAGCACCTCGCGCGCCGAGGGTGGAGCACTCTGTTCCCCTGGCGCCCCATCATGGATCCGGAGACCCTTCTGTGAGCACCCTCCTCCCCGCCCGGCGCCGGTTGTCGCTGGGCCTGGCCCTCGCGGCCGTACTGACGGGCGTCGGCGCGTACACCGCCTCGACCGCGACCGCCGCGACCGCGCCGGCCCCGGTACCCCTCACCTCCCCGGCCTGCCCGGCCGACCTCCAGCAGGGTGAGGCCGACGGCTGCGTCACCCAGCTCCAGCTGGAGCTCAACGTGACCGGCGCGGCCCTCACCGTGGACGGGCAGTTCGGGCCGGCCACCGGCACCGCCGTGCGCAACTTCCAGGCCGCGCACACCCTGAGCGCCGACGGCATCGTCGGCCCGGCCACCAAGTCGGCGCTCGACGCGGCGGCGGCCGCCGCCTCCGGCACGGTGGACCTGCGCACCCAGTGCGGCGACCTGCAGAAGGGCGCCACCGGTGCCTGCGTCACCACCCTGCAGACGATGCTCAACAGATTCAACGCGGGCCGCCTCACCGTGGACGGGCAGTTCGGGCCGGCCACCGACACGGCCGTGCGCAACTTCCAGGCCGCGCACGCCCTGACCGTCAACGGGACCGTCGGCACGGCCACCAAGAACGCCCTCTACACCAGCACCCCCACCCCGCTGCCCAGCGGCACCGTCGACCCCGCCAAGGTCCTGGCCGCGGCGAAGTCCTACCTGGGCGTCCCGTACGTGTGGGGCGGCGGCCACTCGCTGCGCGGCGAGGGCCCCGGCCCGTCGCTCGGCACCTGCGACGGCTACACCGGCTCGATCCAGCCCTGCCCGGCCGCCACCACCGCCGGCCTGGACTGCTCGGGCCTGGTCCGCGCGGCCTTCTGGTTCGGCGCCGGCATCGACCTCGCCAACGGCGGTGACACCACCGAGCAGACCCTGGACAAGCACCTCACCCCGATCACCGAGTCCCAGCGCCGGCCCGGCGACGTCGAGTACTTCGGCACGGACGCGCACAACACCGTGCACGTCGTGCTCTACGCCGGCCCCGACCCCGCCACCGGCGCGGACATGATGGTCGAGGCGAAGGAGACCGGCACCGACGTCCACTACGTCGGCCTGCGCACCGGCGGCTACTGGTACCACGTGTCCTCCTGACCGCACGGGCCCCGCGTGGGTGACGGCTGCCGTCACCCACGCGGGGCCCGACGCTCCTCGCCCGACCTGTCCCACCCGCCCCACCTGAAGGAGAACGCCCATGCGTACCAAGCTCGCTGCCATCGTCGCGGGAGCCGTCGTGTTCACCGGCCTCGGAGTCGGCACCGCCACCACCGCGTCCGCCGCCACCCCCGCCGTGTGCAGCTCCTACGGCTACAGCAGCGCCGACGAGGCGGAGGTGGGCTACGGCGACAGCGGCCCGGAAGTCAAGGCGCTGCAGTGCGAGCTCAACTACAGCGTGCGCGGCGCCGGTCTGCAGGTGGACGGGATCTTCGGCAACAACACCCGCTCCATCGTGAAGAGGTTCCAGGGCTGCGCCGGCCTCCAGGCCGACGGCATCGTCGGCCCGAAGACCTGGGCCGCACTGGACTACCAGAGCGACATCGACACCGCGGCGAACTACCTCTGCTGATCCGGCCCGACCACGTACGCCCGACCACCTGTACCGAAGGAATGACCTTGCGCAACAAGCTCGCTGCTGTCGTCATCGCCACCGCCCTGGCCGCCGGATTCGGTCTGGCCACCGCCGGCAGCGCCTCGGCCGAAACCTCGGACTGCGGCGCGTACAGCAAGAGCGAGGCGGAGCTGAGCTACGGCGACGCCGGTGACGAGGTCAAGGCGTTGCAGTGCGAACTGAACGCGTCCTCCAGCTCCTTCTCCGCCCCCTTCAACCTGGGCGTCGACGGGCAGTTCGGCGACCGGACCCTGGCCGCGGTGAAGAAGTTCCAGGGGTGCGCCAAGCTCCAGGCCGACGGCATCGTCGGCCCGAAGACCTGGTACGCGCTGGACTTCTGGGCCACCCCGTGGAACGAGCTCACCTGCTGAACCCGTCCCTCATGTGCGGCGTGTCGAAGCCGCCTCGACGGCTTCGACAGCTTCGACCCCACCGTCGCCCAGGCGGCTCAGCCCGTGAAGGGGAAGGGCGGCAGGACCCGGCACACGGATTCCGGCGGCTGCCCGGGTCCGGGCGATGCGGGCGTTCCCATCCCGGCGACGTAGAGCCAGCTCAGCACGACCGCGGCGGCGAGCAGGGCCGGCAAGCGGTACCGGCGCCCCCTCGGCAGGCGGCCCAGCAGTGCGCCGAGCGCCAGGAGCGCACCGAGCATGACGGCCCACCCGGACACCGTGGCCATCGCCAGGTTCGGGTCCGGCTCGTGGTCCTGGCTCAGGCAGAACCGCCAGGCCGCCAGGATGCGGCTGTTGCCGACGAGTGTGCCGCTCGTGGCCAGGACCAGCGCGGCCGCCACCCACACCCAGACACTCCGCCGCTCCCGCGCTGACTGCATGCCGCCTCCACGTGCTCCTCGGTCGTTCCGGAAAACGCAGATCGCCGGATTCCGGTTCCACGATGCCCGTCGACCCGCAGCCGGTTCCCGTCCCCGCTGTCTCAAGGCGTCTCAGAACGAGGGGCCCCGACGTTTGAGACGGGCTCAGCATCCTGCGGGGGCCGAACTCGATCTGGATTCGGAGCCGCGAGCCCGCCGGCACTCCTTGCGCTCCGGCCCGGCCGGCTGCCGCCGTACGCCTCGCAACCGCGCGAGGCGGCGTGTGCAGCCGGTCCTCTTCAGTCCCGTACCCCGCCCCGGCGGGCCGACTTCCCTAGGTGGCAACCATGCCAGATCAGCACGCTCCGCATCCGGAGGCAGCACCCGGCCGCACGTTCGCCGACGTGGTGGCCGCCGGCCTGTCCCGCCGTCAGGCCCTGACCGGCGGCACCGTCGCCCTCGCCGCCTTCCTCGGCCTGTCCGCATCCCCCGCCTCCGCCGCACAGCCGGGCTCCGACCGTCCAGCGCCGAACCTGCTCGGCTTCACCGCCGTACCGCCGAGCAGCGCCGACACCGTGGCCGTGCCCGCCGGGTACTCCGTGCAGGTGCTCGCGCCGTGGGGGCAGGCCGTGCGCGACAGCGGCCCGAAGTGGCGCGCCGACGGCGGCAACACCGCGGCGGAGCAGGCCGAGCAGGTCGGCTCCCACCACGCCGGACTGCACTTCTTCCCGGGCACCGACGGCAACCGCGGCACGCTGGTCCTCACCCACGAGTCCACCGACGCCGCCCTCCTGTACGGCCGCGGCGGCACGACGGGCACGAACACGACGGTCACGAAGGAGCAGGTCGCCAAGGCGCTCGCCGCGCACGGCGTCAGCTTGCTGGAGGTGCGCCGCACCGGCGGCACCTGGCAGCTCGCCGACTCCCCGCGCAACGTGCGCGTCACCGGTGCCACGCCCGTCTCCTTCTCCGGACCGCTGGACTCCGACCACCCGGCCCTGCGGACGGGCACGCCCGTCGCGGGCACGCTCGGCACCGGCGCGCACGGGGTGACCCCGTGGGGCACGTTCCTGGCCGGCGAGCGGAACGTCGCCGGGTACTTCGGCACCGACAACAAGACGTGGCGGCCGACGCGCGCGCAGAAGCGGGCCGGCATCAGCGCCCGCGGCGACGGCTACGGCTGGCACCGCGCCGACGCACGCTTCGACCTCGCGGCGAACGGCAACGAGGCCAACCGGTACGGCTGGGTGGTGGAGATCGACCCGGGCAACCCGCAGGCGCCGCCCGTGAAGCGCACCGCGCTGGGCCGCTTCCAGCACGTCGGGGCGAGCGTGACCGAGTCCGCCGGCCGGGTCGTCGTCTACAGCGGCGACGACGAGAACGGCGGCTACCTCTACAAGTTCGTCGGTTCGGACAGCTGGTGGCGGCTGCGCTCCCAGGGCCGCAGCCCGCTGGACCACGGCACCCTGTACGTCGCCCGGTTCGAGGACGACGGCACCGGCCGCTGGCTGCCGCTGACCCACGGCCAGGGCCCGCTGACCGTCGCCAACGGTTGGGCCGACCAGGCCGACGTGCTGCTGCGGGCCCGGCAGGCGGCGGACTCGCTCGGGGCCACCCCGCTGGACCGGCCTCAGCAGACCTCGGTCCGCCCCGACGGGACGGCCTTCTGCGCGCTCGCGAACAGCCCGGGCCTCGGCCACTGCGGTGTCGGTCCGAACTCCCACCGGGCCAAGGTCAGCCCCCGCGCCGAGAACCCGTACGGACACATCGTCCGGTGGCGGGAGGACGGGGACGCCGGTCAGAACGACGGCCGGGCGACCGGCTTCCACTGGGACGTCTTCGTGCTCGCCGGCGACCCGGCCCACGACCGCCAGGTCCACCTGGACGCCGCCGGCACGTTCGCCTCGCCGAAGAACCTGTGGTCCGACGCCGACGGCCGGCTGTGGATCGGGACCGGCATCTCCGCCTACGACCAGAACCGGGCGGAGACCGGCCACGAGCACCTGGGCAACAACGCGATGCTGGCCGCCGACCCGGCCACCGGCGAGATCCGCCGCTTCCTGACCGGCCCGCGCGGCGCCGAGATCGCCGGCGCGGTCACCACCCCGGACCGCCGCACCATGTTCGTCAACGTCCAGCACCCGGGCGAGCACACCCTCGCCTGGGGCACGCCCACCCAGGACGATCCCCGCGTGGTCAGCAACTGGCCGGACCACGACGCAGCCGGGCGGCCGCGCTCGGCCGTGCTCGTGATCCAGCGGACGGACGGGGGCGTCATCGGGGCCGCGTGACACGCCCACCGACGTAGTTCGACGCCCGCCGTATCAGCAAGCCCAGCACGAAATCCGGAGAACCAGATGGTCACCATCATCTCGCGCAGTGAATGGGGCGCCAAGGCGCCCAAGAAGGTCGACCAGCTTCCCTTCACCCCGTGGAACGGCGGCATCGTCATCCACCACGAGGGCGCCGGGCACAAGACCGTCGATCCCCACAGCCAGTGCGCCGGGCTGGTCCAGAAGATCCAGGACGACGCGATGAACTACGACCTCGTCGACGACATCCTGGTCGAAGCCGGCAAGAAGGAACCCGAGTACGACGACATCCCGTACAACTTCGTGGTCTGCAAGCACGGTGGCATATACGAGGGACGAGGACTCGGCCACCGGTCCGCCGCCAACGGCGCCGAAATGCCCGGCGCCAACAGCGACTTCTACGCCGTGATGGGCCTGATCGGCTCCGACGACGAGGTGACGCCGGAAATGGCCGCGGGCATCAAGGCCCTGTGCGGCTACCTACAGCAGGAGAAGGACGCGGGCATCCGGATCGCCGGACACTGCGACGTCCGCACGAAGTCCCACACGGACTGCCCAGGAAAGCTCTACCCGTACGTCCAGCGGGGCGACTTCATCGTGCCCGGCGCGGGCACCGGCGGCGGCCCCGACTCCGACACGCTGTTTATGTACACCCGCAGCCAGTGGGGTGCCCGCCCGGCGAAGGACATCACGCCGGTGGACATCGGCGCCCGCACCGGGTTCACCGTGCACTACTCGGACGGGCCGACCACGCAGACGCTCCGGTCGATCCAGAACTACCACATGGACTCCAACGGCTGGTCCGACATCGGCTACAACTTCCTGGTCGACACCAGCGGCCGGATCTTCGAGGGCCGCGGCTGGTACCTCCAGGGAGCGCACGCCTACGGGGCCAACACCACCCACATCGGCGTCTGCTTCATCGGGGAGAGCGGGGACGCCACCGACATCGCGCTGTCCGCGATCCGGTCGATGTACGAGAAGGCCTGCGACATGGCCGGCCACGTCCTCGACAAGACCTACCACGGCATGCTCCCCGGCAACTCCACCGACTGCCCGGGGGCGCAGCTGCGCGCCTGGGTCCAGAACGGCATGCCGGCGCAGGTCCGCCCGCTGGAGTGGGCGAGCTCGGACTACACCCCGCCGCCCACCGACTCCAGCGGCGCGAGCGGCGGCGGCATGACCCAGGTGCGGTCGGTCTCCGCCCAGCAGCAGGCGGTCAACAGCCTGGGCTACAGCCCGGCGCTGGCCGTCGACGGCGCCTGGGGGCCGCTGACGGACGCGGGTGTGCGCTGGCTGCAGGGCAAGGTCGGCGTCACGGCCGACGGCCTGTGGGGGCCCGGCACCGAGGCGGCGTTCACGGCGAACGCGGGCGGTGGCTCGTCCGGCGGCGCCATGACGTCCGTGCGGTCGGTGGCGCGCCAGCAGCAGGCGGTCAACGACCTGGGCTACAGCCCGGCGCTGGCCGTCGACGGCGACTGGGGGCCGCTGACCGCCGCCGGTGTGCGCTGGCTGCAGGGCAAGGTCGGCACCACGGCCGACGGCCAGTGGGGCCCGGCCACCGAGTCCGCGTACTTCGCGTACATCGACGACGGCGCCGGCCTCACCGTCGACGGCCAGTTCGGCACCCTGACCATCATGGCGGTCCAGCGGGTCTGCGGCTCCACCCCGGACGGCCAGTGGGGGCCCGACTCCAAGCGGTCGCTGCAACACCACCTCAACGTGTGGGGGAACGCCGGACTCGTCGAGGACGGCGACCCCGGCCCCGCGACCTACAAGGCGCTGCAGACCTTCCTCAACGCCACCGGCGCCGGCCTCACCGTCGACGGCCAGTTCGGGCCGGCCACCATCTCGGCCCTGCAGAACGCGCTGAACCAGGGCAGGTTCTGACCCTTCGGCCAGCCCCGGCCCCGGACCGGCAGGCTCGACCGCCGGTCCGGGGTCGTCCTCCCGGCACCGCCCTGGGCGCCGCTGTGCGAGGGGCCGGCTGCGCGGAGTCTGCTCGCTGTGCCCCACACAGCGTGCGCAGCCGGCCCCAGGACCGGACCTGACGGGGTTCGCGGGCACCCGGCCGCCGGCACCGAACCCCCGGTGCCGACGGCTTCCCGAACCCCTGGTCCGGCCCTGGCTTCCCACCTCACCAGAGGCGGCCGCCCGACGTGACGGCGTTGTCGAGAGCTTGCTCAGCGTTTGACGGGAAGTTGACCTGCCGACCCGGCCCCATGGGGCGTGGTGCGGCGTTGGTGCGGCGTTGGTGCGGCGTGGTCCGGCGTGGTCCGGCGTCGGTGCGTTACCGGCGGCGGGCGGTGATCAGGCGCTGCAGGACGATGAAGACGAACAGCAGCCCGCCGATGACGATCCTGGTCCACCACGAGCTGAGGGTGCCCTGGAAGCTGATGACGGTCTGGATCAGGCCCAGCACCAGCACGCCCAGCAGGGTGCCCAGCAGGTAGCCGGAGCCGCCGGTGAGCAGGGTGCCGCCGATCACCACGGCGGCGATCGCGTCCAGTTCGAGGCCGACCGCGTGCAGGCCGTAGCCGGAGAGCATGTAGAAGGTCAGCAGCACACCGCCGAGCGCCGAGCAGAAGCCGCTGATCGCGTACACGGTGGTCTTGGTCCGCCCCACCGGCAGGCCCATCAGCAGGGCGGACTGCTCGCTGCCGCCGATCGCGTACACGTTCCGCCCGAGCCGGGTGTAGTGCAGTACGACGAAGCCGGCTGCCAGCACCAGGAGTGCGATCACCACGCTCGGCGAGACGAACAGGTCTCCGAGCGGGATCCGGGTCTGCGCCATCGCGGTGTACGACGGGTCCGTGATGGAGATCGACTCGATGCTGATCGTGTAGCACAGCCCCCGGGCCAGGAACATGCCCGCCAGCGTCACGATGAACGGCTGGATCTCGAAGGTGTGGATCACCCACCCCATCACCCAGCCGATGGCCGTGCCCATCAGCAGGACCAGCGGGATGACCACCAGCGGCGGCCAGCCGTGCCGCTCCACCAGCCAGGCGGAGACCATGGTGGACAGCGCCACCACCGCGCCGACCGACAGGTCGATGCCGCCGGTCAGCACGACGAAGGTCATCCCGACCGCGACGACGAGCAGGAAGGCGTTGTCGATCAGCAGGTTGAGCAGCACCTGCCCGGAGAAGAAGCCGTCGTACTGCACGGAGCCGGCGGTGAACATCGACACCAGCAGGACGGAGGTGACCAGCAGCGGGATCTGTCCGCGCACTCTGGTCAGCAGGGTGTTGGCGTTCACGCGCCGACCTCCCGGTTGGTGGTGGTGGCAGGGATCGGCCGGGCATCGCTGCGGCGGCCGGCGCCGCGTCGGCCGAGCTTGGCCCGGAAGTTCGGCGACTGGACCAGGCAGACCGTGATCACCACGAAGGCCTTGAAGACCAGCGTGGTCTCCGGCGGGATGCCGATGGTGTAGACGGTGGTGGAGAGGGTCTGGATGATCAGCGCGCCGAGGACCGTGCCGCCGATCGAGAACCGCCCTCCGTTGAGCGAGGTCCCGCCGATCACCACCGCGAGGATGGCGTCGAGTTCGATCCACAGGCCGGCGTTGTTGCCGTCCGCCGCCGAGACGTTGGACGAGACCATCAGTCCGGCGACCGCCGCGCACAGCGCGCTGAACACGTACACCAGGCCGACCAGGCGCATCGCCCGGATGCCGACCAGCCGGCTGGCGACCGGATTGCCGCCCACCGACTCCAGCAGCAGGCCGAGCGCGGTGGAGCGGGTGAGCAGCGCGGTGAGCAGCGCGACGAGTCCGCTGAGCAGGATGGCGAACGGCATCGCCAGCCAGTAGCCGCCGCCGATCAGCTTGTACGGCTCGCTGGTGATCGTGATGATCTGGCCGTCGGTGATCAGCTGGGCGACGCCGCGCCCGGCGACCATCAGGATCAGGGTGGCGATGATCGGCTGCACGCCGACCCGGGCCACCAGCACCCCGTTCGCGAGGCCCAGCAGCACCGCCGTGCCGAGCGCGATGCCGACCGCGCCGAGCACCGTGCCGAGGCTCGCCGGGTCGGCGGCCTCGCTGATGTGCCGGCAGGCCAGCGCGCCGGCGATGGCGACGGTGGAGCCGACCGAGAGGTCGATGCCGCCGGTGGCGATCACCAGGGTCATGCCGAGCGACACCAGGATCAGCGGAGCGCCGAAGTGCAGGATGTCGATCGAACTGCCGTACAGGTGGCCGCCCTTGAGGTGGACGGCGAAGAAGTCCGGGGTGAAGGCGAGGTTGGCGAGCAGCAGTACGGCCAGCACCGCGGCCGGCCAGAACAGCCGGTGCCGGATCACCGCCCTGGCCACCGGGGTGGTCGGCGCCGTGGTCATTGTTCCGCTCCGCTCGCGATGGTGGCCAGGACGCGCTCCGGGGTGAGCTCGCCGTCGTTGGGCAGTTGGGCGACCATCCGGCGGTCGCGCAGTACGCCGACGCGGTGGCTGAGCCGCAGCACCTCCTCCAGTTCGGCGGAGATGAACAGCACCGCCATGCCCTTGTCGGCGAGGTCCGCGACCAGCTTCTGGATCTCGGCCTTGGCGCCGATGTCGATGCCGCGGGTGGGCTCGTCCAGGATCAGCAGCTTGGGGTCGGTGATCAGCCAGCGGGCCAGCAGCACCTTCTGCTGATTTCCGCCGCTGAGGTTGCGGACCAGCGCCTCCGGGTTGTCCGGGCGGATGTCCAGCGCGCGGATCCAGCGCAGCGCCAGCTCGTCCTGCACGGTGCGCTTCAGCGGACGGGCCCAGCCGCGGGCCGCCTGCAGCGCCAGCACGATGTTCTCCCGGACGGTCAACTCGCCGACCAGGCCCTCGGTCTTGCGGTTCTCCGAGCAGAACGCGATGCCGTGGGCGATCGCGTCGCGCGGGCTGCGCAGATCCGTCTCGGTGCCGTTGATCCGCACGGTGCCGCGGTCCTTGTGGTCGGCGCCGAACAGCAGCCGGGCGGCCTCGGTCCGGCCGGATCCCAGCAGGCCTGCCAGGCCGATCACTTCACCGGGGCGGATGGCGAGGTCGTACGGTTCGACGGCGCCCTTGCGGGCCAGGCCCTCGGCCTCCAGGAAGGCCCGGTCGGTGGCCGGCGCGGTGCGCTCGCGCCGCTTGCCGCCCGCGAGTTGGTCGAGTCCGGCGAGCTCGGCGCCGATCATCCGGGAGACCAGTTCGACCTGGTTGAGCTCACTGGTCGGGTACTCGCCCTCGAGCCGGCCGTTGCGCAGCACCGTCATCCGGTCGCAGATCTCGTAGATCTGGTCGAGGAAGTGCGAGACGAACAGGATGGCGACGCCCTGGTCGCGCAACCGCCGCATGACGGTGAAGAGTTGCTGCACCTCGTCGCGGTCCAGGCTGGAGGTCGGCTCGTCCAGGATCAGCACCTTGGCCGAGACGTCCACCGCGCGGACGATGGCGACCAGCTGCTGGATGGCGATGGAGTAGCTGCCCAGCGGCGCGCTGACGTCGATGTCCAGTTCCAGCGTGCGGACCAGCTCGGCGGCCCGGCGGCGCATGCCGGCCCAGTCGATCAGGCCGAAGCGGCGCGGTTCGCGGCCGATGAAGACGTTCTCCGCGACCGACAGGTTCGGGCAGAGGTTCACCTCCTGGTAGACGGTGCTGATGCCCGCCTGCTGGGCCTGCAGCGGCCCGGCGATCCGCACCCGCTGCCCGGCCAGCACCACCTCGCCGCCGTCCGCCGGGTGCACCCCGGTCAGCACCTTGATCAGGGTGGACTTGCCGGCGCCGTTCTCGCCCATCAGGGCGTGCACCTCGCCGGGGAAGAGCCGGAAGTCGACCCCGTCCAGCGCCACCACCCCGGGGAACTCCTTGCGGATCCCCCGCACTTCCAGGACCGGTTGCTGACGCACCCGGGTTCTCCTCTCCTCGTGCGAGCCCGGGCCGCCCGGGGAGCGTTCCGCCGAACGCTCCCCGGGCGGCGGGCCCGGTCAGTACTGGCGGGTCGGCAGCGCGGCGGCGGCCTGGTCCTGGGTGAAGACGCTCTCGTCCGTCTTGATCCGCTTCTGCACCTGCTCCCCGGCCTTGACCTTCTTCGCCAGGTCCATCAACTGGTCACCGAGGAGCGGGTTGCACTCGACGTCGACGTTGATCTTGCCCTGGCTCATCGCGGTGAAGGCGTCCTTGACCCCGTCCACCGAGATGATCTTGATGTCGGTGCCGGGCTTCTTGCCGGCCTCCTCGATCGCCTGGATCGCACCCAGCGCCATGTCGTCGTTGTGCGCGTACAGCACGTCGATCTTCGGCTGGGCCTTCAGGAAGGCCTGCATGACCTCCTTGCCCTTCGCCCGGGTGAAGTCGCCGGTCTGCGAGGCCACCACCTTGAACTTCGCGTCCGCCTTGATCACGTCGCCGAAGCCCGCCTTGCGGTCGTTGGCCGGCGCCGAACCGGTGGTGCCCTGCAGTTCGACGATGTTCACGTCGTCGGACTTGCCCTGGTACTCCTTCACCAGCCAGTCGCCGGCCTTCTTGCCCTCTTCGACGAAGTCCGAACCGAGGAAGGAGGCGTACAGCGAGTCGTCCTTGGAGTCCACCGCCCGGTCGGTGAGGATCACCGGGATCTTGGCGTCCTTCGCCTCCTTCAGCACGGTGTCCCAACCCGACTCGACCACCGGCGAGAAGGCGATCACATCGACCTTCTGCTGGATGAACGAGCGGATCGCCTTGATCTGGTTCTCCTGCTTCTGCTGCGCGTCGGAGAACTTCAGCTCGATGCCCGCCTTCTTCGCGGACTCCTGGACCGACTTGGTGTTCGCGGTGCGCCAGCCGCTCTCCGCGCCGACCTGCGAGAAGCCCACGACGAGCTTGTGGCCCGCACCGCCGGCGGCCGAGCCCCCACCACCGCCGGAACCGCACGCGGTGAGGACGGTGACCATCGCACCGGCGACAAGGGCCGCCGCAGCTCTCTTGGACATGGTGGGGACTTCCTCTCGGGATCGTCGATCGCGCGAACGGCACCGGTCACGTGAACGCGAGGTATCGGCGCCGCTTCGCTCGACACAGATTGTTAACGCTAACAATCCACACCGGCAAGGCCCTCGCGTCCCGTTACCCAATCTTGACCGGCCCCGTCGGCCGCGATCCGAGGCACCATCAACTCGGATGGTTCGATGGGAGTTGTGCCGTTGCGGGAGTGACTCCCCGCCGCACACAGCGCACACCGCACACCGGACGGCGCCCGGATGGCGCGGTCGGGCGCGGCGGGCGGGGCGTCAGGCGCGGTCGGGCGCGGCGTCAGGCGCGGCGGGCGGGGCCGGCGCTGCGGCGCAGGACCATCTCCGGAGAGATCTGCACGTGGTCGCCGGTGTGGGCGACGCCGGCGAGTTCGTCGAGGAGGAGTTCGAGGGCGCGGCGGCCGAGTTCGCCGAAGTCCTGCCGCACGGTGGCGAGCGGCGGGGTGAAGTACGCGGCCTCGGGGATGTCGTCGAAGCCGATCACGCTGATCTCGCCCGGCATGGCGCGGCCCGCCTCGTGCAGGGCGCGGAGCAGGCCGAGGGCCATCTGGTCGTTGGCGCAGAAGACGGCCGTGACCTCCGGATCGTGCGCGATCCGGCGGCCCGCCCGGTAGCCGGAGCGGGCGCTCCAGTCGCCGTTCTCGACCCGCGGCACCCGGGCACCCCGGGCCTCCAGGGCCTGCCGCCAGCCGTCCTGGCGGTCGCCGCTCTCCGTCCAGCCGGGCGGCCCCGCGAGGTGGTGCACGGTGTGGTGGCCGAGGTCGAGCAGGTTGCGGGTGGCGGCCTCGGCGCCGGCCCGGTTGTCGAACGACACCGTCGGCACCCGGGACCGGCTACCGGAACCGACCGCGACCACCGGTACCGGACTGGACAGTCCGGCGAGGGCGTCGACCGCGGAGATCTGCGGGGCGATCACCACGACACCTTCCACGCCCTGGTCGCGCAGCCGGTCCACGGCCTCCTGCACCGATCGGCTGTCCAGGGAGCGCAGGCCGGCGACGCTGACGACGTAGTCGGCGGTGCGGGCGGCGCGTTCGATGCCGTCGAGCGTCGAGGCGGGCCCGTACAGGGTGGAGCCGAAGCTGACCACGCCCAGGGTCCGGGAGCGGCGGGTGACCAGGGTGCGGGCCGCCGAGTTCGGCCGGTAGTCGAGTTCGCGGATCGCGGCGAGCACCCGCTCCCGGGTGCCGGACCGCACATGCGGGGCGCCGTTGAGCACCCGGGACACCGTCTGATGGGAGACGCCGGCCAGCTTCGCGACGTCCGCCATCACCGGCTGCCGCGCCTCTGTGCCGACCGCTTCAGTTGCCACCCTGCAGATGTTAGCGCTAACACCCACCGTGAGGGCAGGCCTCGATCCGCCGGCGCACGGTGTTGGCGGAGAAGTGGCCGGCGCTGAGGCGGCACGAGCGGGGTCGAGTCGTGGTCCGATGGGATAGCCGGGCTCCATGCTCGGTTCGCCCATCGTTTCGGCAGGTCGGAGCCCCGTGAGCGGGCGCTGGACTACCTGGAGGGGCTGATCGCCCCGCTGGAGAGCCCGCCGACCGCCGCAGGGGGGCGGGCCGTCCGGCCGTGCGGGACGGCCCGCCCGCCCGGTCAGAACCAGTGCAGGCAGTGCGGGGTCCGCTCGGCGCGGAAGAGGGCGTCGGCGAGGGCGGCCGCGCCCGGGCGGTGGGCCCGGATGTGTCCGGCGCGCACGAGCGTGCTCGGGGCGGTGCCGCCGAGGTAGACCGAGCCCAGGTCGCCGGCGTCCAGCGACAGGTCGGGCTCCCGGTCCGTCGGGACGCAGTCGGCCTTGCCGTCCCGGACGGTCAGCGGGTAGCGGCCGTGCTCGCCGAGGAACGGGTCGTCGACGTCGAGGACGAGCTCGCCGTCGGTGGACCAGCCGCGCGCGGTCAGCGCCCGCGGGATGTCCAGCAGCCGCACCCAGAGCCAGTCGGTCTCGTCGGTCAGCTGGCCCGCCCGGAAGTCCGCGAGCTGCCAGCGCAGCGGGTTCTCGGGCGGGAGGTGCTTGAACAGGACCTGCTTGACCAGGTCGTGTCCGAGCACGAAGCGGGCCAGCGCGGTGAAGACGGCGTCGTCGGTGGTGATGGTCTCGTCGACCGTCAGGGTCTCGGCGGCGATCGAGTAGCTGGCGTACCCGTCCGGGACGCCGTCGGCGTCCCGGTGGACGGCGACGTAGCGCGGCGCCGGCGAGACCGGGGGCTGCCCCGCGCCCGCCGCCCACCAGCGGTGCGGCCGGGACAGCGCGCCGGGCTGCGCACGGCGGTAGCGGTCGTAGACCTGCTCCAGGATCTCGCCGCACTCGGCCTGCCGCAGCAGCTCGACCGAGCCGGCAGCCGGGGCGTCGGCCGCGTCGCCCGCGCGGGGGAGGGCGAAGGCGGCCCGGTGGCGCGGCACCGTCAACTTCCGCGTTTAGGTCGCCGGTCCGTAACCGAACCTGCGGTAGATCAGGGCCTCGGAGGCCAGCAGCACGGAGAGGAACTCGCCGCGGGTGCGCAGCTCGGTGAGCTGATGGCGCATCATCGCGCTGAGCACGCCCTGGCGCCGGTGCGAGGCCGGGACGCCGACGGCGGTCACCCCGGCGGCCGGGACGACGACCTCGCCGGGCAGGGTGAGCTCGAAGGAGTACGCACCGGCGGTGCCGACCGGGCGCCCGTCCGCCGTCACGGCGAGCACGCCGCGGTCCATCTCGTACGCCGCCCACAGGACCCCGCGGCCATCGGCGGTGGGTTCCCGGAAGAGCCCGAACGCGGCATGCACGGTGTCGACGAAGACGTCGTGGTCCTGGACGGTCGTGGAACGGATCTGCGCTACTGCTGCCCCCTCGGCATACCGGCACCACGACGCGTGGTGTCCCGCCACAGTGCAGCGGCGACCCGTGGCCGGGTCAAACGAATTACGGCTGCCGCCTGGGGCAGGCGCGGCTCGGCCGGTGTGGTGCCCGAACGGAAATCATTCCGTGTGCGATCCTTATCACGGAGTGACTGCCGGTGTGATGCGTTCCGCATGATTGGCGAGTTCTGGGTGGCGTTCCGTCCGTGGGGTGTCGCCAGGACGTTGCGTCGTGGTCACATCACTCGGTGTATTGGCTCCGATGGCGCGCCCGCTTCGGCGCGCCGGGGCGGATGCCCCCGGCACGTGCCTCCCGCCGTCGCGCACGAGAGGATCTCCGTTCCCATGGCCCTGGCTGTCGCTGACCTGCTCGCGAACTTCCCCGCCCCGGGCGATGACTTCGTCCTGCCCCTGGATGCGATCGAAGTCCCGGAGCTCTACCAACTGTTCGGCGCGGGCAAGGAGTTCGTGCTGCGGGTGACGGAGGCCGTCAGTGCGGAGCTGACCGTGACCGGCACGGCCGCGCTGCTGAACGGGCGTCAGGCCCTGCTGCGCCTGGAGTTCCTGGCGGACGCGGCGCGGCAGTACGTCACGCGGCTGAAGGCCGGCATCGAGGTGGCGGTGGGGCTGGTCGAGCTCGCCGAGGCCTGGGAGTTGGACCTCTCCGGGGTGCCGCAGGCGTTCCTGGCCGAGGTGCGCGCACTGCTGGCGCAGTACGACCTGACGAACAGTCGGGTGGTCATCGGGGCGGAGACCGAGCACCTGCGGCTGGTATTCGCCGCGCCCGCGATCGGTGGGCCGCTGGTGGCCCTGATCGGCGTCAGGGAGAGCGGCGCGCTGCTCAGCCAACTGCCGTACATCGGCGGTGAGATCCCCGACGGCGAGCTGATCGGAGTGCACGGCGTCGAGGCGATGGTGCTGGCCGGCCCGCTCACCGAGGCGCAGGGCACGGCGGTGAACACGGCGGTGGCGGCGGCCGTCGGCGGCACCGACTGGTGGCCGTCGCTGCCGGTGCAGGCGCTGGCGGCAGGCGTCTGGGTCGGGGCCTGCTACCAAGTGCCCTCCCAGGAGCGGCAGGTGTGGGCGGTGCGGCTGACGGTGCCGGACGTCGGCTGGGCACCTGGCTTCCCCAGCCTGGAGCTGGGGCGCTTCACGCTCTCCGGCTTCGGCCTGCGCTGGCCGCTGGCGGGCTCCGGCGGAGGCGGCGGGGGTGGCGGCAGCGGTCTGGGGCTGTACTTCCGCCTGTCGATCAAGCTGGGCTGGCTGGACCTGAAACTCCCCGACGTCGGTTTCGACTTCTCGCTCCCGGATCTTCCGGACGCAGGTGGGTTCTCGGTCATTCCGCGTCTGCCGTCGATCAGCCTCCCGCTGGGCGACCTGGAGTTGACCTTCACGGTGCCCAAGGGACCGGGGCTGCCCCAACTCCCGGGCTTCCCCGGGCTGCCGGAGCTCGGGGTGCTGACCGGCTGGTGGGACAGCGCCGGTGGCGGCGGGGGAGGCAAGCGGCTGCGGGACCTGCTCGCCCTCTTCGACGTCTCACTGCCCTCGCTGCCGGACCTCTTCAATCCGGAACTGCCCTCCCTCGGACTGCGGTTCGACCTGAACGTCGGCGACTTCGAACTGACCGGCGAGTCGGGGTGGCTGCGCTTCGTACTGGGCGGCCTGCCGCCGCTGTCGGGCCCCGAGGGCTGGGGCAAGGTCGCGCTGCTGGGTCTCAGGGGCCTCAATGCCCTGCTCTCGAAGCTGCCGTTCATCGGGGACCTGCTCCCGGACCTGCCCGACTTCCTGCTGAACGGGATCAGCCTGGCCGGGCTCGGATCCGGCCTCAGCCGACCGCAGCTGGACCTGCTGAACGGCTGGATCGGGACCTTCCCCGGCGGGCTGGAGGGCTGGTGGCCCACCCTCACCTGGGAATCCTCCGGCGGCGGGGGCGGCCGCCAGGGCTGGTCGCTGGACGTGGATTGGCGGCTCCCCGGCCGTCCCGGCGCGGCGTGGGGGATGCCCTGGCCGCCGCCGCTCACGCCCCCCGACCTGAGCTGGCTGGAGTTCCCGGACCTGGAGATCGGGCCGCTGACGCTCTCGGGGATCGGCCTGTCCTGGCCGGCCCTGGACGAGCCGGACTGGGACTTCGGCACGGACTGGGTGCTGCGCCTGGTCCTCAACGCCCGCCTCACGCTCGGCGGCGGGATCTCGCTCGGCCTGCCCGGACTCGGCTTCGACATCGACCTGAAGAAGCCCGAGGTGCATTTCCGCTTCCCCCGCCTGTCGTTGACCCTGCCCACCGGGTTCGACATGGAGTTCAGCATCCCGATGCCGACCGGCCCGGTGCCGCCGGTCGCGCTGACCGCCCGCTGGAGCGACGAGGACGGCGTTCCGGCCTCGGACCTGATGCTCGGCCTGGGCGCGGACCTGGTGACCGCCGTGCTCCCTGAGCAACTGATGCCGCGCCTCTACTCGGTGGGCCTGCGCTTCAACTTCCGGACCTTCGAGATCGTGATCGCCGCGACCTCGTCCTTCTTCGGTTGGATGCTGGCCGTCCAGCCCGCCAACGAACCCCAGCGCCGCCGCTTCCTGGTGGCGGTGCGCGGCACGGTGCAGGCCAAGGCCTCGGACCTGCCGATCATCGACCTGACCGACCCGGACCGCGAGGTCACCGTCAGCGACATTCAGTTCGCCTGGGCCTGCATGACCAGGGGCGCGCCCCCGCGCAGCTGGACGGCGGCCGAGGTGGTCGAGCTGAACAAGCTGCTGGCCGAGTTCGCCACCGACCCCGCCGTCGCCTCCGCCGACCCGACGGCCGCCGGCCTGCTGCCGGTCCTGCTCCCCGGCGACTTCGAGCCCGAGACGGCCGTCATCTGGGCGAAACTCGGCTTCGAGGGCGGCAAGCTGGACCTGGTCTACCCCGCCGAGCGGGAGTTCCCGGTGCTCGGCCAGGGCGGCGACGTGGTGCTGGGCCGCGAGCGGGCCGAGGAGGAGGCGCGCCGCCTCGACGGGTACGCGCTGGGCCCGGTGCGGTTCAGCCACGCGGCCCTGGGCTATGCGCACGGGCAGCTGTTCATCGCCTTCGACGCCACCATGGCGATCGGCCCACTGACCATCGAGCTGCTGGGCCTGGGCCTCGGGGTGGACAAGGACTGGAAGGTCAGGCCGGTGCTGCGCGGCGCCAGCCTGGCGCTGGAGCGCCCCGGCCCGCCCAAGGTGCTGATCTCCGGAGCGTTCACCCGGGTGGACCTGGGCCCCGACTACGAGTTGGCGTTCGGCGCCGCGGGTCGGATCGAGCTCATGGACCTCTTCGTCATGCAGCTGACCGGCAGTTGGGCCAAGCACAAGGACGGCTGGGACTCGATCTTCGCCTACGCCGAGTTCGTGGCCGGCAAGACCATGGTCAACGGCCTGTTCAGCATCGGCCCGGTCACCTTCACCGGCGTCGTGCTCGGCTTCGGCATCAACAGCACCGTACGCATCCCCACCACCGGCGAGATCGGCACCTTCCCGCTGATCCAGCGCCTGGGCGCGCGGGACGGCGAGGAGAAGAAGACCCCGGCCCAGGCGTTGAACGAACTGGTCGGCGCCGGTGGCTGGGTGACGCCGGCGCGCGGGCAGTACTGGGTGGCCGGCGGCATGGAGTTCACCGTCTACCGCATCATCCAGGCCCGGGCGCTGGCCCTGGTCGAGTGGGGCGAGGCGGGCTGGAAGGTGATGCTCGCGGGCAGCACCACGCTGATGCTGCCGCCCAAGCTGCCGACCTCCAGCGACGCCTTCGCGGGGGCGCCACTGGCCGTCAACTCGCTCTGCCTCGGCAAGGTGATCGTCGACTTCGTCTACGTCTACGACTCCGCGCTCGGCCGCTTCTCGATGGACACCGTGATCGCCAAGGGCTCCTGGATCCTGGACCCGCGCGCGCAGCTCACCGGCGGCGTCTCGCTCTATGTGTGGGGCAAGAACCTGCCGGGCGGGATCGGCAAGGGCTTCGTGCTCTCGGCAGGTGGCTACCACCCGCAGTTCAAGGTCCCCGCGCACTACCCGAGGCCGCCGCGGGTCGGCTGGCTCTGGGAGCTCGGCCCGGTGACCATCAAGGCCCAGGCCTACGCGGCGCTGACCGACGGCGCGTTCATGATCGGCGGGGCGCTGGCCGCCGTCTACGACAACGGCCACGGCATCAACCTGCGGGCCTGGTTCACCGCCCACCTCGACGCGCTGGTGCAGTGGAAGCCGTTCTACGCCGACCTCGCCCTCGGCCTGAGCGTCGGGGTCGCCGCCACCGTCAAGGTGCTCTTCGTCCGGGTGCGGGTCTCGGTGGAGGTCGGCGTCAGCCTGCAGCTGTGGCTGCCGCCGTTCGGCGGGCGGGCCAAGGTGAAGGTCTGGTTCTTCTCCTTCACCTTCGGCTTCGGCGCCGACCGCGAGGGCGCGCCGCCGGTGCCCTGGGAGGACTTCCAGCTCCAGCTGCCCGCGCCCTCGCGCACCGCGCTCAAGCAGGGCGGCGAGCTGCCGGACATCGACAAGAACGAGTCCGAGGCGCGCAGCACCGCCGAACTGCCGGAGCTGGTACGGATCGACGGGTTCACGGTGTCCGTGGAGTCGGCGCTGCCGGCCTCCAGGATCACCCTCAACGACAAGCCCTTCGCGGGCAGCGAGGACGCCCGGATCGACATCCGCCCGATGCGGCTGACCGGCGTCGTCTGCGAGCAGGTCGTCGAGATCCTCGACCAGCGGGGCAACCGGTACGACTGGGCGGCCGAGGGCTGGACGGTCACCGCCACCACCGAGGGCCTGCCGCAGGCCCTGTGGGGCGCGCCGCTGGCCAACCCCGACCAGGCCCTGAACCGGCCCGGCCTGGTGGACGACTGCCTGACCGGACTGACGATCGAGGTGCCCGGCCCGACGAAGCAGCTCGGCGTCGGCGATGTCCCGTCCAAGGCCCTGGACGTCGAGGGCCTGCCGTCCAGCCGGATGCCGCTGCGCGACGGCGCCGTCGCTGGTGAGTCCCCCGTCCCCGACGAGGGCAGCGTGGGCGTGATCACCAGCACCCTGGTGGCCACCGCGGCCAAGCGCACCCTGCTGCACCAGGCGCTGGCCGGGCTCGGCGCCGCGCCGGGCAGCGACGGCCCGCTGACCCGGTCCGCCGAGAAGGCCGGCAAGACCCTGACCGACCCCCCGCTCCTGACCGCAGCCGCGAGGTGACCGCGATGCCCACCCGACCCGACCTCAACGTCTCGTTCTACGACCACCTCGACCCCAAGGCCACCGCCGGCGTCTACACCGTCACCGTCGAGCACCGGCTGACCAAGGACGGCCAACGGATCGACGCCGACGCCGAACTGCCCAAGGCCTCGGACAGCTACGAGATCCGCGCGGCGCAGTTCGTGCTGGACCCCTCCTCCGTGCATGCCGTCTTCCCGCCGGCCGGCGCGGTCGGCCGCTACACCCACGTGCTGCCGCACCTCACCCTGAGCCGCGCCATCCTGCCCTGGGAGCGGCAGCTGCTGGGCCGGGCGGCCAAGGCCCCCTGGCTGGCGCTGCTGGTCTTCGCCGCCGGTGAGCTCGACGACGACCCCGACGCCCAGGGCGAGTTCACCACCCGGCCGATCAGCGAACTGCGCGAGCCCGGCGCGGGCATCAACGGCCCGGAGCTGTCCGGCGCGATCGACGGCAGCAACCCGTGCCGCACCATCGACCTGCCGGTCAGTGTCTTCCACGCGACCGTGGCGCGCGAGGACGAGCTCTTCCACCTGGTCCACATGCGCGACGTGCACACCGCCCCGCAGCGCCGCGACAACGGGGAGATCCTGACCGAGGGCGAGTACGCGGTGCTGGCCGCCAACCGCTTCCCGCGCACCCCGGGCAGCTACGCGGTCCACCTGGTCTCGCTGGAGGGCTGGCTCGGCCGCCTGGCGCCCGGCACCCTGCCCAGCACCGAGAAGGTGCGGCTGTGCACCCTGTGGTCCTGGTCCTTCACCAACGACCCCGACGGCTCGCTCGACCCGGCCGGCCTGCTGCGCAACCTGGTCGCCCCCGGACACAGCGACCCGGAGAACCTCGCGCTGCGGCTGGCGCCCACCGGTGACCCCTCGACCACCCCCGAGGTGACGCACGCGCGGACCCGGCTGCACCGCGGCTACACCGCCGTGGCCTACCGCACCCTGGCGGGGGAGGACACCTACGCCTGGTACCGCGGCCCGCTCACCCCGTTGACCGCCCCCGCGCTGCCCGTCGAAGCCGTCGAGGGCCCGCACACCACCGCCGACCACGCGCTGATCTACGACCGCGAGTACGGCCTCTTCGACGTCAGCTACGCGGCCGCCTGGACGCTGGGCCGCGCCATCGCCCTCGCCGACCCCGACTTCAGCAGCGAAGTCGTCCAGGCCCGAAGGGAGTTGGCCAACCGCGCGGCCACCCTGCTGGCCCTCTCCACCGACCCGGCCCGCGCCATGACCGACCCGGACGAGCCGGCCGGCACCGCGGCCCTGCGCGAGCTGGCCGCGCCCGGCTTCGGCCGCGGCCTGGTCGCGGCCCTGCGGGCCCCCGCCGTCCACGGCCCGCCCCCGGCAGCGGCGATGCGCCAGGCCCGGCTCGACCCGCCCGCGCTGCTCGCCGAACCGCGCCACCAGCAGTCGCTGCTGACGGTGGCCCAGGACCACACGCCGACCATGCCCGACTGGCTGGAACGCCTGGCCCTGCTCAACGGCGTGCCGTTCGCCCATCTGGTGCCCGACCCGAGGATGCTGCCGCCCGAGAGCCTGCGGGCCTTCAGGATCGACCCGGCCTGGATCCACGCGCTGGTCGCCGGCGCCGCCGACGTCGGCGCCCACACCACGCTGGACCGCAGCCTCAGCCCGGTGCTCGCCGAGCGCCTGAGCCGGGCCGGCGGCGCGCTGCCGGTGGCCGGCCTGCTGATGAACTCCGAGCTCGTGCGCGCCTGGCCCGTCTTCGACCTGCTCGCCACCACGGCCGACGGCGAGCCGGTGGGCGAGCTGCGCCGCGACCACCTCGCGCCGGACGTCCTGCTGGTGCTCTGGGACGCCGTCCCGGACCAGATCGCCATCCGCGAGCCGGGCCAGGGCATCCACTTCGGCATCAACTCCGAGGAGCGGATCAGCCTGCGGCACCTGACGGGGAGCCGGGTCGGCTATCCGACCGACACCGAGTTCCCCGACCCCGCCGTCCCGGGCTCCGGCACCGTCTTCGACTACCTGCGCCCCGGCCGCGGCGACGCCCAGCCGGACGTGCTGGACCTCGGTGGCGCCGGCGGCCTGCTGCGGGCCCTGTCGGCCGCCTGCCGGCCCACCGGTGACCTGACGTCCGGCCAGTTCGCGCTGGAGCTGGTCAACGCGCCGCTGGAGCAGTTGCTGCTGCCGCCCACGGTGCGCCGCGACTGCGTCGCCGACACCTTCGTGCAGTACGGCTCGGCGGCCGCGAACGGCTCCACCGACCCGCTGGTGGTCAAGAACGAGGGCCCGACCAGCAGCGTCACCCGGATCGCCTACCTGCGCTTCGACACCACCCAGCTCCCGCCGCCCGAGCAGATCGGCACAGCCCTGCTGCGGGTTTACGCCGCCGCCCAGGACGCGGGCGACTTCGACCTGCAGGCGTACGCCACCGCCAACGACTGGGACGAGGCCTCCCTCGCCTGGGCCGACCGGCCCGCGCTGTCGGCCGCTCCCGTCGCCACCGCGCACGTCGGCGCCGTCGACGCCTGGGCCTGGCTGGAGTTCGACCTCACCGCGCACCTGCGCCAACACAGCGGCGACGAGCTCTCGGTGGCGCTCAGCAAGGACCAGGGCGGCGCCAAGCTCGCCCGGATCGCCTCCCGGGAGAACGCCGCCAACCCGCCCCACCTCAGCATCACCGTCACGCAGCCGACACTGAACTCCGGGGAAGAGCGCCGATGACCGACACCGACCTGATCGTGCCCGTCGAGCTGCACACCCTGGTGGCCAACCGCGCGGTCCGCGCCGACAAGGACCGCTTCAAGCGCTGGTCGCCGATGTTCACCATGATGCTCAACGAGGACTTCAAGACCAGCGGCGAACCCGAGCCGTACGAGAACATGCAGGACTACTGGACCGGCACCGACTTCGAGGGTGTGCACCTCCAGTGGCAGCTCCCCGAGGCGCTGACCACCGGCTACCTCGACCCGGACAGCGGCGAGAGCAGGTTCCCGCTGGTGCCCAACCGGTGGCTGGTGGTCCGCTACGCCACGCTGCGCGGCGCAGCCACCCCCACGGTGGCCGGCTGGGTGGTGCACAGCGACTACCTCTCCTCGCAGCGCCCCGACTCCAACCCGATCTGGGACGGCAGCAACTCCTACCTGAACCCGTACGCCGACACCGTCACCACAGACCGGATCGGCCGCGCGCACAACCTCGCCACCGGACCGTGGAGCGACCCCCGCGCGGACGACCCGGCGCCCCGGCCGCTCTTCCTGACCGCGATCGGCTCCGGGCTGCCGGCCTTCGCCGCCTTCGCGCCCTACCACCGCAACGTCTTCCTCTTCCAGGACACCCTGCAGGACCTGCGCGGGCCGGTGGACAACTACCCGCCGCCCGCGACGCTCAGCTACGCGGTCGTCGGCTGGTACTCCGACGACGACGCCGACATCCTGCACACGGCCGCCCGGATCCCCGGTCTGCTGCCGCCCGACGCCGACCCCGCCGACGTCGCCGACGTCCTGGAAGCCCTGGGCTGGGCGGCTCCTGACGGTATGCCGGGCTCCATCGTGCGCACCCGCTACGCCGGCGCCGCGCTGGGCGTCGACTGGGACCGCGAGGGCCTGGTCCCCGACTCCGACCGGCCGGACGGCACCTCGACCAAGGTCGCCCTCGGTCACAGCACCGGGGACGCGGCCGCCGCGCTGGTCGCCCAGCAGACGCGTTCGGCCCGCGACGGCGACCTGGTCAAGGCGCTGTTCCACGGCGAACTCGGCGCGATGGACAGCGCCGACGGTCCGATCGACCTGGACGAGGTGATGCGCCGCTCCTGGTTCAGCGGCAGCGAGGGCGGCCACCTCTGGCAGGTCGTCAACCGGCCCGCCGAGCAGGGCACGGACGAGCCGGCCCCCGAACTCCCGCAACCCGCCTGGCTGGACGCCCTCAACGCACAGCAGACCGAGTACGACCAGGGCATGGCCGAACTCGCCCGCCTGCAGTGGCGGTTGTGGTCCCTCTGGTGGCTGCGCGACCTGCCCGAGAAGCGGCGGCCCAAGCCGTTCGACTTCGACCTGACGGCCTGGAACGCCGAGATCACCACGCTCAGCGGCCAGGTCGCCACCCTCCAGGGCACCCTCGAAGCCCTGCGTGCCGAGCTCCCCTACGCCGAGGACCCCGACCGCCTGCCGGCGAGGATCGCGCGGTTCGCCGCCGACCGGGAACTGCCCGAGACCCAGGAGCTCAAGCGCTCACCGCAGCCGTCCTTCTACCGGCCCGCCGACCCGGTGGTGGTGATGGAGGGCACCGGCACCACCCAGCCGCTGGGCCGCCTGGACGACCAGCCGCTGCCCTGCCGGCTGCCCTCGCGGCTGCTGACCCGGGTGCGGATCGGCAGCGAGGACGTCACGCCGGCGTCCGACCCGGCGGCCCCCGACCTGACCGGGCTGCCCGCCCTGTGCCGACCGCTGATCGCCGAACTGGCCATGCTGGACCGCGCCGCCCGTACCGGCAGCGCCCTGGAGGACCTCGTCGCGCGCCCGGCGGAGCTCACCGACGGCCCGTTCCCCGAGTACACCCGGGTCTGGCGCCAGCCCTGGCTGCCGATGTACCTCCAGTGGCGGATCAAGTACTGCGCGACCCCGTTCCGTACGGGGGGAACCGGCGCCGGCGGCAGCGACAACTGGACCTTCGACGGCGGCGACTACCGCTGGAACGGCACCAACGTGCCCGAGGGTGACGGCGAGGGCGGCGTCCGCTGGACGAGCTTCGCCGGGCGCTCCTTCCTCACCCCCGCCCTGTCGTACGTGCTGCGCCAGCAGGCCGAGCGCAAGCTGGCCGGTGCACCGGACGAACTGGTGGGTCAACTGCAGCTGCTGCAGGAGGACTTCGACAAGCTCGACATCCTCTCCCAGACCCTGGACGGCTTCAACGACTGGCTCGTCCAGCAGGACGGCAGCGCCCAGGTCACCACCGACCGGCGTGTCCTGGACCTGGTCGGGCAGAGCAATTACGTGCCGGACGGCGCCGGGGACCGCCGCGAGCAGCGGTTCCAACCGGTGCGGGCCGGCCAGTTCTACTTCACCGAGCTGCACGTCATCGACCGCTTCGGCCAGGCCCTGCGGCTGGTCACCGCCCTGCAGGGGCAGCCCGCCCAGTTCGACCCGGTCCGCGCGGCCAGCGTCACCCCCGACCCCGACCGGCCGCTCTTCTCGCCACTGCCCGGGCCGCAGCGCTTCATCCAGCTGCCGCCCCGACTGCTCCAGGAGAGCCGGATCCGGCTCGAACCGGTGCACCACAGCGACGACCGACCGCTCGCGGCGGTGAGCAGTGCCCCCGACCCGGTCGGTGACACCCCGGTGGCGGGCTGGCTGCTGGTCAACCACCTCGACCAGACCCTGCTGGTCTACGCCCCCGACGGCAGCCCGCTGGGCGAGCTGCGAGTGATCCACACGGCGCAGAGCAGCCGGGAGATCGCCTGGAACTCGCTGCCGCACGCCCGCTACGACGAGCCCGCCGACTTCGCGGACGTCTACCCGCACGTGGCCGGCTTCGCCGCGGAGCTGGTCGGCCGCGACGCCGACGACTTCGGCCTGCTGATGAACACCATCGACCGGGCACTGAGCCGGATCACCGAGACGGCGCCCGAGGAGGACCGCACCCCGGCCCGGCTGATCGGTCGGCCGGTCGCCCTGATCCGGGCCCGGCTCGGCCTGGAGCTGCTCGGCCCGCCGCTGACCGACCCCGCCTGGGACGAGGCCCTGAAGCCGAACCCGCAGGAGTACCCGGACTACCGGTGGGCGGTGCGACTGGGGGCGTACGAGCGGCTCGCCGACGGGCTGATCGGCTACTACACCTCCGAGCCCGGCGAGCAGACCTCGTACCGGCAGCTGCACGTGCCGGTGCAGGGCCGGGACAGCGTGGCCTATGAAGTGACCGGCGACGAGCCGTACTTCTCGCTGATCGGTACCGGAGCCGGGATCGCGATGCCGGCCCGCCCGGCCGACCGCCCCCTCACCCGGTACCTCACCCTGCTCGCCTGCCCGCACACGGCCGTGCACGCCACCACCGACATCCTCCCCGTCACCTCGCTCACCGTGGACGCCGACACCACCCACCGGGCGCTGGCCGCGATCCGCGCTTCGTTCCGCCTCAACCCGCTGCTGGCGCCCGTCCGTTCGGGAGAGCCGACGCGGCGCTCGGGCGAGCCCGAGCCCGCGGACAACGGCATCCTCATGCCGCAGCCCAGCGTCCTGCACGGCGCCTGGAGCTGGGCCGAGCCGCTGGTCTCCGGCGACGGTCCGCCGCTCTGGACCGACCTGCCGATCCTGCCCGCCGACGATCTGTCACACCCCGACGACCCGGTACCGGCGGCCCGCGCCGGCTACCTGCAACTGCACCCGCGCGCCGGTGGCGAAGGAGCGACCCGATGACCCTGCTGCTGCCCTACCAGGTGGACGTCACCCCCGGACCGGCCACCACGGACGACGGCCCGCCGCGCTACAACCAACTGCGCCTGACGGTCGGCGAGGACGGCCAGGGCCGCGCTGAGAAGCCCGCCGAGCAGCCGGTGCGCTGCACCCGGATCACGCTGCGCGTGCCGGCCCCGACCAGCGACCGGCGCCTCGCGCGCCAGCCGGTGGCCATCTCCACCACGGTGCCGTCCGTGCGCAGCAGCGCGCAGGGCCAGGCGTGGTGGATCGTGCCCGACACCACCGACCCGGCGGGCCCGGTCTTCGCCTGCGTGCCGGAGGAGCCCGCCCGCTTCGACGGCACCTGGGCCATCTCGTTCCTGATCGAGCTGGACCCCGGCTTCGAGAGCACCGCCGTCGAGATCACCGAGGAGACCACCGCCGACAGCGGTCCGGTCAGTCGCCGCAGCAGCCGCGTTGTGGCGACCGTACTCCCTGCCACTATTTCGGAAGGACGCCTGTGACTGCCGCCGAACCCACTGCGGAGACGAATCTGCTCAAGCCGGCTCGGGGGACGGTGCCGAGTCCGTTGCGGGTGAGCACGATGGACGAGTTGGAGTACGGGACGGTGGTGCTGCGCTTCGGGCGGGACCTGCCGTCGGGGACGTCGAAGGTGTACTGCAGGGGGATCACGCTGAAGGTGCCGACGGGTCGGTCCGGGGCGGATCTGACCGTGGAGCCGTCGTTGATCACCACGGCGGTGAGCAAGGTGAGTGGTGAGGCTCAGGGGACGGAGTGGTTCGTCGATCCCAATACGACGGATCCGAACGAGGCGGTGTTCTCGTTCGTGCCGGATACGACGGCGGTCTTCGACGGGACGTGGGCGGTCAGTTTCACCTTGTCGGGGATCGAGGTGAATCCGTCGATCGGGACGGTGGACCTGGACATCGAGGAGACGACGTCGACGACGGGGGCGGATGGCAGCTACCAGAAGCGCACCGGTCAGCTGAAGGTGAAGAAGGGGAACGACGAGTTCTTCTTCCGGAGCCTGCGCCCTCGCACGACCGTCATCAATCGGGGCCTGACCGTGGATCTGCTGTGGGATGCGCCGGCCGACAACAGGATCACGTACACGATGTACTACCGGAAGGCGGACGGGACCGAGACGAGTGACGCGGTCCAGGGCAACTTCGCGGGGCGGATCTGGAAGTCGCCGGTGCTGGACGACAACGCCAACTTCACGCTGAAGGCTACCCTCGACGGGAACGACTACTTCCTCACCACCTATCTGACCGTCAACACCCCCAACGTCGTGGTCAACACGCTGAGCGCCAACAGCAACGTCACGGTGGCGGCGGCGGGGACGCTGACGACGAACGGGCCGGTGGAGGCCAAGGGGAACGTCACGGTGGCGACGGGCAAGACGCTGACAGCGAACGGGCCCATCCAGGCCAACGCCAACGTCACGGTCGCGGCGGCGGGGACGTTGGCGGCGAACGGGCCTGTCACGGTGGCGGCGGGCAAGACGCTGACGGCGAACGGGCCCATCCAGGCCAACGGCAACGTCACGGTGGCGGCGGCAGGGACGTTGACGACGAACGGGCCTGTCCAGGCCAACGCCAATGTCACGGTGAACCCCGGGGCCAACGGGTACATCTGGCTCAAGACGGGCCGCTTCGACACCACGGCGGAAGCCACCCTCAATCTCCACGGCGTCCTCAACGCCAAGGGGGTCCTCAATGCCGAGAGCGTCCTCAACGCCAAGGGTGCTCTGAACGTCAGCGGCCTCCTCAGCGCGAACAACGGCGTGACCCTGGCCGCAGGCAAGAACATCACCATCCCCCTGGGCGGTGGCCAGATCTCCGTGGCCGACGCGTTCGTCGCCAAGTCGCACTACCCGAACGTGACACACCCCAAGGTCGAGATCAGCCCGACGGGCATCAGGACCGATGGCAACGTGGTCACTTCGGGCGCTCCCATCTACATCCAGCAGGACAACCACGGAGTCCGGCTGAACGCCACCACGAAGAACAACGTCGGCAATCCCGGCGGCTGGAAGGCGACCGCCTACTGGGGGAACACCAGCGACGGAGACAACAACCTGAAGATCTACAAGCGTTGACCGGCGCGACCGTGCCAGCTCGCCACTCCTCGAAGGGACACCTGTGACTGCCGTCGAATCCACTGCGGAGACGAATCTGCTCAAGCCGGCTCGGGAGACGGTGCCGAGTCCGTTGCGGGTGAGCACGATTCATGAGTTGGAGTACGGGACGGTGGTGCTGCGCTTCGGCCGGGGGTTGCCGGAGGGCACGCCCAAGGTGTACTGCAAGGGGATCACGCTCGAGGTGCCGACGGGGACGTCGGGGTCGGATCTGACGGTCGTGCCGTCGTTGATCACCACGGCGGTGAGCAAGGTGGATGGTGAGGCGCAGGGGACGGAGTGGTGGATCGATCGGGACACCACGGATCCGATGAAGGCGGTGTTCTCGTTCGTGCCGGATACGACGGCGGTCTTCGACGGGACGTGGGTGGTCATGTTCACGCTGTCGGGGATCGAGGTGAATCCGTCGATCGGGACGGTGGACCTGGACATCGAGGAGACGACGTCGACGACGGGGGCGGATGGCAGCTACCAGAAGCGCACCGGTCAGGTGAAGGTGAAGAAGGGGAACGACGAGTTCTTCTTCCGGAGCCTGCGCCCTCGCACGACCGTCATCAACCGGGGCCTGACCGTGGATCTGCTGTGGGATGCGCCGGCCGACAACAGGATCACGTACACGATGTACTACCGGAAGGCGGACGGGACCGAGACGAGTGACGCGGTCCAGGGCAACTTCGCGGGGCGGATCTGGAAGTCGCCGGTGCTGGACGACAACGCCAACTTCACGCTGAAGGCGACCCTCGACGGGAACGACTACTTCCTCACCACCTATCTGACCGTCAACACCCCCAACGTCGTGGTCAACACGCTGAGCGCCAACAGCAACGTCACGGTGGCGGCGGCGGGGACGCTGACGACGAACGGGCCGGTGCAAGCCAACGGCAACGTCACCGTCAAGGCGGACAAGACCCTCGCCACCGGCGATGTGACGATCGACAAGGACAAGACGCTCAGGGTCACTTGGGTGGATCCGACGCTCGCCACCGGCACGATCAGCGTGCGCGGGAACATCACGGTTTCCGCCGGCAAGACGCTGACGACGAACGGGCCCATCCAGGCCAACGCCAACGTCACTGTCGACCCTGGGGCCGACGGGTACATCTGGCTCAAGACGGGCCGTTTCGACACCGCGGCGGCGGCCACCCTCAATCTCAGCGGCGTCCTCAACGCCAAGGGTGCCCTCAACGTCAGCGGCCTCCTCAGCGCGAACAACGGCGTGACCCTGGCCGCAGGCAAGAACATCACCATCCCCCTGGGCGGTGGCCAGATCTCCGTGGCCGACGCGTTCGTCGCCAAGTCGCACTACCCGAACGTGACATACCCCAAGGTCGAGATCAGCCCGACGGGCATCAGGACCGATGGCAGCATCACCCTCCGTGGCATCATCAGCGCTACCGGCATGACGGTCGGCGGAAAGCGAGTTGTCCGGAACAGTGACAGGATCGCGCTGCTGAACAGCTTCGGCGGGGGCAACTATCTCTATCACGCGGTGAATGCGGGCCAGTGGGACAACGTCGTTGCGAGGACCGGCAACACCAACGAGCACACCAGGTGGACCGTGGTGTCGGAGGCGGGCAACGCCGCTTCGATCGATGCCGGCGATACCGGTGAACCGAACCTCGCCGCCGACCCCGACCCCGACACCGCGGGGCCGGGAACACCGTTGGCCTGACTCAACCCGAGCCGGTCGCCACCCTCATCCGCCCCATCGGATCGCGGCCGCACCGGCGAAGTCGCCCGCATGGGCGAAGCCGCCGAGCACTACCAGGTCGCCATCCTTGACCTGTCCCGAACGGATCGCGAGGTCCAGGGTGATGGGGATCGCCGCGCCGAACATGTTTCCGCAGCTGTCGAAGGTGTCAGGGTGCCGATCCGCCGGTAGCCGCAGTGCCTCCCGCCAGTTCTGCAGGAAGGCGCGGTTGGGCTGGTTGGTCACCAGCAAGTCGATCTCCGTGGTGCTGAGACCGAGCCGTCGGCACAGTTCCGTGACCACCTTCGGCACCAGGCGGTTGCCGCGTTCCAGGACCTCTGCGACGCCGGATTCGGTGAAGCCTATCCGCAGTTGGGATGTGCCGGGCTCCCAGTACTTGCGACCGTCGTCCAGCACGGCGGTCATGTCTCCGCTGTAGTCGCCGATGTGATGGGTCACCACATTCAGCACCGGAGAGGACCCCGATGTGGTCACGTTCCCCACTCCACAGCCGTCACCGGGGATCGCGGCCTGGGCCAGCCGGCGGACGTCGGACTGGGTGAACAGCTGGCCGGCGGCGCTCTGCGCGTTGCAGATCAGCGCGGTCCTGGCGTCGGTGGTGGTGAGGATCTGCCGGGCCAGTTCGAGCATGTGAACGAAGGAGGCGCAACCGGCGTTGGCCACGTCGATCAGCCAGTTCGGCTTGAGCCCCAGCCGGCGTGCCACCTCGGTACCCGCAGCTGCTCCGCCGCCGCCTGGTCGCCGTGATCCACACCCAGGCCGACGCCGACTACCCGGTCCCGGTCGTCGGCCACGTCTTCGACGGCGGCACGCTGACCGCCGAGCAGCAGGCCCGCATTCGCCTCGACCCCACCGAGCACACCGAGTTCCGGTTCGAGACGGCCCACGACTGGCGCCACCACATGGAACTGGACCACTACCAGCGACTGCGGCAGATCCTGCGCGCCCACCGGTGCGGACGCCCGCTCTACCTGGAGCGCCCCGCCCGTCCGGACGACGACTTCGAAGGCGTCCTGGTCCTCGTCACCGACCCGGCAGGCTGGCTGCTGATGCACCTGCGCGACACCGGCCCCGGCCCCTGGACCGGCTACTGGACCCCGCCCGGCGGCTGGCGCCAGGGCGACGAGAGCGCCGAGGAGGGCGCCAAGGACGCGGTCCTGATCGGAGACGACACCGGCTTCCTGAAGAAGGGCACCAGGTCCGCCGGTGTCCAGCGTCAGTACACCGGGACCGCCGGCCGCACCGAGAACTCCCAGATCGGCACCTTCCTGGCCTACGCCTCCACCAGGGGACGGGCGTTGATCGACCGCGAGCTCTACCTCCCGGTGTCCTGGACGGACGACCGGGAGCGCTGCCAGGCAGCCGGGATCGACGACGACATCCCGTTCGCCACCAAGAATGAGCACTTCAAGTGGATGCTGCAACGCGCGATCGATGCCGGCATCCCGTTCGCGTGGGTCACCGCGGACGAGGCATACGGGCAGGTCAAGCATCTGCGGGTGTGGTTGGAGGAGCGGCGGGTGGCTCATGTGCTGGCGACCAAGGTCAACGACACCGTGGTCACCGCGGCCGGCGCCGATGCCCGGGTGGACCAGTTGATCGCCGCCCTGCCCCGACAGGCGTGGAAGCGCCTGTCCGGCGGAGCGGGCGCTCATGGTGAGCGGATCTACGACTGGTCCCGTGTCGCGATCCGACCCGTGTGGGAGAACGGCTTCGGGCACCGGGTCCTGGCCAGACGATCCGTCAGCGACCCGACGGAAGTCGCCTACTACGTCTGCTACGGACCGACCACGTCCCGACTGAAAGACCTGGTCAAAGTAGCCGCGGCACGGTGGGCGGTGGAGGAGTGCTTCCAGGTCGCGAAGGGCGAGTGCGGCCTGGACCACTACCAGGTCAGGCTCTACCGGGCGTGGTATCGGCACATCACCCTGGCCATGGCCGCCCTCGCCTACTTGACCGCCGTCCGCGCCACAGAAGCCGCAAAAGGGGCGGCGCGGACGACGAGCAAGACCTCATACCCCTCAGTGTCCCGGAGATCCGCCGGTTGATCGGGCACATCGTCGTCACGCCCCGACACCAGACCAACGAGCACCATCTGCACTGGTCACGCTTCCGACGACGCAGCCAGGCCCGAGCCCGCCGCTCCCACTACAAACGCCGAGGCCACAACCCCAGATGCGGTTGCAGTACTAAGGGCTGATTCGGGGCGAACGTTGCCTGATGCGGCGCTCGTTGACTTTCGGATCGGTGATCGGGATGGGTGAGGATCAGTCCGGTCACCTCCTCAAGGGCGTCAGCCCTCGCAGGCTCCGCCAGGAGTTCCCCGACCTGTTACAGCACTACCTGCGCGCACAGCGCCTGTGGGGCCGGCTCCTACTTCGCCGGCTCCGTCGACGGAGCCCCATCAGCGTCCTACACCAGTACACCGAGCAGCAGAACGGGCCCCTGCAGGTGATGGACGCCGCTCTGCCTTGACGGCGGACCGGCTATCCGTGCCCTGATCCGCGAGCGACCGGCGCTGTCCTTCGACTGGGACGGACGGTGAGGCCTGGCTGGTTGCCGCTCCCGCGGACGGTCCGGCCGGCCGTCACCTGGCTGCGGGCCGCACCGGCCGGCTGGCCGCTGGGTCACCCGTGACGGGTCACCGTGGTCGACGGCGAGGTGGAGGTGCTCGCGATCGACGCGTTGCCCGGGCGGCGGGGTGACCGGTTCGCCGCACGCACCGGCTTCGAACCACGCGAACCCGCCACCGCCACCGCCACCGCCTCCGCCGGTTCCGCATCACCGCGCGCCGCGTCCAGGCGTGGCGCGAGGCGGTCGAGCTGGCCGGGCGGGGGCTGATGCGCGACGGCCGCCGGCTGGGGGCGGGCCGACCGGACAGGCCGACGGGCAGGCGTGCGAAGGGGGCGGGCCGGGCCCGCCCCCCTGACGGCTCGCCGGTCAGGGCACCGGGACGCGGTACGGCTCCGGGGCCGGCTCGGCCCGGTGATGGTGGCGGTCCGGGCGGAGCGGCCACCAGAGGGCGCGGCCGAGCAGGGCGGCGACGGCGGGCACCAGGACCAGGGACAGGACGACGGCGGAGAGCAGGATGCCGAGCGTCAGCGCGAAGGCGACCTGTTCGCTGCCCGGGGTGGCGGCGAGGGTCGCGAAGGAGCCGGCCAGGACCAGCCCTGCCGTGGCGATGGCGGGCGCGGTGTGCCGCACGGCGCGGGCGACGGCGGCGCGGGGCGGGCCGGGGCGCTGCATCTCCTCGCGGATCCGGTCGGTGATGAGGATGTTGTAGTCGGTGCCCAGCGCCACGACGAACAGGAACAGCACCAGCGGGAGGGTGAAGCTGACGCCCGGTTCGCCCAGCCCGTGCTGGAACAGCAGGGTCGCGGCGCCGAGGGTGGCGGCGAAGCCGAGCCCGACCGAGAGCATCAGGACCAGCGGGGCGAGCAGGCTGCGCAGGAGCAGCAGCAGGATCAGGGCGATCAGGGCGGCCGCGACCGGGAAGACGATCGCCAGGTCGTGGTCGACGGCGGTGGAGATGTCGGCGAAGATCGCCGCCGTGCCGCCCACGTGGGCGCTGGTCCCGGCGGGGGTGTGGGCGGCGACCACGGCGCGGACCGGGCCGGAGGCCAGGTCGCGGGCGCGCTGGCTCTGCGGGTCGGCGGTCAGGTAGAGGTCGATCCGGGCGGCGCGCCGGTCGCCGTTGAGGACGGTGCCGCCCGTCCTGCCGACGCCGTCGATCTGGCTGAGGGCGTGGGAGAGGCCGTCGAGCCGGCCGGGGTCGAGGGTGGTGCCGTCGGTGGTGACGACGTAGACGCTCGTCGGGTCGGAGACGCCGGCCGGCAGGGTGCGGGAGATCTCGGCGGCGGTGGTGGCGGCCGGGGTCCGGTCGCCGGCGCCGCCCAGGCCGTAGTCCATCCGGATCCCGGCCATCCCGGCGGCCAGGGTGCCGAGCAGGGCGACGGCGGCGAGCAGCATCGGCAGCGGCCGCCGGGCGACGAGCGTGCCGAAGCGGGCGGCGAAGCCCTCGACCGGCCGGCGGCGCAGGCTGCGGGAGGGCCAGAACATGCCGCGGCCGCAGGCGGCGAGCAGGGCGGGCATCAGGGTGAGGCTGCCCAGCAGCATGACCAGGACGGCGACGGCGATGGCCGGGCCGAGCGAGCGGAACTGGCCGAAGCTGGCCACGCCGAGGGTGGCGAAGGCGGCGACGATGGTCAGCGCGGCCGAGGTGATCGCGGTGCCCACCCGGGCGGTCACCTCGGCGGCGGCTTCGCGGGCGGGCTGCTCGGGCCGGGCCCGCAGGTGTTCGCGGAAGCGGAAGAGCAGGAAGAGCAGGTAGTCGACGCCGATGCCGAGCAGGACCACGGAGACCAGCCCGGGGGTGCCGGCGTCGAGCTTGAGGCCGGTCAGTGTCGCGGCGCCGGCCACGGCTCCGCCGGCCACCGCGCCGATCAGGGCGACGGCGAGCAGCGGCAGCAGGGCCGCCGCCACGCTGCGGAACACCAGCACGTTGAGCAGGACGATCAGCCCCATGACGAGCGCGCCGCCTACCGTCGCGGCGGTGCGGTGGGAGTCGGCGGTGTCCACGGCGCCGGCCAGTCCCCCGGTGAACCCGGTGCGCATCCCGGCTTCGGCGAACTGGGCCCGGGTGGCGTCCCGGAACGCCCGGTAGACGCCCTGGACGCCCTCGTCCGCGGCGTTGCCGTTCAGTTCGACGGAGAGCAGTTCGAAGCCGCGGTCCGGCGCCACCATGGCCGGGGCGACCCGGGGGGTCTGGGAGCGGTCGGGGACGAGGAAGGCCGGCTCGTCGTCCTTCCGGGGCATGACGACCCGGCGCTGGGCGAGCTTCGCCGCCTCGGCCTCGACCCGCTGCTGGTCGGCGGCGGTGAGCGCCTTGCCGTCGGCCCTGGCGACCAGCACCGTGACCGTGATGGCGTCGGGCCTCATCCCGAAGTTCTCCTCGGCGATCCGCAGTGCGGCGGCCGAGTCGTAGCTCCTGGGCAGGAAGTCCCCGGTCTGGGACTGGGTGACGCGGGCGAGCAGCATCGGGCTCAGCAGGGCCAGGGACATTCCCAGCACCACCCAGAAGGTGATCACCTTCCACGGGTTCCTGGTGGAGTATCCGGTCAGTGCGCGGATCACGATTTCCTCCGGCGGTGGACGCGAGCGTCCGCAAGGTCGGTCTCGGCTCGAGGGGTTCCCGGCCGGGTTCCAGACCATCACCCGGGGTGGGCCGAGGACGTCCTTGCGACGGACGATCCGCACCGGGGCCCCAACTCCTCGACCGGGCCCGGACCCGGGACCGTGGTCCTGGTCCGCACCGGCGTGATCGGCCGCGGGGACCATGCCGGGGCTGGGTGGGCCGATGAAAGAATGGGGTCATCGGGCCTGTTCACAGCCTGTTCAGGCCCTGAACAGGGTCCGAACGGGGTCTGATCGGGCTCATCAGGGCTCATCGGGGCTCATCGGTGAGGCGCGGCGCGGGCCGGGCACGGAGGGGGAACGGACATGGGCGGTCATCAGCGCCCCGCGACGGATGCGGCACTCGGTGCGGACCCGGCGGACCCGGCGCACCCGGCGCACCCGGCGAGCGGGAGCCCGGAACCCGGCGGGGTGGCGAGCGCGCCGCCGGAGACCGACGGCGCGCTGTGGAGCCACACCGACGCGCTGGTGGCCGCCAGCGCCTGCACGCTCGACCTGCTCAACTACCTGCTCTTCAGCGAGATGGACGGGGTACGCCGGGTGACCCCGCCGGTCCTGCTCCTCGTCGCACTGTCGGCCCTGCCGCTGCTCGTCCGGCGCCGCCACCCGGTGCCGGCGCTCGCCGCGGTCCTGGCCGTCGAGGCCGCGATCGACCTGTCCACACCGGCGAGCACCCACTTCGGCGCCGTCCTGATGGTCGGCCTGTACTCGGTCGCCCGAGCCCGCCCCGCCCTGGTGACGGCGGCCGCCGCGGCGGCGACGACGGTGCTGACCATGCTGAGCCAGAGCCACCTGCGCGTCCCCTCCTGGCAGGCGCTCGCCGCCACGTCCTGCTCCTCCCTGCTCGTGGCCGGCGCCGCCCTCGCCGTCACGCGCTGGCAGCGGGAGGTCGCGGCCAACCGCGCACTGCTGGCCGACCGCGCGGTGGCTGACGAACGCCGCCGCATCGCACGGGAGTTGCACGACATCGTGGCGCACCACATCACCACCATGCAGCTGATGGCCGGTGGCGCCCGGGCCAACCTCGCCCACCCGGAGGTGGTCCGGGACGCCCTGGTCACCCTGGAGTCCTCCGGGCGACTGGCCCTGCGGGAGATGCGCCAGCTCCTGGACGTCCTGCGGGCCGGCGACGAACCGGACACCGCCCCGCCCTCGCCCCAGCCCGGGGCCGAGGACCTCGGCCGCCTGGTGGACGAGTCCCGGGTGACCGGCCTGCCGACCGACTTCAGCGTCCACGGGCCCCTCCGCCCGCTGCCGCCCACCATCGGCCTGACCGTGTTCCGGATCGTCCAGGAGGGCCTCACCAACGCCCGCAAGCACGCCGGGGCCGCGGCCCGCGCGACCGTCACCCTGACGTACGGTCCGGACCGGGTCACCGTCGAGGTGCGCGACGACGGGGGTACGGCGGGCACGGGCGGCGCCGCGCCGCAGGAGGCAGCCCCGGCCGGCGGCCGGAGCGGCCACGGCCGGAGCGGGTACGGCCTGAGCGGGTACGGCCTGATCGGCATGCGGGAGCGCGTCGCCCTGCACGGCGGCACCCTGCGGACCGGACCTCGGCCGGAGGGCGGCTTCGCCGTGCTGGCCGACCTGCCGCTGGCCCCGGAGGAGACGGCCGACGCGGCCGTGCAGCACGGAACGGCGACGGCCCGGTGAGCGCGCACGACGGCGGCCCGGCGGGCGGCGGGGACGGCGGTGGCCCGGTGAGCGCGGTGGCACCGGCCATCCGGATCCTCATCGCGGACGACCAGCCGCTGGTGCGGCGCGGACTGTCCCTGATCCTCTCCCCCGACCCGTCCTTCGAGGTGGTGGGCGAGGCCGAGAACGGGGAGCAGGCCGTCACCGCCGCCGGCCTGCTGCGCCCCGACGTCGTGGTGATGGACATCCGGATGCCCGTGCTCGACGGGGTCGGCGCGACCCTGGAGCTGGCCCGCACCCTGCCCTCCTGCCGGGTCCTCGCCCTCAGCACCTTCGACATGGACGAGTACGTGGTGGCCGCGCTGCGCGCCGGCGCCCACGGGTTCCTGCCCAAGGACGTCTCGCCCGAGGAACTGGGCGCGGCGATCCGCACCGTCCACGCCGGCGAGGCGGTGGTCGCCCCGCGCCTGCTCACCCGGCTGATCTCCACCTACGTCCGGGCCCCGCTCGGCGCCCGGCCGCCGGTCACCGACACGGGCGGGTTGACGCCCCGGGAGGTCGAGGTGTGGCGGCTGATGGCCACCGGCCTCGACAACACCGAGATCGCCCGGGCCCTGGACATCAGCCTGTCGACGGTGAAGAACTACATCACCAGCATCTTCGGCAAGCTCGACGTCCGGGACCGCGCCCAGGCGGTCATCGCGGCCTACGAGTCCGGCCTGGTCACCGCCCGTACGGGAGGCGGGTAGCGGCGGCTTTCTGCCTGCGGCCGCAGTACCGCGAAGCTCGCGAACCCGTGCCCGACGGCCTCCTGGTGCACCCGCACCGAGGAAGGATCGCCCGGCAGATCTCTCGACCACACCGCGGTCACCACGATGCCGTCCGCGAGGTACAGACGGCGGTCCTTGACTGGGAATCCACGCAGCGTGCAGTTCGACGACGGTCGAGCCTCGGTCGGTAACGTGTCCAGCTCGGCTGGTCCGCAGGTGCGATCCGCCCCAGGGTCGGCCTGGTTGCACAGGTGCTCCTTCCGTGACATGTGGGGAGGGGCCGTGGGCAGGCCGCCCCGGCTACCGGCCGGCCGTCTTCGGCACCTCCAACTCGGTGTGGTGGACGGTGAAGCCGCCCCGCAGGACCGGGGCGAACGGGGCCGGCGCCATGCAGGTGCCGACCACCGGCTGGTACGGCTTGCCGTCCGCGCCCACGTCCAGGTTGGCCACGCCCCAGGAGAACCCGAGCCGGCCGTCGCCGTGCCCGGTGCCCTGGTAGACGCTCAGGCCTATTCGCTCGCCCACGTTGCCCACATCCGACCTGGTGACGACGGCTGTCAGCGTGGCGACCGGGCCTCCGGTGCTCAGGCAGTCCACCTCCGCCTCGGCGCTGCGGGTTTCCCCCGTGCTGCTCACATGATGGGAGTAGCGGACCGTCCCCCGGGCGTCGGTGGGCAGTCCCTCGGACACGCCGGTGCCCGGGAAACGGTGGGTGTACGGGACCGCCTGGGCGTCGACGGTGAACCAGATCTCGTCGTTCGGGGTGAAGGCGTACGAGATCCGGGCGGCACCGCTGACGCTCGCCGGACGCCCAGCCCGCCCGTCCTGCTGTACGGAGGAGGTGTCGGTGGCCGAGGCCGGGGCGATCCCCGTGAGAGCCGCGAGGGCCAGCCCGGCAGCGGCGGCACCCCGGGCGGCACGGCTACGGGCACGGCCACGGGCAGGGCTAAGGGCACTGGTACGAATGCGGAACATGGTGGGATTCCCTCCTCCCGGCGGCCCCGGCGGCCGCCGTCTCGATGCCCCAAGAGTGGCCGCCGCACCCCCTCCCACACATGTGCTGATCGGCATAAAAGTCCGGCTCTCCCGGGTGCTCTGCCCTGCCGATCGGCAGGGCAGAGCACCGGGACGAAGCCGCGATCGCCGCAGGCCCACAGGTGCTCGAGCCCTGCCCGCACCGCCCGCTCGACGGCGGCACGGACCTCCTCGGTCGGCTCGTCGCTCTCGAAGCCGTCGATGCCGTGCGGCACTTCGACCAGCCGCACCGGCGTGCCGTCCGTCCGCGCGGCGGCCGGGGCGTGCGGCCCGTGCGCCGGCACCGCGCCCCTGCTCGCGACGTGGCGCGCGTAGCCCGTGCACAGCGACCGGTCGCGCGGACCGCGAAGTCACAGCCCCGCGGCGGGGCATGGCGCGGCGCGAGCCGGGCGTGGCTGTCCGGGCAGCGGCGTGCGCGCTGCCCGGACGGTCCCCGTCGCGCCGTCAGCCGCAGGGTGTGCCGTTCAGGGTGAAGCTGCTCGGCGGCCGGTTGCTGCCCGTGTAGGAGGCGTTGAGCCCGACGGTGGTGCCGGCGCCCGGTGCCAGTGTGGGGTTGTAGGCGAGGCTGGTGGCGGTCACCGTGCTGCCGGACTGGGTCCAGGCGGCGTTCCAGCCGTGGCTCAGCTGCTGGTTGCCGGGCCAGGCGAAGGAGAGGGTCCAGCCGTTCACCGGTGTGCTGCCGGTGTTGGTGAGCACCAGGGTGGCGGTGAAACCGCCGCCCCAGTCGGTCACCGCGTAACCGACCTTGCAGGTGCCGCCACCGGCCGCCGCCGTGGTCACGGTGACGGTGCCGGAGCGGGCCGAGCGGTCGCCCGCCGTGCCCTTGGCGTAGACGGCGAAGGTGTAGGCGGTGTTCGGCTGCAGGCCGGTCACGGTCGCGTTCGCAGCGGCCGGCGAGGCCACCACGGTCTCGGTGCTGCCCGCGATCTGGACCACGTCGTAGCCCGCCAGGCCGGTGGAGCTGGTGGACGGGGCCCAACCCAGCTGCACGGAGGCGCTGGTGACGCCCGAGGCCGCGGGTGTGCCGGGCGTGGTCGGCGGGGGCAGCGCGGTGCCCGGCCGCAGGGTGAGCAGGACGGCGCTGTACGGCGCGACCGTCTGGGCGCCGGCCGTGCCCGTGCTCGCGGTGGTCAGTGCGGCGGCGGGGCCTGCCATGGTGGTCACCGCCGGCGGGCCCGGAGCCGGGGTGAACCCGGCGTAGTCGAGGCCCACCTGGTAGCTGACGGCCGGGTCGTCGTTCACCAGCAGCACCCGCAGCGAGCCGTCCGCGGACCGTCCCGCGTAGGACTTGAGCAGGGACTGGCTGGAGCCGGCCGGGACCAGGGTGTCGCCCGGGTGGACGAACCTGCCGAGCAGCGTCATGGCGTTGTAGGCCGGGAACGGCGTGTCGGGCGCCGGTTCGCACAGCTGCGCGCCGTCGACGGTGCCGCAGCTGCCGTCGGCGAGCATGCCGTAGTCGCCGTAGGCGGCCGAGCCGTAGAGCGCGGAGCCGTTGTCACCGGTGGTCACGATGCCGTTGTGGATCTGCCACCAGTCCACACTGGCAACCCCGTTGGCGAGCCAGCCGAGGTAGTCCTGCGGCAGGAAGAGCGCGTTGACCAGGCCGACGGTCTGCTTGCCCGGGTTGGAGGAGACCGAGTTGGTCTCGGTCACCATGATCGGCACCGAGCTGTCGCCCGTGTACCGGCCGAGCTGCGAGCGCAGCGTGCCGACCATGGTGGGGATCTGCGCGGAGGCGGCGAGCAGGCCCGCGTCGGTCGGACCGGGCGGGCTGACGCTGCTCGGGTTCTGCGGGTACCAGTGCACGTCCGCGAAGCCGATCTGCCCGGCCAACGCCGTCATCACGGTCTGGTTCCACGGCTGCGGGCTGCCCGCCGAGGTGGCGCCGTCCGGCCAGTTGCCCGGTGCGGTGAGCACCACGCCGACCTGGATGGTCGGGTCGACGGCCTTCATCGCCGCGATGTACGCCTTGGCGTTCTGCGCGTACACCGCGGGGCCGCAGTCGGCCGGGTCGGCGCCGGCGGCGCAGTGCTTGTCGGTCTCCCAGTCGGCGGTGTAAGTCCCGTTGCCGTAGATCTCGTTGCCGATCTCCCAGTACTTGATGTGGTAGTCGTGCGTGATGTTGGCGTACCGCACCCAGTCGGCCGCGAGCTGGGCGCCCGTCTCGGCCGGGGACTTCGTGGCGCCGATCGTGTCGCCGCTGCCGTAGTTGACCGTCACCATGCCCTGGGCGCCGGACTGCTGGAGCAGGGTGGCGTACTGGTCGAAGTCGACGGCCTGGGGGCCGTTGGTGAGGTCGGTGTTGGTCTTCCAGTCGTAGCTGTCGGACGAACTGCCGCCCGGGAAGCGGACCAGGCCGACGCCGGCCTGCCTGAGCAGGCCGGGCACCGCGGCGTCGGTCAACTTGCTGTCGTAGACCGAGCCGTTGGTGCCGATCGCGGCGGCGGGGACGGTGGCGAGGGACTGCGCGGCGTTGACGCTCACCGTCGCCGTGAGGGGCGCCGGGGCGGCGGCGGAGGATGCGGGGGCGGCCGCGTCGGCGTTCGGCGCGGTGTTCCAGAGCAGGCCGGCGGCCAGCAGGGCCAGACCGGCCAGTGCGGCGGGCAGGCGCGAGGTGCCCGGTGGGGGCCGTAAGGGCATGGGCGTGTTCCTCTCGGGGGTGGGTACCGTCGGAGCAACGCGGGTGGGGGTGGGGGCCGTCGGAGCAAGGCGGGCGGGCGTGGGAGCGGATCGCCGACGGTGTCCCGAGGGTCGGCCGGGGCGCCGCCGCGGGTCAACGCCGCTGCCGGCTGGCCCTCCCGGGTCGGCCGGTTGAGCTGCGGTGGACGGCGCGGTGCACGGCGTAACTTTCATGCCGGCAGAGGAAACCGCCCGGTCGGCTCCCCCGGTCACCGGCCGGCTTCCCCCGGTCATCGGCTGGCTTCCCCCCGGTCACCGGCCGGCTTCCCCCGGCCACCGGCAGGCTCCCGCCCGGACTCAGTACCTGCTGTTGAAGGGCAGTGCCGGATCGGCGTTCCGCACCAGGGCGGCGGCCTGTTCGGGCCACCAGGCGCCGGCCGCCGGGTCGACGATGCCGTACTCCGGGTCGATCGTTCCGCCGGGGATGTTGCGGTTGCACTGCCCGTCGGACTGGCCGACGGTCTTGATCCACAGGTAGGCGTCCGCGAGCGGGGTGCCGGTGCCGGCCGTGGGGCGGTCGCCGATGCCGCGTCCGGGCGGGTTGCACCAGATCTGCGGGTCGCCGGTGTACTTGCCGGCCGGCGGCGTCCAGGAGCCCTGTCCGTTGCGGCTGGTGTCGACGACGAAGTGGGTGCGTTCGCCCGCGGGCGGGGTGCCGACGTTCTGCTGGAACCACAGGTCGGTCCAGTGCCAGGTGCCGGGGTCGTCCACGTCGACGGCGTTGCCCGGCCGGCCGTCGTTGGGGGCGGCCGGGGAGAAGTACTGTCCGGCGCACGCGTCGGCGTGCCCGCGGGCGGCCTCCGGGCCCTTGGTGGCGGACCAGAGGCAGTTCGACACCCACGTGCCGTAGTGGTCGGAGAGGTCGGTGGCGAAGAAGTTGGAGACGTTCAGCGAGAAGCCCTGGGCACGGTCGACCCCTGCCTCCATCAGCCGCTGTGTCATGGTGCCCACGCTCTGCCAGTGGCTGTTGCCCGCGTCCAGGTAGACGGTCGTATCGGGCTGCTTCTCCAGGGCGTCGACCGCGTAGCGGAGGTCGGCGATGCGACCCGCGGTGAGGGCGCCGGTGGGGTCGGTGGTGGAAGAGCAGTCGCGGGGCAGGTTGGCCAGGCCGTCGGGTTCGAGGACGACCACCGCCCGGTCGCGGCCGACGCCGCGGGCCAGCGCGGCGATCCAGGCCTGGTAGTCCGCGTCGGACTGCGCGCCTCCGCTGGAGTACTGGGAGCAGTCCCGCCCCGGGATGTTGTAGGCGACCAGGACCGGGACGGTGCCGGTGCGGGCCGCGCGGCGGACCAGGGTGCGCGTCTGGTCCTCGACCTGGGCCGGTGTGCCGTCGGAGAACCAGTGCGCTCCGGGCCAACTGGCCAGTTTGGCCATGGTGGTGGCGCCGGCGAAGTCGCCGTGCAGCAGGTCGGTGACGGACTGCCGGTCGGCGTCGCGGTCCGGTTCGACGTAGAAGCGGGTGCCGGCCGGCAGCGTGTGGCCGGTCGCCTGGCGGCCCTGGCCCTGCACCTGGCCCTGCACCTGGCCCGGGGCCTGGGCCTGCGCCTGCGCCTGGGCCGGGACGGCCAGCCCGATCAGCAGGGCGGCGATGCCGACGGGGATCAGCGAGCGGGGGATGCGTGGTCTCACAGGGTCGTCCTCTTGTCGGCTTCTCGGAATTGGGGCGAGAGGAGGGTGAGGGTGGGGGGGTGTCAGTGCCGCTCTCCGGTCAGTAGCCGTAGATCAGGTTGTACGCCACCTTCGGCAGGAACTGTCCGGCGCTCGATCCGGCGCCGGTGCCGCAGTTGCCGTCGGACTCGCCGGGCGCCTTGATCCACAGCAGCATCTCGGCGCCGCCGCCGACCTGCGTGGGCGTGCCGGTCCTGCGCCCCGCCGCGTTGCACCAGTTGCCGTCGGATCCGTTGCCGTTGCGGCTGGTGTCGACGACGTACGGCTTGGTGTACCCGTACGTCGCTCCCAGGGCCGCGTTGACGGAGTTGCCGTACGCCGTGTTCTGCGCGGTGGTGTAGTAGTTGGACACGTTGAGCGAGAACCCGTGGGCTCCCCTCACCCCGGCCGCGGCCAGGTGCTGGGCCATGGTGGTGGCGCTCAGCCAGGCGGGGTTGCCGGCGTCCAGGTAGACCCAGGTGTTCGGGGCCTTGGCGTTGAACTGTGCGATGGCGTTGTTCAGCAGGGCGTTGCGCGCGGTGATCTGGGTCTGCGTCATGCAGGACTCGTCCCCCAGCGCGTCGGGCTCGAGGACGACCACGGCCGGCCGGTTGCCGATGCCGCTCGCGAAGGCGGCGATCCAGGTGGCGTAGTCGGCGTCGGAGCCCGCGCCGCCGCCGGACTGGCCGGCGCAGATGTCGCGGTTGGGGATGTTGTACGCCACCAGGACGGGCAGCTTGCGGTTGGCGGCGGCCGCGCCGACGAAGGCGCCGGTCGCCGTGCCGATGGTGCCGCTCCAGTTGCCGAACCAGCGGGCCGTGGGCACGTCGGCGATCGACGACCGGATGGCGGCGGTCCGGCCGTCGCCGGGGTTGGCGTTGACCCACTGCCGTGCGGAGGAGTCGGGGTCGACGTAGAAGCCGCTGGTCATGGTGGTGGGGTCGGCGGCGTACGCCGTCCCGGGGTGGATCGCGACCAGGAGGGCGGTCAGCGCGGGGGTCAGGAGCAGGGAGAGCCTGCGGAGTGAGCGGCGCATGGTACTTCCTCCACTGGGTGGGGTGGGGGCGGAAGATGGAAGCGCTTCCAACTGACCAGATGATTGGGCCGATCCGAACCCGGTGTCAAGACGCGTGCGCAAGCACGCTGTGCGGTCTGCCGTCTCGGAAACCGATGGAAGTCGCCGCTGCCCCGGCGAAACCGGGGGCGGCTGGCCTAGAGTGTGGAAGCGCTTCCGATCAGCGGAGGCAAGCGGGTCGGTCGGCCGCCCTGGGGGCACGGAAGGTCTGTGGAACCATGGTCGGGAGAACGCCCGCCGGCAACAGGAGGATCAGCAATCGCGATGGAGACGTCTCCCCGACGCCAGCCGACGCTGGACGAGGTCGCAGCCCGGGCCGGTGTCTCGCGCACGGCGGCGTCCCGCGTCATCAACAACGTGCCGCACGTGAGCGCGGCCAAGCGCGCCGCGGTGGAGCGGGCGGTCCGCGAGCTCGGCTACGTGCCGAACCCGACCGCCCGGGCCCTGGCGACCCGGCGCGCGGGTGCGGTCGTGCTGGCGGTGTCCAGCGACGAGCCCGGCCTCTTCGCCGACCCGTTCTTCGCCGAGGTGACGGTGGGCGTCAGTTCCTTCCTCGACCAGACGGACCTGGAATTGGTCCTGCTGCTGGCCAACACGCCCCGCGGCAAGGAGCGCCTGCGGCGCATCCTGAGCTCCCACCGGGCCGACGGCGTGATGCTGATGGCGGTGCGCGGCGACGATCCCCTGGGCCGGCTGGCCGAGGAGACGGACCTGCCCGTGGTCTTCGGCGGCCTGCCACTGGCGGGCACGCCCCGGTGGTACGTGGACCCGGACAACCGGGGCGGCGCGCGGCTGGCCGTCGAGCACCTGGTTCGCGGCGGCCGCCGGAACATCGCGATGATCACCGGACAGGTCGACCTGCAGGCCGCCGTCGCCCGCGAACAGGGCTTCCGCGAGGCACTGGTGCTGGCCGGCCGGTCCGCCGCGGGCGTGGTGCCGGGCGACTTCACCCAGGCCGGCGGCGAGGCCGCCATGGAGCGGCTGCTCGCGGACCGCCCGGACATCGACGCGGTGTTCACGGCCAACGACGGCATGGCGCTGGGCGCGCTGCGCACCCTGCGCCGACACGGCAGACGCGTCCCCGAGGACGTCGCGGTCGTCGGCTTCGACGACCTCGCCAGTGCCCTGTACGCCGACCCGCCGCTGACGACCGTGCGCCAGCCGGTGCGGGCGCTCGGGCTGGAGATGGCCCGGATGCTCGCGGCCGTCATCGACGGCCAGGACCCGAGCCCCCTCGTACTCCCCACCCGGCTGACGATCCGCGAATCCGCGCCCTCGACCGCGGGCTGACCTGGGGTCCGGCCAAGGTGCGTGCAAAAGGGACCATGACGTGATCTTGGAAGCGTGATTGGAGGGCCCCACCCTCGAGTCGGTGCGGGCCGGGGATCACAGGCGAATAGTTGCGGTCGAGCTGGGCGGCGACGGCCAGCACCGCGAAGAACATCCCGCCGAACCCGTTGGGGCCGTAGATTCCGGTCGTCGGTCCGATGTGCCAGCCTCAATGGCAGCGTCTCCCTGCTCCGGCAACCGACCGGATGCTTCCCGCAGTCAATCCCTGGTCGCGGTCGCAGTCACACCGAAGGTGAGCGCGCCCGTCAGTAGCGCGAACGCGAGGGTGACGGCCGCCCACTGTCCGATGGAGTCGACCTGGTCACCGAGCCCGAGTAGCTGCCAGGCGGTGTCCCGCAGCGCAAGTGAGACCGGCAGTGTCGACGCGCCTGCGGTGGTCGCGATCCGGGCGGCCCGTCTCGTTTCCGACGCGGGAGGAGGCGCGGCGAACCGCAGGACGCTGTTGCAGATCATCACAAAGGCGAAGGTGCCGCCCGCGAAGACTGCGGTCTCCACGGTGAAGAGCAGTACCCCGGGCCAGCCCTCGCCGGAAGCCAGTCCCGTGGCGACCAGCAGGCCAGCGGCGACGGCGGCTGTCGCGGCGAGCAGGGTGAACCGGAGGCGCACGAAGTCGAGCACCTTGCCGCGGCCGATCAGCGCAGCGAGTGCGCGCCGTGTGCGGGAGCGGGGGCCGGCGAGGAGAGTCGCGAAAGGTGCGAGGTCGTCCAGCCAGTCCCCGCCCGTGTCCTCGGCCCCGCACACAGGCTTCGGTAGCCGTCGGATCGCCCGGCGGTGCAGCAGCAGGCTCCCGGCCGTCACCCCGGTGAGCGGTAGGAGGGACGCGATCAGCCAGGGGGTGCCGCCGTCCCAGGACGCGCGGTCCGCCCGCGCGGCCACCGCCGCCCAGTCGGTGGCGAGCGTGGCGGCGACGAGCAGCGTGCACACCAGCGCGGCCCGAAGTACCTGCTCGATCCGGTAGCGCGGCAGCGGTCGGTCGCCGCGACACAGTAGCGCCCTTGCCCCGCCGAGCGCGCCGAGCAGGGGGACGAAGAACATGGTGAAGGTCACCACCGCGTCGTACGGATCGCCCTGCCAGGGACTGCCCGCCCGCACCGAGCGAACCTGAGTCGTCAGGTAGGCGAACAGGGTGAAGGCGGCAGCGCCGGCGGCGGACGTCGACAGCGCCGCGGCCGCGGCGGGCCGAGCGGGGTGTCCGACTTCCATCCGATTGGTCGTCACGTCATTTCGCATGGCGGCGATAGTACACATCGCGTACTACGTGGCACGTAGTTCATGGCACGTAGTATGGTGCTCCGTCAGATCGGAAGGAGCGACATGCAAGCCAACGATGCCCAGACGCTGGTGCTCTGCGCGCTGGCCGACGGACCGCTGCACGGATACGCCATCAACACGGCGATCGAGGAGCTGACCGGGGAGCGGCTGGGCCCCGGCAGTCTGTACGGGGCGCTGGCCAGGCTGGAGTCGAAGCGGCTGATCGAGCCGCTCGACGGGCAGGGCCGCCAGCGCCCAGTGCAGCTGACGTCCCTCGGCCGCGAGGTCCTGGAACGCGAACTGCGCGCCATGGCTCGGGTCGCGAACGCGGGACTGCGGCGCCTGGGGGTGAACCCGGCATGAGCGTCGTCACCCGCAGGCTGGTCAAGCTCTACCCGGACGCCTTCCGCGAGCGCTGGGGTTCGATGGTGGAGGACGAGGCTCGGGGCGCGGGCTGGAAGTCCTGGCCCAACCTGATCGCGGGCATCGCGGACATGTGGCTGCACCCGGCCCACTGGCCCGCCGACTCCCCGGCACAGCGCCAGCGACGGGTGGCCACCATGGGCATCACGGTCGCCCTCGCCGCCTGGTTCCTGAGCCACCTGGCCGCCGAACAGGCCGGCCCCCTGCCCGCCGACGCCGTCCGGGAGCAGGTCACGCACGGCTGCACCACCCTGCTGCTGCTCGGCATCGCCCTCGTCGCACCCCGGCCCCGGCCCACGCTGCGCGCCGCGATCACATTGCTGGGCTGGGCACTCCGTCGCCTCGCCGTACCGACGCTCCTCGGCACCACTGTGGTCGTCCTGGTGCACGGCGGCGTCGACGCGGACGCCTCACCGCCCACCCTGCGGACCGCCGTACTCGCCGCCTGGTGGATCTCCCTCGGCCTCGGCGCGATCCAGATCCCCCGCATCTTCACCGGCGTCGGCGCGGATGCCGTCGTGCCACCCGGCACCGACCGCCTCCGGGCCGGTGTGTGGACCCTCGCTGGCGCCAGCGCCACCGGCGGCGCGACCATCTTCGGACTCTCGCTCACCGGTGCCGGATTCCACCCGCTCGGCGTCGGCATCGGCGTGGGCCTGCTGCTGCTGACGGCGGTGTGCGCGGGCACCCTGCGCGACCTGCGCGACCTGCTGTCGGCCAGGTAGGCCACGCGACACCCGCCTGCCCAGGGCTCGCCCGAACCGGCGGGCCGCTCCCATCCCACTTGGACGGTGCCCATGCCCGACCTGCTCCGCTCCCTCTACACCCGCCGCCTGCGCCGCGAGGTCATGGCGGCCCCACTGCCCCGGCATGTCGGGCTGATCATGGACGGCAACCGCCGCTGGGCCCGGCAGATGGGCATGGCCAACCCGAGCCTCGGCCACAAGGTGGGCGCCGAGCACGTCGAGGAGGTGCTCTCGTGGTGCGAGGCCCTGGGGATCAAGCACATCACCGTCTTCGTCTGCTCGACCGAGAACCTCCAGCGCCGCGGCGACGCCGAAGTCGCCTACCTGATGCGGCTGATCGAGCAGGTGGTCGTCGATCGCCTCACCCGCCCGGACGCCCGCTGGCAGGTCCACCTCGCAGGAATGACCGACGCCCTGCCCGACAGCACCGCCCGCGCCCTCAAGGAGGCCGTCGAGGCCACCCGCACCTGCACCACCGGGGCTCACGTCACCCTGGCCGTCGGCTACGGCGGCCGCCAGGAGGTCGTCGACGCCGTGCGCGACCTGATGTACGCGCGAGCCGAAGAGGGCGCGTCACTGACCGAGGCCGCGGACGCCCTGACCGTCGACGACATCGCCCCGCACCTGTACACCGCCGGCCGACCCGACCCCGACCTGGTCATCCGTACCAGCGGCGAACAACGGCTGTCGAACTTCCTGCTCTGGCAAAGCGCCTACTCGGAGCTGTACTTCTGCGAGGCCTACTGGCCCGCGTTCCGCGAGGTCGACTTCCTGCGCGCGGTCCGCAGCTTCGCCGCCAGGCAGCGGCGCTACGGCGGCTGAGCCCCGGTCTCGTAGGGCGGCACCGGCTCGGCCGGCGCCGCCCCTTTCCGTAGCAGCAGGTGGCGATCAGGAGGCTGCGACGAAGTCCTGCGGGTCGAGCTGGGTGAAGTCGACGTCCAAGTGCGGCTCGTACGCCTCCGGGGCCAGGTCGAGCTCGTGGGTGGAGTGCTCGCCGAACCGCATGATCTTCTCGGTCAGGTGGGGCGAGACCTCCGCCAGGTCCTGCGGTCGGCGTTCCAGCCCTCGGCCTGCAGCTCACGTACCGCCTGGGCGATGTCCAGGGTGTTGTGGAAGACCAGGCAGTTGGTGAACAGGGCGTCGAACTTGACCGCCTTCCCCTGCTCGACGGGGTCGTCGTCGGCGATGACGCCGCGGTTACCGAAGCGCACCCACTCCGAGAAGCCGTTGAACGCCTCGACCTTTCTGATCTCGGCCGTCACCCGCCGACGCATCTGCGGGTCCGTCAGGTACCTCAGCGGCTGGACGGTGCGGATCACCCGGCCGACCTCGCGAAAAAACGCCGCATAGCGGGCGTTCTTGTGCGACCCCGAGCGCAGTCGCCGCAGCAGCAAGACGGAGGACACCTTGCCCTCGCGCACCGACAGCGCAACCCGCATCAGGTCCTTGAAGTGCGACCCGGTCGGATCCCCTCCGCCCGGATCGCCTCGTCGGCCACCTCACGGGCCCGCCCGGCGTCGTACAGCACCCCCACCCGCTGCCGCACCAGCGCCCGGTGGTTCTTCGCGGTCTTCTCCGCGCCGTAGCCGGCCACCACACGCCCTCCGACAGCGCCACCGCCCGCCGCACGAAGTCGACCACCGCCTTCGGGGCCTCCTCCCACCGCGGGCAGCACCCCATCCGCTGGTAGGACTTCAGCAGCACCAGCAGCACGAGCTGGTGCCCGTCCGAATCGGTCCGGGCCACCGCCCACCCCGCCCCCGTCCAGACCGGGAGCACGCCCTGACCTGGAAGCGCCACCTCCGCCTGGAAGCGTTTCCGGCGCTATTTCACCCCGCCGTCCCTTGCCGAGCTGCCCGGCGTGCGCGCGCCGCGCCCCGCAGGCGAGCCGACCATTTCACGACCGCTCCTGCGGGTGTGGGCGATTCGTCCTTCCCGCGAGCCTCCCACCGGCTCGAAGCCCCCTGGGCTGGCTGCCCCTTGACAGTCTCCCGCTCCAGGGAGCAGGGTTTCCCAACTGGAAGCGCTTCCACTCGACAGTCAGCGCTCCCGGGGCCGTCAGACCGATCCCCCCAGGCCCCACCCGTCGCCACCCACCCTCCCCCACCCCCTCGCGACCGCTCGCGGCTCCGCCCACGGTGCCCCGAGCGCGCGACCACCCTCGCGCATCCCGCTACCGCTTCCTGGAGAGACCCATGTTCCTGCGCAGCCGTTCCCGCAGAGCCGCCGCCCTCCTGTCGGCCACCGTCGCCACCGCGGCCCTGGCCACCGGATGCTCCTCGGGAGGGGCCGGCTCGGACGACCCGAACGCGAAGACCACGCTCACCGTGGGCGACTTCGGCACCTTCGGCTACAAGGAGTCCGGGCTCTTCGACGAGTACATGAAGGCCCACCCGAACATCACGATCAAGGAGAACACCACCACCCAGGAGGGCGACTACTGGACCGCGCTGCAGACCCGGCTGTCGGGCGGCGGGCTCGACGACATCCAGGCCCTCGAAGTGACCCGGATCGCGCTGGCCACCTCCGACCAGCTCAGCGGCGCCTTCACCGACCTGTCGCACGCCCAGGGTGTCGAGAAGGACGCCTACCTGCCGTGGAAGTGGAAGCAGGCGACCACCGCCCAGGGCAAGACCGTCGGGCTCGGCACGGACGTCGGCCCGATGGCGATCTGCTACCGCCAGGACCTCTTCCAGGCGGCGGGCCTGCCCGGCGACCCGGCCTCGGTCAGCGCCCTGTGGGCGGGCGACTGGGCGAAGTACGTCGAGGTCGGCCGCCAGTACCAGGCCAAGGCCCCCAAGGGCACCTCCTTCATGGACACCGCCACCGGCCTGTACAACGGCGTGGTCTCCTCCGACACCGAGCAGTACTACAAGAACGGCAAGGCCGACTACCAGGACTCCGCCGGTGTGAAGAACGGCTGGAAGCTGGCCGCCGACGCGGTCCAGGCCGGCATCACCCAGGGGCTCAAGGAGTTCGACACCCCCTGGCAGACGGCCTTCTCCAACTCCACGTTCGCCACCACCGTCTGCCCGTCCTGGCAGCAGGCCAACATCGAGAAGTTCTCCGGGCCCGACAACGCCGGCAAGTGGAACATCGCCCAGGCTCCCGCCGCGGGGAACTGGGGCGGCTCGTTCCTGGCGGTGCCGGCCTCCGGCAAGCACGTCGCCCAGGCCCAGGCGCTGGCCGTCTGGCTGACCGCGCCCGAGCAGCAGGCCAGGGTCTTCCAGAAGGTCGGCAACATCCCCGCCAACCAGAAGGCGTACTCGCTGCCCGGCGTCACCGACTTCGCCAACCCCTACATCGGCCCGAACGCCCCCACCGGGCAGATCTTCTCCACCGCGGCCAAGGCCATCCAGCCGGCCGAGACGGGCCCGCACCACGGTGACTTCCACGGGGTGTTCAGCAACGGCGTGCTGCTCATGGAGCAGAACCACATGAGCTCCGACGACGCCTGGGCCTCCACCCTGAAGCAGATCGCGAGCACCATCCAGTAACCGCGGGAGCGGCCGTACGGACCGCCCGGGGGCGCACGGCAGCCCCGCCCCCCGCCCGTGGTCCGTACGGCGTCCGTACGCCGTCCGCCCGCGAGCAGCCAAGACCGACCGAACCCCCTTCCCGACCGAACCCTTTCCCGAACGACGCGACGACCCCGCCCGGCCGTCGACCCGGCACGGAGGAACCCTGTGGCCACCTCGACCCGCACCCGCCGACGAGACCCGGCAGACCCGCCCGCCACCGACCCGCCGGAGCGCCGCGGAACACCGACGGGCCTGCGCGGCCGGCTGCGGCGCTGGGACCACGTCGGCTCGCCCTACGTGTTCGTCGCGCCGTTCTTCGTGGTGTTCGCGGTCTTCGGGCTCTTCCCGCTCGTCTACACCGGCTGGCTCTCCCTGCACCAGGTCAGCCTGTACAACGTGGACCAGGCCGACTGGGTCGGTCTGCGGAACTACGGCGACCTGCTGTTCGGGCCGCCGAGCGAGCTCTTCTGGCACGCCCTGCGCAACACGGTCACCCTCGGCGTGCTGTCCACCGTCCCGCAGCTGCTGATCGCGCTCGGCCTCGCCCACCTGCTCAACTACCGGCTCCCGGCCCGCGGCTTCTTCCGCACGGCGCTGCTCGCGCCGTACGCGACGTCGGTGGCGGCCGCCACACTCGTCTTCGCGCTGATCTTCAGCCCCGAGGGCGGCATGGCCAACTGGCTGCTCGGCCTCGTGGGCATCGGACCGGTCCGGTGGGAATCCGGCTCGTGGACCTCCCAGCTCGCCATCTCGATGATCGTCATCTGGCGGTGGACGGGCTACAACGCGCTGATCTACCTCGCCGCGATGCAGGCCATCCCGCGCGACTTGTACGAGGCCGCCGCGATCGACGGAGCCAACCGCTGGCAGCAGTTCCGCCACGTCACGATCCCCGAACTGCGCCCCACCATCCTGTTCACGGTCGTCGTCTCGTTCATCGGAGCGACCCAACTCTTCGGCGAGCCCTACCTGTTCGGCGGCCAGAGCGGCCACCAGGGCGGCACGAACCACCAGTACGAGACCCTCGGCATCTTCATGTACGACCAGGGCTTCCACTACAGCATGCTCGGACGCGCCTCCGCCATCGCCTGGCTGATGTTCGGCCTGCTCCTGCTGGTCGGCCTGGCCAACACGCTGATCGCCCGCCGCCTGCGCTCCGCCAAGTGACCGCGAAGGACGACGACATGACCACCATCCCCGCCGACTCCCCCGCGCCCGGCTCCCCGGCCCCCGACCCGGCGGCCCCCTCCACCCCCTCCACCCCCTCCACCCCGCGGGGCACCGGGCGCCGGAACCGGCTGCGCTCCCCGGGCGCGGGCGACCAGCACCGGGCCGGGCCGCTCGCCCTGGCGACGCTGGTCCTGGCCGCCCTCGCCTCGCTGTTCCCGCTGTACTGGACACTCGTCGCGGCGTCGACCGACAGCCACCGGGTGGTCTCCACGCCCCCGCCGCTCGTGCCCGGCTCGAACCTGTTCCACAACATCGGCTACGTGTGGCACAACGCCGGGGCCCGCGGCATGGGTGTCGCGCTGCTCAACTCCACGCTGGTCGCCGGCACCGTCGCGCTCAGCACGGTGGCGTTCTCCGTGCTGGCCGGCTTCGCCTTCGCCAAGCTGCGCTTCCGCGGCCGCGGCGCGCTGCTCGCCCTCGTCGTCGCCACCATGGCCGTGCCCGCCCAGGTCAGCATCGTGCCGCTGTTCATCCTGATGCGGCACCTCGGGCTCGGCAACCGGCTCGGCGCCCTCATCCTGCCCACCCTGGTGACCGCCTTCGGCGTGTTCTTCATGCGCCAGTACCTCACCCAGGCCCTGCCCACCGAACTGCTGGAGGCGGCCCGGATCGACGGCGCGAACTCGCTGCGCGTCGTCTGGCACGTCGTCCTGCCGATCGCCCGGCCCGCCATGGCCGTGCTGGGGATGCTCACCTTCGTCCAGTCCTGGAACGACTTCCTGTGGCCCGTCATCGCGATGAACGGCGCCATCAACCCCACGGTCCAGGTCGCCCTCGCCGGCCTCGGCACCGGATGGTCCACCGACTGGTCCGTCATCACGGCCGGCGCGCTCATCGGCACCGTGCCGCTGCTCCTGGTCTTCACCGTCTTCGGCCGCCAGATCGTCGGCGGCATCACCCAGGGCGCCCTGAAGGGGTGACCGGCGCGCAGACCGGTACCCGATGTCCACCACCCGATGTCCACCACACCCCATTGGAGTACTCCTGTCATGACCGTGGCCTCACCGGACATCCGTTCCGCCCGACGCGCGTTCCCGCCGGCCTTCGCCTGGGGGACGGCCACCGCGGCCTACCAGATCGAGGGCGCCGTCGCGGAGGACGGCCGCGCCCCCTCGATCTGGGACACCTTCAGCCACACTCCCGGCAAGGTCGCCAACGGCGACACCGGCGACACCGCGCTCGACCACTACCACCGCTTCCGCGAGGACGTCCGGCTGATGGCCGACCTCGGCCTGACCTCCTACCGCTTCTCCATCGCCTGGCCCCGCGTCCAGCCCAGCGGACGCGGTCCGGCCGCCCAGCGCGGCCTGGACTTCTACCGCGCCCTCACCGACGAACTGCTCGCCCACGGCATCACCCCGGTCGCCACGCTCTACCACTGGGACCTGCCACAGGAGTTGGAGGACGCAGGGGGCTGGCCGGCCCGGCAGACCGCGTACCGCTTCGCCGACTACGCGACGCTCGCCGCCGAGGCGCTCGGCGACCGGGTGTCCACCTGGACCACCCTCAACGAGCCCTGGTGCAGCGCCTTCCTCGGCTACGGCGCCGGCGTCCACGCCCCCGGCCGCACCGACCCGGCCGACGCCCTGCGCGCCGCCCACCACCTCAACCTCGGCCACGGCCTGGCCGTCGGCGCCCTGCGCGCCGCACTGCCGTCCGCCGCCCAGGTGGCCGTCTCGCTCAACCTGCACGTCGTACGGCCGCTCAGCGAGCGCCCGGAGGACCAGGAGGCGGCCCGCCGGATCGACGCCGTCGGCAACCGGATCTTCACCAGCCCGATGTTCAGGGGCCGGTACGACGAGGACCTCCTCACGGACACCGCACACCTGGTCGACTGGGCAGGCCTCGTCCACGACGGCGACCTCGCCGAGATCTCCCGACCGATCGACCTGCTCGGCCTCAACTACTACAACCCGACCGTCGTCTCCTCCCCGGCGGACGCCGGACGCCTCCCCCGCCAGGACGGCCACGGCGGCGGCCCGTCCTCGCCCTGGCCGGGCGTCGACGACGTCGCCTTCCACCTCGCCAACGACGACGTCACCGCCATGGGCTGGCCGATCGACCCGACCGGGCTGTCCGACGCGCTGCTCGCGATGCACCGCGAGTTCGGCCTGCCGCTGATGGTCAGCGAGAACGGCGCCGCCTTCGAGGACACCGTCTCGCCCGACGGCACCGTCCACGACCCCGAACGGACCGCCTACCTCCGCGGCCACCTGGGCGCGGTCGCCGACGCGATCGCCGGTGGCGCGGACGTCCGGGGCTACTTCCTGTGGTCCCTGCTCGACAACTTCGAGTGGGCGTACGGCTACGACAAGCGCTTCGGCATCGTCCACGTCGACTACGACACCCTGGTGCGCACGCCGAAGGCCAGCGCCCGCTGGTACTCCGAGGTGATCCGCCGCGGCGGGCTGGACTGACGGCTCACGGCCGCGAGGGGGCCGAGGCGAAGCGGCGCGGCCGGACGACCCGGGGGCCCGGGCGCCGTCCGGCCGCGCTGTGCTGTGTCGTGCCCTGCTGTGCCGTGCTGCGTATTGCCGCGCCGTGCCGTGGCATGTCGTGACTTCCGGATCACCGACAACGGCGCTGCGGCTCATGGGAGTTGGCAGGTACTCGACCAGCGCCGCAGCGTCAGGACGCCCGCCGTCCGATGTCCGTTGACTCGGCGACCCGGGCCGGGCTAGTTTCACCGGAAACGCTTCCACATCGCCCCAGACCCCTGTGACCCACGTGTGGGAGCGCTCCCATACTTGCTCCGGACAGGAGATGAAGTCCGCATGGACGAGCCACGTACTCAGCTGGGTGACGCCGTCGGCACCCGGTTCGTCGAGCGCAACCTCGACCTCGTCGGCAAGCTCTACCAGCGTTCCGTCCACCCCGCCGTGCTCGACGTCGCGCAAGGGCGGCGACTGGCCTCCCCCCTCGTCGTCGACCTCGACCCGACCACCGTCTGCGACCTGGCCTGCCCGGAGTGCATCTCCTCCCAGGTCCTGCACCACGGGCAGATCGGCCAGGACCGCATCCTCCGCCTCGCTCACGAGCTCGCGGACTCCAAGGTCCTCGCCGTGATCCTGATCGGCGGCGGCGAGCCGCTGATGCACCGCTCCGTGGGCCGGATCATCGAGGTGCTGCACGAGGCGGGGATCAAGCTCGGCCTGGTGACCAACGGCACCCAGATCCACCGCTACCTCGACCAACTCGCCGACATGCTCTCCTGGGTGCGGGTCTCGATCGACGCCGGCACCGCCGACACCTACGCCACGTTCCGCCCCAGCCGGGGCAAGCGCAGCGCGTTCCCCCAAGTCATCGACAACATGCGGACGCTGGCCGCCCGCAAGTCCGGCCGGCTCGGCTACTCGTTCCTGCTCATGCAGCGCTTCGACGAGGACGGCCGGGTCACCGACTCCAACTACGCCGAGGTGTACCAGGCCGGCGTGCTCGCCAAGGAGATCGGCTGCGACTACTTCGAGGTCAAGGCCATGCTCGACGAGGACCACTACACGGTCAACCAGCGGGCCGAGGACATCGCGGCCGTCGAGGAGCAGATAGCCCGGCTGCGCGCGTTGGAGGACGACGGCTTCCACGTCCTGCACTCCTCCAACTGGCAGTCCGTGCGGAGCAGCACCGACTCCGTCCAGGAGAAGGACTACCACCGGTGCACCATCGCCGAGTTGCGCACCACCGTCACCCCCACCGGCGTCTACATCTGCCCGTACCACCGGGGCAACCCCAAGGGCCGGATCGGCGACATCCAGCAGTCGACCTTCGCCGAGATGTGGTCGGCGGCCGACACCGGTGTCATCGACCCGAGCCGGGACTGCCGGTTCGTCTGCGCGCGGCACCCCTCCAACCAGGAGATCGCCATCCTGCCGAGCAGACCGGAGGCGGAGCTGTGCGACGACTTCGACCCATTCATCTGACGGCCCGTCTGATCCCGTCGCGAGCCCGCCCGTGAGCCCGCCCGTGAACGCGCTGCCCGTAAACGTGCCCGTGACCGCGCTACCCGCGAACCCGCCCATGAGACTGGAGACTTCATGCGAACAGTCGTGATCGGAGCCGGCCCCGCAGGCCTCACCTGCGTGCGGCAGGCCCGCTCCGCCGGCCTCGACGTCGTCTGCTACGAGAAGCGCGACGACCTCGGCGGCATCTGGAACCCGTCGGGCGGCGGCGCCTACGCGGGTGTGCGCATGCAGAGCTCACGCATGAGCATGCCGTTCAGCGACCACCCGCCCGGGTTCACCACCGCCTTCCCCACCCAGCACGAGGTCCAGGACTACCTGCGCTCGTACGCCGCCCGGTACGGCCTCCTCGATGCCGTCGAGTTCGGCCGCGAGGTCGTCCGGGTCGCCCAGGCGGACGGCTGCTGGCAGATCACGGCCCGTACGGCGGACGGCCGCGAGCACACCGAGGCGGCCGACGCCGTCCTGGTCGCCAACGGTGAACTCTGGCAGCCCCGCGTGCCCACCCGCCTGCCCGCCCCGACGGCGCCAGTTCGGGTCCTCACCGCCCCCGAGTACCGCGGGCCCGCGGAGTTCGCCGGCCGGCGGGTGCTGGTCGTCGGCGGCGGGGTGAGCGGCGCGGACATCGCCGCCGACCTCGGTGGCACCGCCGCGCACGTGGACTGGTCGGTGCGCCGCCGCCAGCTCTTCCTGCCGCGCCTCATCGGCGACTCCTACAACGACGCGCTCTTCTCCTACGCGGGCCGCGTCGCCGTCGAGGAGGTGCCGTACCCGCGCTACCTCGACTGGCTCACCGAGTACCTCCCCGAGTACATGGCGATGTACCGGGCCACCGGCCTGCTGCCGGAGTCTGGCTTCCACGGCGCGGTCCACGTCAACGAGCGGATCGTGCCCCGGGTCCACGCCGGGGACGTGCAGCCGGTGCCGGCCTTCGGGCGGTTCGCCGAGGACGGCTCGGTGGAGTTCGCCGACGGCTCCCGCCGCGGGTACGACGCCGTGGTGCTGTGCCTCGGCTACGAGATGCCCGACTACGGCTTCATCGAGGGACTGCGCCGCGAGGACCTGTACGAGCACCACTTCTGGCGCCACGACCCGACCCTGGCCGTGGTCAACACCCCGGTGGACACCGAGGCCTTCGGCACCGCCTGCCCGTACTTCGAGGCCGTGGCCGGCTGGGCGGTCGCCGTCATCACCGGAAAGGCGACGCTGCCCGACGCCGCCGCCCGCGCCGACTGGTGCAGCCGTCACATGGGCGCCCTGCAGGACCGCCGCTACCTGGACTGCTGGCTGGAGACGATCCGGCTGGGCCTGCTCAGTGGGAGCCTGCCGGACCCGGCCGTCGACTTCGCCGCCTACTGGACGGTGGTCTCCAGCCAGGTCGCCCCCGGAAACCTGGAGCCTGGCCGGGCCACCCCGATTCCGGCCGTGCTCGACGACCGGCTGGACCTGTCCGGCGTGCGGCACCGAATCCTGGCCGCCCTGCCGGCGCACACCCGCGAACGCCTGCTCGCCGAGGCGGTGATCGGCCCGGACGACCTGGCCGCGGCCGCCCGCGTCCCGGCCGGCCGCGAGCTGGCCCCCTGGCTGCCGTACCGGCAGCGCACGAGCGGGCCCGAGGAGGCGACGACATGACCGCGGAACCCGTCGAGGGCACCGTTCCCGTCGCGCCGGTCCCCACCGTCGGCCGGTGGCGCCTGCTCGCCGACCGGTCGGTCCAGAGCCTGATCGCCGCGAACGGCGTGGTCGGGCTGGCCGGCGCGTTCGTGATCCCGACCGTCAGCCTCTTCCTGGCGGACGCCGTCCACGCCACCCCGCTGATGATCGGCCTGTTCTTCGCCGTCCGGTCGATCGGGGAGATCGGCACCGACCTGGCCATGGGAGTCGTCTCCGACCGGCTGCGCGACCGACGTACGGTGCTGGTGCTGACCGCGCTGTGCAACGCCGTCGGGGCGCTCTGCTACTCCGTGTTCCGCGACTACTACCTGCTGCTGCCGGCCGGCATGGTGTGCTTCGGCCTCGGCGGCGCCTGCTTCGGTCAACTCTTCGCCTACACCCGGGAACTGGCCGAAGCGCGGCAGGTCGACGCGCCGTTCTTCAACGGCTTCCAGCGCTCGGTCACCTCACTGGCCTGGGTGATCGGCCCGCCGGTCGCCTTCTGGCTGGTCGCCCGCTGGTCCTTCACGGTGCTCTACGCGAGCGCGGCCGGGCTGTCCCTGCTCGCCGCGGCGATCTGCCGATGGGGCCTGCCCCGGCTCCCCCGTCCGGCAGCGGACGACCCGTCCCACGACACCGCCCCCGGGCTCCGCGGGCTCTTCGCCGGACTCGGTGCGCACACCGGGCGCCTGCTCGTGGCGATCGTGCTGCTGCTGGGCGCCAACATGATGTACCAGATCGACCTCTCCCTGCGCATCACCTCGGAACTCCACCTGAGCACCGCCTTCGCCGGCCTCCTGCTCGGGCTGAGCGCGGTGCTGGAGATCCCGCTGATGATCGGCGTCGGGGTCTGGGCCGACCGGATCGGCAAGACCAGGCTGCTGCTGCTGGCCACCGTCTGCGCCACGCTCTTCTTCGCGGTCCTGCCGCTGGTCCACAGCCGCACGCTGCTGCTCCTCCTCCAACTGCCCAACGCCTTCTGGACGGCGGTGGTGATGAACATCCCCGTCGTGATGCTCCAGGACTCCCTGCCCGGTCGCCCCGGCACCGCGTCCTCGCTCTACGCCAGCGCGTTCAAGACCGGCATGTTCCTCGGCGGCCTGGTGGTCGGCACGGTCGCGACCTGGACGGGCTACGGGCAGGTGTTCTGGGTGTGCGCCGGCCTCACCGCCCTCGCCGGGCTGCTGGTCCTCGCCCCCGGGAGCGCGGGCACCTCCGCGTCCACCAAGACCCCCGAAGGGACTGCCGCATGACCACGCCGCCCGCCTGCACGGTGATCGTGCCCACCTACAACCGCTCGGGGCTGCTCCGGCACACCCTGGACTCACTGGCGCGCCAACTCCTCACCCCGGACGAGTCGTTCGAGGTGATCGTCGTCGACGACGGCTCCACCGACGACACGGCCGAGGTCGTGGCCGGCTACCACGACCGGCTCGACGTCCGCTACTTCTTCCAGGAGGACCAGGGCTACCGGGTGGCCAAGGCCCGCAACGTCGGCATCGACAACGCCCGCGGCGGGACCTGCGCCTTCGTGGACTCCGGCGTCGTCCTGCACTCCGGTGCGCTCGCAGCCCACCTCGCCGCCCATCTCGCCGCCCACCGCCGGGCCGAGGGCCCGATCGCCGTCCTGGGCTACGTCCACTGCTTCAACGAGGGCAACGAGGACGGCGAACAGATCCTCCGGGAGATCGACTTCGCGGACCCGGACGCCTCGATACGGCAATTCGCCGAACAGCGCCGCTGGCTGGACCTCCGCGAGACCTACTACGAGCGCTACGGCGAGGACCTCGGCGTGCTCACCGCGCCCTGGCTCATGTGGTGGACGTGCCACGTGTCCGCGAACACGGCCCACCTGCGCAAGGTCGGCGGGTTCGACGAGGCGTACCGGTCCTGGGGAGCCGAGGACGTCGACCTCGGCTACCGGCTCCACCAGGCGGGCGCCCGGTTCGTGCTGAGCCGCGACGCCGCCTCGCTGCACGTGCCCCACCCCAAGAGCTACCAGGACAACATGGCCGCGGCGGCCGCCAACTACCGGTACTTCGCCGACAAGTTCGACACCCCGGTGGCCAGGTTGGTCCTCGACAACCACTTCGAGGAGATCGAGGACATCCTGCGCTCCCGCGGGCTCGCCGACGGAGCCGTCACCGACCGCTTCGGGACGGTCACCCGCGCGATCGACCAGTCAGCCGATCAGACCGCCCACCAGGTCGCCGCCGAGGGGAGCACCCGATGACCCCGCCGCTCCTCGGCACGTGGACCGAATGGCACCTGCGCACCCGGCGTTCCGAGGGCAGCGTCCTGGTCTTCGCGCCGCATCCCGACGACGAGGTGATCGCCTGCGGCGGCACCATCGCCCGGCTGGTCGCCGAGGGCACCGGCGTGCGCGTGGTCTTCGCCACCGACGGCGCCATGTCGCACTCCGCGGTGCTCGGCATCCACAGCGACCCCACCCCGGCCGAGCTGCGGGTGATCCGCCGTCAGGAGGCGCGGGCGGCCGCGCGGGCACTCGGGCTGCCGGAGGACGCCGTCCACTTCCTGGACTTCCCGGACACCCGGCTCGCCGACCACCTGAAGGCCTTCCGCGGCAGGGTCCTGGAGTTGCTCCGCATCCACCCGGGCGTGGCCGAGGTCTACCTCCCGCACGAGGTGCGGGAACTCAACGCCGACCACCGGCTCACCGGCGAGACCGTGCTCGGCTGCCTGGCGGAGCTGGGCCTCACGCCGGCCGTCTACCGCTACGTGGTCTGGGACGAGCGGACGGAGCAGGAGTTCGCCTTCGTCAACCGCAACCCGCCCGCCGGCGGCGCCGGCGCGGCCGAGCGACTCGTCACCGTCGACATCACCGAGCAGTTGCCGCTCAAGCGGGCCGCCTTCCGCGAACACCGCACCCAGGTCGAACTCTTCGCTCCGGGCCAGACCCGGCCGGTCGTGCCGGAGCCGTTCCAGGAACGCGTACTGGCCTCCTCGGTCGAGGAGTTCTGGATCAGCGAGCCGGCGTCCGCCCGGCCGGAAACGGAGTGACGACGTGTCAGAGATCCTGCCGTCCAGCGGGCGCACCCCGCTGCCCGCGCTCGCGCCGCTGCCGACCTGGCCCCGGGTGGCCTCCGCGATCGCGCCCGACCCCCGGATCGAACAGCAAGTGGCCGCGATCCTGGCGCAGTTGACGATCGAGGAGAAGGTCGGGCAGCTGGTCCAGCCCGAACTCGCCCAGCTCACCGCCGAGGACATCCGCGAGTACAAGATCGGATCGGCCCTCAACGGAGCCGGGATCTGGCCGCACGGCCGCCGGCACGCCACCGTCCGCGACTGGGTCGGCCTGGTGGACCACTTCTGGAGCGCGGCGGAACAGACCTGGCAGGACCGGCCCTTCCGGATCCCGTTCATGTGGGCCACCGACGCCGTCCACGGCCACAACAACGTCCACGGCGCCACGGTCTTCCCGCACAACATCGGCCTCGGCGCGGCCGGTGACCCCGATCTGATCCGCCGGATCGGCGCCGCCACGGCCCGCGAGGTCGCCGCCACCGGGATGGACTGGATCTTCGCCCCCACGGTGACCAACCCGCGCGACCGCCGCTGGGGCCGCTACTACGAGGGCTACGGCGAGGACCCGGCACTCGGCCACGCCTACGGCCGCGCCATGGTCGAAGGGCTGCAGGGCGATCCCGCCGCGCTCCGCACCGACCAGCGGGTCCTGGCGACGCTCAAGCACTGGATCGCCGACGGCGGCACGGCCGACGGCCGCGACCGGGGCACTGCGCGCTGCTCCGAGCAGGTCCTGCGCGACATCCACGCCCAGGGCTTCCTGGCCGGCATTCGGGCCGGGGCGCAGAGCGTGATGGTCTCCTTCAGCAGCTGGGAGCACCCGGCCAACTACGACCACACGCCGGGCGGCGGCGAGCCCTACAACCACAAGGTGCACGGCAGCCGGTACCTGATCACCGACGTGCTCAAGAACGCCCTGGGCTTCGACGGCATCGTGATCAGCGACTGGGACGCGCACGCCGAGGTCTCGCGCTGCTCGTCCGGCGACGCCGGATACGCGATCAACGCGGGCCTCGACGTGCTCATGGTGGCGGGCCGGGAGGCCTGGCAGAGCGTCCACCGCACGGCCGTGGCGCAGGTCCGGGCCGGCGTCATCCCGCAGGAGCGGATCGACGACGCCGTCTCCCGCGTCCTGCGGGTCAAGCTGCGCGCCGGCCTGTGGGAGAAACCCCGGCCGTCCGACCGGTCGCTGACCCGCCCGGGCGCCCCGGCGGTGATCGGCTCGCCGGAGCACCGGGCGCTGGCCCGCGAGGCGACCCGCAAGTCCCTGGTGCTGCTCAAGCACACCCCCGGGCTGCTGCCCCTGCCCCGGACCGGCCGGGTGCTCGTCACCGGCAGCGCGGCCGACGACCTGGGCAAACAGTGCGGGGGCTGGACCCTCACCTGGCAGGGCGACGACCTGGACCGCACCGACCTGCCCGGCGGCGCCACCATGGCCGACGCGGTCCGCGCGGTCGTCGGCGCCGCCGACTGCACGGTGGACCCGACGCCGGCCCACACCGCTCCCGGGGCGTACGACGTCGCGATCGTCTGCATCGGCGAGGACGCCTACGCGGAGATGCGCGGCACCGTCAGGCCCTGGCGCTCCATCGGCTACGCCGACCTCAAGCAGAGCTACGCGCGGGACCTGGAACTGCTGCGCCGACTGCGCGCGGCAGGAGTGCCCACGGTCACCGTCATGTTCACCGGCCGCCCGCTGTACTGCACGGAGGAGATCAACCTCTCGGACGCCTTCGTGGTCGCCTGGCTGCCGGGCCCGTACGCCCAGGGGGTGACGGACGTGCTGTTCGCGGCCGAGGACGGGACGCCCGCCCACGACTTCCAGGGGCGGCTGCCCTCATCCTGGCCGAGGACCCGCGACGCCAGCGCCGTCAACGGCATCCCCGCGCATCTGCCGGACTACCGCGTACCGGCCGAGGAGACGGCGCCGGAGGGCAGCCACACCCCGCTGTTCCCGGTGGGCTACGGCCTGTCGCCGCACGACCCGGCCCCGGTCGGCGAGCCGCTGCCCTTGCACATCCCGGCGGCCGCGCCCCCGGCGCCACCGGTCGGCGGCCCGCTGCGCGTGCTCGACGCGGAGGGCACCGCCTACCGCCTCCGGGTCGGCGGCCACAACACCTGGTCCCGGGAGGACATCGGCCTCGACAAGCCGATGGACTGCCTGATCGTCCACGCGACACCGTTCCCCACCCCGGACGGCACCGCGCTGCGGCTGCGCTTCAAGGGCAACCCGGCCTTCGTGTACGCCGAGTCCCCGACCGGACGGCCCGCCGACCTGCGCGGGTACCTGGAGCGCGGGGCGCACGTGCGGTTCGCCGTCCGCGTGCTGCAACCGCCCTCGGCCCCGCTCTACCTGGCCTGCCACGACGACTTCCCGGGCCAGCCCGGCGTCGACCTGACGGCGCGGCTTCGCGCGGCCGGGCCGGCCGACTGGACCACCGTCTCCGTCCCGCTCACCGAGCTGGCCGCGGTCGGCATGGACCTGCGACACGTGGACGTGCCGTTCATGCTCTACACGGACGGCACGGCGGAGCTGGAGATCGCCGACGTCTCCTGGCACCTTCCGTAGCGCGCCTTCCGTAACTCGCCTTCCCTGGCGGGGCTTCCGTAGCACGCCTACGGACCCCGGCCCCGGCTCCGCGCGCGTGCGCGGGGCCGGGGCCGGGGCCGGGGCCGGGGCGAGGGGCCGGTGCGGGTGGGCCGCTCAGCTGCCCGGGTTCACCGTCGGGAACAGCTGGGCGAAGGTGTCGAAGGCGGTGGCGATGTCCGCCTCCGCCCAGAAGCGGTGGTAGGTGAAGGTCGGCGCGGCGCCGCCGTCGAGGTAGGTCTGCACCTTGGACCACTGCGGGTCGTTGGTGTACCAGGGGCGGATGGACAGGAAGGTGCCGCCCGAGCTGATCCGGGTGCCGTCGGGGTAGCTGCCGGTCCAGCCGGGCGGGACGTACAGGCCCTGGTGGGTGGTCGGCGAGTACGGCTGGGTGAAGCGGTTGTAGTCGGCGCGGGTCTCGGTGGCCGAGTAGCCCCGGCTGTCGGTGTACTTGGCGTGCAGGGTGTCCAGGATGTTCTGGGCGAACTTCTGGGCGCCGCTGCTCCCGGACTTGGCCGCGTAGTAGGCGAGGGTCTTGGCGAGCGAGCCGGCCACGCCGACGTCGGTGGCGGAGCCGCTCGCGGTGACGTGCAGGCCGGCGTTGCGTCCGGGGCTGGTGGCGTTCCAGGTGTCGGGCGCGCCGGTCCAGGAGAGCTTGTCGGGGGTGGTCAGGGTGCCGGTGGCCGGGTCGGCCCGGGAGACGGACATCGCCCACGGGATCCACTTGTCGAGGATGGCCTTCGCCCGGCTGTCGCCGGTGGTGTAGTAGTACTCGGCGAACCGCTCCATCGACCAGGTCTGGAACCCGAACCACTGGTTGGAGGCGGGGTCGTGGTACTCGGGCTGCCAGTCGTAGTACAGGCCGTAGAAGGTCGGGTCACCCGCCGGCGGTGCCGCGTCGTCGCCGTAGTTCCCGCCCCAGCTGTTGGTGGCTCCGCCCGAGATGCCGCCCTCGGTGGACTGCAGCCACTGGAAGAACTGGAGCTGCTTGTCCAGGCTGCCCGCCCAGTCGGTGGCACCGCTCGGCGAGAGCGGCTTCAGGCCGGGGTCGTTGGCAAGCGCCCAGGCGGCCATCGGGTTCTGGTAGCCCTGGTGGGCGGCGGAGCCGGAGATCCGCCAGGACCAGCTGCCGTCGGCCGCCCCGCCCCAGGCGAAGTACCAGGTCATCAGGCCGAGTTGCTCGTTGGCCTTGGAGGTGCCGCCGGGGCAGGTGGCGGCGCCGAGGCAGTTGCCCGCCTGCTTGAAGTACTTGTCGTAGAGCGAGTAGCGCAGGTAGTCGCCGAGCTTCGAGGCCTTGGCGAGGGTCGCGGTGATGGCCGCGCTCTTGCCCTGCGACTTGGCGAACTGCTCGGCCCAGTAGGCGGCCTGGACCAGCCGGGCGTCGGCGTCGGGCGCGTCGGTGTACTTGTACTGCTTGCTGAAGGAGCCGCCGCCGTCGTTGAACAGGCTGAGGAAGCCGGAGCTGCTGTTGCCGTACTTGAGCAGGTCGCAGTCGGGTTGCGGCACCGTCTCCCAGACGGACTCCTCCGGGCCGCGCTGGAAGGTGTTGATCAGGCTCGGCTTGCTGGTGCCGTCCTCACACTGCCCGAAGCCGTACTTGTTGTCGGCGTCCAGCAGCCAGGCCGGGGCGTAGATGTCCGGGCTGCCGTAGGCGCTGTTCAGCTCGGCGGAGAGCGGGTCGGTGCCGACGGGCACACTGCTGTTCAACTTGGCCGGGTACTGGTCCGGTTGGGCCTTCTCGGGAGCGTACTCGCCGGGCTTGGCCGGGTTGTAGGTGCTCTGGCCGGGCTGCTGGGCGTGGCTGGGGATCAGGTAGGTCTCCAGGTTGGTCCAGGCGTTGTTGAAGCCCGTCCAGTCGCCGGTGACCCGACCGTAGTCGGCCTCCAGCCAGAGCCAGTAGCTGTACGTCTCGGAGGTGGTCTCGTGGCCGTAGTCGGGGGCCTCCACGATCAGGGTCTCCACCGCGTGGTACGGGATGCCCTGCGGGCTGAAGTACCCGTTCGCCGGGTTCTTGATCTTGCTGTAGAGGTCCAGGAAGTACTGGTCGTAGCCCGACGTCTTCGCCGCCTCGGTCACCGTGACGGCGCCGGCGCCGAAGCCGGTCGCGGCGGCGGTGAAGGTGGCCGTCCCGCCGACCTGGCCGGCGTCGGTGCCGGCCGCGACGGTGACGGTCTGCGGGACGTTCCAGTTGGCCGGGGTGAAGGTGAGGACGGCACCGGAGGTGACGCTCAGGTCCGTGCCGCTGCCCGAACGGGCCACCGTGACGGTCGTGTTGGCGGACGGCGCCTGGGACAGTGCGACGGTGAAGGTGCCGGTGCCCCCCTGTTGGACGGCGAGCGAGGCCGGGCTGACCAGGACGCTCGGCCCGGCCACCTTGACCGCGGCCGGGCTGGACGTCGTGGTGGCGCCGGCGTTGTCGGTGGCCACCGCGGTGACCGAGTAGTCGCCGGCCGCCACCTTCGCCCAGTCGGCGGTGTACGGCGCGGTGGTGGCGGTGCCGATCAGGGTGTTGGTGGCGGCCGAGGTCGAGGCGTAGAAGTCCACTTTCGCCACGGTGCCGTCGGCGTCGGCCGCGTCGGCGGAGAGCTTCACGGTGGATCCCGGGGTGAAGGTCTGCCCGGCGGCCGGGGAGGTGAGCGCGACGGTCGGGGGCTGGTTGGCGCCGCGGCACGGGGTGCCGTTGACGGTGAAGCCGGTGGGGGCGGTGTTGGCGCCGCTGTACGTGAAGTTGGCGCTGGTGGTGTAGCCGGCACCGGGGTTGATGGTGGCGGCGTAGCCGGGGTTGGTGACGGTGACGGACTGCCCGGTCTGGCTCCAGGTGCCGTTCCAGCCGTTCTGGAGGGTCTGGTTGCCGCTGTAGGCGTAGCCGAGGGTCCAGCCGTTGATGGCGGTGGTGCCGGTGTCGGTGATGGTGATGTTGGCGGTGAAGCCACCGCCCCAGTCGCTGACGGCGTAGGTCACGCCGCAGGACAGCCCGGTGGCCGCCGCCGCGGTGGGCACCGTGAGGGCGCCGACCGTCGCGCCGATCAGGGTGAGCGCGGTGGCCGTGGCGGTGAGGGTGAGCCGGTTGCCCCTGGCACGCAGGGCTTTGTGTCGCATGCGCGTCCTCCAGTTCGGGTGGGTACCGCCGCGCGGGTGGGGATGCGCGGCGGACGGAGGTGTTGCGTGCGATCGTGAGGCGGAGTGCCCGGCTTGGGAAGCGTCCGCAGGGCCCGGCGGCTCCACTCGGCCGGCCCGCCGGGGTTTGACCATGGCGGCGACCAGCGCGGAGCCGTTCCCCGGGCTGGTGCGGTGCCCGGTTGGCCGGCATGTAAGTTACACCGCCGACTGGGAGCGCTCCCGCAGCGATCAGCGGGGCTTCCCGGCCTCCGGCTTGACGCGAGGCGGAGCTCCTCGGCGCCGATTGGAAGCGCTTCCACACCGTTCCATCAGATTCCCGCCCGTGTCAGCACCTGGGCCGGGCCGCCCCCGCAGTCACGCCGACTCCCGCACCACCAGTTCCGTCGGCAGGACCATCTGGCGGCGGACCCGGCCCGGCTGGGCGATCTCCTTGAGCAGCAGCTGGACCATCAACCGGCCCATCTCCTCGGTCGGTTGCCGGACGCTGGTGAGCGGCGGCTCGGTGTGCCGGGCCACCACGGAGTCGTCGAAGCCGACCAGGGCGACGTCCTGCGGCACCCGCCGGCCCGCCTCGCGCAGCGCCTGCAGCGCACCCGCCGCCATCAGGTCCGACGCGCAGAACACCGCGTCCAGGCCGGGCCGGCGGGCGAGGAGTTCCCGCATGCCCTCGCGTCCGCCGCGCTCGGTGAAGTCCCCGTGTGTGACGAGCCCGTCGTCGACCGGCACCCCGGCCTCGGCGAGCGCCTGCCGGTAGCCGGCCAGGCGCGCCGCGGCGCCCTCCATGTCGAGCGGCCCGGTGACGGTCCCGATGGCCGTCCTACCCCGGGACAGCAGGTGCCGGACGGCCGCCCGGGCGCCACCCGCGTTGTCGGCGTGCACGTAGCTCAGCGGCTCCTGCGCCGAGCGGCGGCCGCCGAGCACGGCGGGCAGCTCCAGCCGCTCCAGCAGCTCGGGGAGCGGGTCGTCCTGGTGCACCGAGACCAGCAGGACGCCGTCCACCCGGCGGGCGGTGAGGTAGCGGGTGAGCCGTTCCCGCTCGTGTTCGTCACGGACCAGCACCAGCAGCAACTGCAGGTCCGATCCGGCGAGTTCGGCGGAGACGCCGGTGATGATGTCGGCGAAGTACGGCTCGGAGCTCAGCTTCGCGACGTTCTCGGGGATGACCAGCGCGACCGCGTCGGTCCGGGAGGTGACCAGGGAGCGCGCCGCCTGGTTCGGGACGTAGCCGAGTTCCGCGATGGCCTGCTCGACCGCCACCCGGGCCTTGGCGCTCACCTTGGGCGAGCCGTTGACGACCCGGGACACCGTGCCCCGGCCCACCCCGGCCCGCGCTGCCACCGCCTCCAGGGTGGGGCGGGCAGCGGGTTGCTGCTGCGCGGCTCGGCTCATGATCGCACTCCCGGGCGGACGGCGGACGGTGGACGGCGGCGGCCGCGGCGAGGGCGGTCGGACGACACGGTCCGGTAACGGAGCCGTAGCACGCCCTTGACACGCCTCGTGCGGCAAAGCAATCTTCCCACATCGCAGTGGGAGCGCTCCCACACACTCTCCGACCCCGTTACGAGCACCACCCGCCACCCGTTGCGCGGCGCAGCCATGGACCGGCCATGGACCGGCCACGGACCAGCCACGGACCAGCCACGGACCAGCCACGGACCAGCCTGGACAAGGAGATTCGGCCATGAGGAACCCCGGCACCACCCCCGGCGCCACGCCCAGCTCCACCCGCGTCGGCAGAGCCGCCGCCACCCGCCCCGTACGCAAACCACTGTCGAGCGCCGCAGCAGCGGCCCTGTGCGCCCTGCTGGTCGCCGGCTGCAGCAGCTCGGGCTCCGGCTCGGCCACCGGCGCGGCCTCCGACACCAAGATCACCCTGACCGTCGGCGACTACGGCACGTTCGGCTACAAGGAGGCCGGCCTGTTCGACGCGTACATGCGGGAGCACCCCGGCACCACCATCGTGGAGCACACCGTCCAGCAGGAGACGGACTACTACCCGGCCCTGCAGACCCACCTCGCCTCCGGCAGCGGCCTGGACGACATCCAGGCGGTCGAGGTCGGCCGGATCGCCCAGGTGGTGAAGAAGCAGGCGAACCGGTTCGTCGACCTCGGCACGGCGGACGGCGTCGACAAGGCCGCCTTCCTGCCGTGGAAGTCGCAGCAGGCCACCACGTCGGACGGCCGCACCATCGGCCTGGGCACGGACATCGGCCCGATGGCCATCTGCTACCGCAAGGACCTGTTCCAGCAGGCCGGGCTGCCCACCGACCGCGACCAGGTGGCCAAGCTCTGGCAGGGCGACTGGACCAAGTTCGTCGAGACCGGAAAGCAGTACCAGGCCAAGGCACCCGCCGGCACCTTCTTCACCGACTCCGCCGGCGGCCTGTTCAACGCCGTGGTGGCCTCCAGCACCACGCAGTACGACAACAGCAGCGGCCGACTGGACTACAAGAACAGCCCCACGGTCAAGACCGCCTGGAACCTGGCGACCGGTGCGGTCCAGGCCGGGATCAGCGCCGGGCTCAAGCAGTTCGACACGCCGTGGTACCAGGCGTTCGCCAACTCCAAGTTCGCCACGGTCGCCTGCCCGTCCTGGATGACGGCCATCGTCGCCGACAAGTCCGGCAGCGCCAACAAGGGCAAGTGGGACATCGCCACCGCCCCGGCCGCCGGCAACTGGGGCGGCTCCTTCCTCGCCGTGCCCAAGTCCGGCAAGCACCAGAAGGAGGCCGCGGCACTCGCCGCCTGGCTCACCGCGCCCGCGCAGCAGGCCAAGGTCTTCACCACGGTCGGCAACCTGCCCTCCAACACCAAGGCGCTGAGCCAGCCGGAGGTGCAGACCGCCAAACTCGACTTCTTCGGCGACACGCCCACCGGCCAGATCTACGCCGCCACCGCCCAGTCCATCCAGCCGACCGTGATCGGCGAATGGGACGGTCTGGTCAAGGACAGCCTCACCAACGGCGCCCTGCTCAGCATCGAGCAGCACCAGAGCGACCCCGCCAAAGCGTGGAGCGACGCCGTCAAGGAGATCGACGACAAGGTGAGCGACTGACTCGCCCGCCCATCCGTCCTGGTCCAGTCCGGCCCCGCCCAGCCCTGTCCGGTCCTGTCCGGCCCCGCCCGGCGACACCTGACAACACCCGGTCCCGTCCGGTCCCGCCGGGACAGCCCCGCTCATCAGAGAGGTCGCCCCCATGCTCGACGAGGCCGTCCCGGCCGCCACCCGCGGCACGCCACGCCCCGCTCCCCCGCCGCCCCGCCCCTGGCGCGCCCGGCTCTACCGGTGGGACCTGAAAGCCTCGCCGTACCTGTACGTCGCGCCGTTCTTCGTCTGCTTCGTGGCGTTCGGCCTGTTCCCGCTGCTCTACACGGGCTGGGTGTCGCTGCACAGCGTCGACCTGCAGGCGCCCGACCAGATGCAGTGGCGCGGCTTCGACAACTACACCCGCCTGCTCCACGACGACCTGTTCTGGAACGCCCTGCGCAACACCGTCACCGTGGGCCTGCTGTCCACCGTGCCGCAGTTGCTGATGGCACTCGGCCTCGCCCATCTGCTCAACTACCGGCTGCGCGGCCGGGGCTTCTTCCGGATCGCGATGCTCGCGCCCTACGCGACGTCGATCGCGGCGGCGACCCTGGTGTTCACGCTGCTGTTCGGGCGGGACTACGGGATGATCAACTGGCTGCTCGGCCACCTGGGCCTGGGCCCCGTCGACTGGGAGGGCGGCACCTGGAGCTCCCAGATCGCCCTCTCCACGATCGTCACCTGGCGCTGGACCGGCTACAACGCCCTGATCTACCTCGCCGCCATGCAGACCGTCCCGCACGACCTGTACGAGGCGGCCGCGCTCGACGGCGCCAACCGCTGGCAGCAGTTCCGGCACGTCACGGTGCCGTCCATCCGGCCCACCATCCTGTTCACCATCGTGGTCTCCAGCATCGGGGCCACCCAACTCTTCGGCGAGCCCCTGCTGTTCGGCGGAGGAGCGACCGGCCACAGCGGCGGCTCGGCCCACCAGTACCAGACCCTCGGGCTGTACCTGTACGACCAGGGCTGGTACGCCTTCCACCTCGGCCGGGCCGCCGCCGTGGCCTGGACGATGCTGCTGATCCTGCTGGCCATCGGCGCGCTCAACCTCGCCCTGGTCCGCATCCGCCGTGCCCGGAACGGGAGTTGAGGACCATGGCCGTCAAGCTGGGACGGCGCGCGGGAGCGCGCGGCCTCACCGGAGCCGGACCGGTCACGTACGCGGTGCTGATCGTCGTCGCCCTCCTCTCCCTCTTCCCGTTGTACTGGACCCTGGTCGGCGCCTCGACCTCCGGCGCCCGGATCGCGCAGACCCCGCCGCCGCTGCTACCCGGAGGCAGCCTGTGGCACAACCTCGACATCGCCTGGAACCAGGTCCACATGGGCCAGGCGCTGCTCAACTCGTTGGTGGTGGCGTCCTGCGTGACCGCCAGCACGGTGCTGTTCGCCACGCTGGCCGGCTTCGCCTTCGCCAAACTGCCGTTCCGGGGCCGCGGCGCCCTGCTCAGCCTGGTGGTGGCGACCATGACCGTGCCCGCCCAGCTCAGCGTCATCCCGCTGTACCAGATCATGGCGAAGCTGCACTGGACCGACCAGCTGCAGTCGGTGATCCTGCCCAACCTGGTGGCCGCGTTCGGGGTGTTCTTCATGCGCCAGTTCCTGTCGGAGGCGTTGCCGATCGAACTGGTCGAGGCGGCCCGGATGGACGGCGCGAGCAGCCTGCGGATCCTGTGGAGCGTGGTGCTGCCGATCGCCCGGCCCGGCATGGCCGTGCTCGGCATGCTGGTCTTCGTGCAGTCCTGGAACGACTTCTTCTGGCCGCTGATCGCGCTGAGCCAGAGCAATCCCACCGTCCAGGTCGCGCTGGCCGGCCTCGGCGGCGGCTCGTACGACTCCGACCAGGCCGTCATCCTCACCGGCTCGCTGCTCGGGACCGCACCGCTGCTGCTGGTGTTCGCCGTCCTGGGCAGGCAGGTCGTCGGCGGAATCACCGCCGGCGCCGTCAAGAGCTGAGCTCGCACAGACCTGACTTATCGTCAACTTCCTTTCCCACCAGAAGTGGAGCAGCCATCCGTGACTGCCGCACGGGCCCAGACGGCCCCAGCCGATACCGCCGTTTCCGCCTTCCCCGCCGGCTTCCTCTGGGGAGCCGCGACGGCGGCGTACCAGATCGAGGGGGCCGTCGACGTGGACGGCCGGACGCCCTCGATCTGGGACACCTTCAGCCGGACCCCGGGGCGGACGGCCGGTGGCGACACCGGCGACCGCGCCACCGAGCACTACCGCCGCTACCCCCAGGACGTCCGGCTGATGGCCGAACTGGGCCTGCGCGCCTACCGGTTCTCGGTGTCCTGGTCCCGGGTGCAGCCGACCGGACGCGGACCGGCCGTCGAACGGGGCCTGGACTTCTACCGGCGCCTGGTGGACGAGCTGCTGGACCACGGCATCGCGCCCGCCGTCACGCTCTACCACTGGGACCTGCCGCAGGAGTTGGAGGACATCGGGGGCTGGCCGGCCCGCGACACCGCGAGCCGGTTCGCGGACTACGCCGCACTGGTGGCGGAAGCGCTCGGAGACCGGGTCGGCATCTGGACCACCCTCAACGAGCCCTGGTGCTCGGCCTTCCTCGGCTACGGCTCCGGGGTGCACGCCCCGGGCCGTACCGACTGGGCGGCCGCCCTGCGCGCGGCCCACCACCTCAACCTCGGCCACGGCCGTGCGGTCGAGGTGCTGCGCGCGGCCCTCCCCCGCGACGCGCGGATCGCCGTGTCGCTCAACCTGCACGAGGTGCGGCCGCTCACCGGGTCGGCGGCGGACCGCGAGGCCGCCCGCCGGATCGATGCGGTGGGCAATCGCGTCTTCACCGGGCCGATGCTGAAAGGGAGTTACCCCGAGGACCTGCTCGCCGACACGGCGCACCTGGTCGACTGGCCGACGCTGGTCCACGACGGCGACCTGGCCGCGATCGCCCGGCCGATCGACCTGCTGGGCGTCAACTACTACTCACCGACCGTCGTTTCGGCCCTCCCGGACGGACAGGCCCCGGACTCCGTGGCCGCCGCCCGCGACGCCGGCCACGGCGACGGCGCACAGTCACCCTTCGCCGGCTGCGCCGACGTGCTCTTCCACCGCGCACCCGGCCCGCGCACCGCCATGGGCTGGCCTATCGACCCGGCCGGCCTGTCCGACCTGCTGCTGCGCCTCCACCGCGAGCACCCCGGGCTGCCGTTGATGGTCACCGAGAACGGCGCGGCCTTCGACGACCGGCTGACGCCCGGGGGCAGGGTGCACGACCCCCAGCGCATCGACTACCTGCGCGAGCACCTGGACGCCGTCCGGCGGGCGATCGCCGCCGGCGCGGACGTCCGGGGCTACTTCCTCTGGTCGCTGATGGACAACTTCGAGTGGGCGTACGGCTACGGCAAGCGGTTCGGCCTGTACTACGTGGACTACGCCACCCAGACCCGGACCGCCAAGGACAGCGCCCGGTGGTACGCGGAGGTGATCCGCCGCGGCGCGCTGCCCGACGACCCGGCGTGAGCGGGAGTGTCCGATCCCTTGACGCTGCCCGTTCAACCCACCACGCTGGCCCAGGTGGTGGCCCGGTACGGCCGACGGGTCCGAGGGTGTAGTTCCCGTGCCGAGGACCGATTCAGGACGGCCCCATGCCCCAGCCCATCCGCAGCAACGACGCCGCTCCGACGCTGGCCGAGGTCGCCCGTCACGCCGGTGTCTCCACGGCGACCGCCTCCCGGGTGCTCAACCGTTCAGCCCGGGTCTCCACCGAGGTGGCGGCCCGGGTGGAACGGGCGGCCCGCGACTTGGCGTACGTCCGCCGCCGGGCGCCCAGTGCCCGGGAGACCGGCGTGGTGGCCGTCGTGGTCTTCGCGGACCCCCTGCAGTACCACGCGGACGCCTTCCCCGCCCGACTGCTGGCCGGCCTGCGGCGCGCCCTGCCGGGCGGCGAACGGGAGTTGGCCGTCTTCACGGTGCCCAGACGGTCCCGGCGGCCGCCACTGGTGCGCTACCTGTGCGGCGGCCACGTCGACGGCGTCCTGCTGGTCGGCCCCTGGGGGGACAGCGCGCTCGCCCGGCTGCTGCACGCCGCCCGGGTGCCAGTGGTGTCGCTCGGCCGGCCCCCGGAGCCGGGCACAGTGGCGTTCGTGGACGCGGACAACCTCACCGGCGCCAGGGACGCGGTGCGGCGGCTGTGCGCGTCCGGGCGCCGCTCGGTCGCCACCATCGCCGGGCCGCCGGACACCGCCGCCGGCGCGGACCGGCTGGCCGGCTACCACCAGACGGTGACCGCGATGGCCGCGGCCCGGCCCGCCGTGGCGTACGGCGACTTCAGCAGCGCCTCCGGGGAGCATGCGATGCAGCGGCTGCTGGACCAGCGCCCCGAGGTCAACGCGGTGTTCGCCGCCTCCGACCAGATGGCCGCCGGAGCCCTCCGGACCCTGCGACGGCGCGGCCTGCGGGTACCCGAGGACGTCGCACTGATCGGCTTCGACGACTCCCCCGTCGCGGCACGGTGCCGCCCGGGCCTGACCACCGTCCGCCAGCCGGTGGAAGACCTCGGCTCCCGCGCCATGAACCTGCTGCTGCGCAACCCGACACCCGGCGAATCAGAGGTCCTCCCCACCCACCTGGTCATCCGGGCCTCAGGCTGAACACACCGCCCGCCGCTTGGGCTGATAGCCGCCCACCGCCACGGGTGTCCCCGCCCCCGGGAGCGGCCTGGTCGGGGCGCCGTGCCATGCTGGCTGACCACCGGCGACCATGATCGCCGGGGTCCGAGTGGAAAGGGACACGATGCGCATCCCCTGGCGCCGACGGCCGGTCGGCCGGTCACGGCGGCTCCTCGACCTGGCGGGTGTCGAGCGCCGGTCGGTGGACGAGGCCGACGACCTGGACGTCGCCCGGCAGGTCGCCTTCCGGGCGGCCCGGCGGGACCACGGTGCGACCGCCGAGATCCTCGCGGTCGTCGAGGAACTCCTGGACGACGAGGCCGAGTACGAGTTCGTCGTCGGGTTCCTGGAGAACCTCCAGAACCTGGTGTCCCACCGCCTCGCCACGCTTCGGCCTCCCGAGGAGGTACGCCTGCTGCTCGGCCCCCGGAGCACGGTCTGCTGGGACACCGTCACCGATTTCTGGGGCGCGGTGGCGGACTGGCGGGCTCACACGGGCGTGCCGCTGGAATCCGCCGCCGAACTCCTCGGCCTGGAGCACGAAGGCCTGCGCATGCTCCTGTGGACGGCGAACCGCAGCCTCCCGACGGGCGAGAAGCTCGGGATCGCCGACGCCCTGCGCTACGAGAAGGCCGCCGGGGCGCCCATCCCCGGGTACAGCCACATCGCGGTCGCACTGCACATCGCCGGGCAGGCCGGGCCCTGACCCAGGCGCCGGTGCCGGCGGCGGGACGCAGGGGCGCACGTCAGTCCTCGTCCAGCTCGGACAGGGCCTTGGTGATCAACAGGGTGGCGAAGTCGTTGCCGTTGCCGGAGATCCGGTTGATGTACTCCGCGAGCATGACGGCCATCGCTTCCAGGGGGTTCATCTCGGCCTTCGTCCAGGGACCGTACTGAGCGCGCCACAGTGTGGGACTCAGGCCGGTGCCCGCGGCGACGAGCAGGGCGGCCATGGTGGGGATGACCTCGGGACGGAAGGTCTTGGGCATCATCCTCATCGTGGCCACGAGGCTGGGCACGACGTGGTCGACGGCGTCCTCGTCGTGCTGCTCGAAGGCCGACCGCAGCCACTCCATGAACATGTAGATGAGCGTGCAGGCGCCGTCCAGCAGCGCCTTGGCCTCCGCGGGGCTGAAGGACGCGGCGATCTGGTCGACCATCCGCTGCTGTTCGGGGTCCGTCGCGGACTTGCCGTCGTAGATGGACTTGAGCCGGGAGTCGATCACCATGAGTGCTGCACTCACGTCCCCGACGGGAGCGTGCTGGGGGTCGCAGGACGACACGGGGCTCCTTCTCAACCGGCCATGCCAGGTGGCGTGTTCGCTCCCAGGATAGGCGGCCGACCGGATGCGGTCCGGCGGATCCCTGGTCTGTGGGCCCGGTGGCGGCGGCAGCGGACACGACCGGGTGCCGGGAAACGCGAAACGGCGGAACACCCGTTCGCCGCCCCGCCGTTCGTTCGTGGAGCCGTTCATCCGGCGAGTCGTTCGTCCGGCACACCCTCGCTGAATGCCCCGACAACGACGAAGCCGGGACTGATGCTTGTCTGCATCAGCCCCGGCTTCTGGTGGTAGCGGGGACAGGATTTGAACCTGCGACCTCTGGGTTATGAGCCCAGCGAGCTACCGAGCTGCTCCACCCCGCGTCGTTGAACATGACACTACGCGGAAGTCGCCGAGATGGGAAATCGACGGCGTTCACCGACCGTGCTCAGAGGCTGCTGAGCAGTTGCGGCGCCAGGGTCTTGACCATGGTGTTGGTCCAGCGCATCTGCCGCAGCGTCTCGGGGTGGCAGGCGGTGGCGAGTGCCAGCAGCGGGGCGTCACCGGTGGCCTGCGCGACCTGGGCGAGCATCTCCCAGTGCAGGGAGTTCGCGGTGGCGGCCAGGTGGAGCTCCCGCAGGTCGTGGAGCAGGAGCAACCCGGGTTCGCGGGAGGCGAGCGCTTCGGCGGCCGTCCCGGCCGGTGCAGCGGCCGTCCCGCCGACCGGCCCGCCGTCCGGACCGGGCAGGTCGAGCCCGTGGTGGCGGGCGGCGTCGGCGATCCGGCGGGTGTGCTCGTGGGACCACCGGGCGAGGTCGGTGGCGACGTGGTGGACCTCGTGGTCGGCCCGGTGCCGTTCAGCCGCGGCGAGGAGGTCGCGTTCGAGCCGGCGTTCGCCGTCGTCCAGGGCGCGCAGGGTGACGGTGATGCCGTTCACGGCCGGTCCTCCTCCTGGTCGGCGGTCTGGGTGGCGACGGCGTCGGGACCGCCGGTGGTGGGCGGGGCTGCGGCCGGGTCGACGGGGGCGGAGGCCGTGGTGGTGGGTGCGGGGGCCGGGTGGCCGTCGGCGCGTTCGAGGAGGGTGAGCCGGGCGGTGGCGGTCTTGAACAGTGGCTGTTTGGAGACCGGATCCCAGTCGCTGACCGTGGTCTCGTTGGCGGCCCGCCCGCCGTCCGGGCCGGGCCGGTTCCCCGCCGGGGTGTCCCAGTAGCCGTAGTGGAAGGGCAGGAAGACCAGGCCGTCGCGGATGCCGGTGAGCCTGAGCCGGCCGCGCACCGAGCCGCGGGGGCTGGTGACTTCGACCAGGTCGCCCTCGCCGAGGTTCCGGGCCGCGGCCTCGGCGGCGGACAGTTCCACCCACATCTCGGGTGCGGCGGCGTTGAGTTGAGGGGTCCGGCCGGTCTTGGTGCGGGTGTGGAAGTGGTAGAGGGTGCGGCCGGTGGTCAGTTGCAGCGGGTAGTCGTCGTCGGTGTCCTCGTGCGGGGGCAGGTACTCGGCGGCTTTCAGCACGGCTTTGCCGTCCGGGTTGAGCGCGCGGTACTCGGTCTCGGAGACGGAGGCGCCGGTGGCCAGGTCCTTGCCGTACGTCTCGCAGGTGTCCGGCGCGGCCCAGCCGATGCCGTCGGTGTGGAGCCGTTCGGTGCCCGCGGGCGCCTCGCGGGTGCAGGGCCACTGGATGCCGCCGGCGTCGCGCAGCAGGTCGTAGCTCAGCCCCGTGTAGTCGCAGGGCCGGCCGCGGCTGCACTCCTGCCAGGCCTGGAAGGCGGTCGGCGCGTCGTGCCAGTGCACCAGCGGGCGGTCGTCCTTGTCGCGGAAGTCCATCCGGCGGGCGTAGTCGAGGAAGATGTCCAGGTCCGGCCGGGCGTCGCCGGGCGGTTCGACGGCCTGCTCGCAGAGGTGGACGGTGCGGTCGGCGTTGGTGAAGGTGCCGGTCTTCTCCGCCCAGGTCGCGGCGGGCAGGACGACGTCCGCGAACCGGGCGGTCTCGGTGAGGTAGAGGTCCTGGACGACGGTGAACAGGCTTTCCCGGTCGAGGATGCCGCGGATGCGGTGGAGTTCCGGGAGGGAGACGGCGGGGTTGGTGCCGGAGATCCACAGCAGGCCGATGGAGCCCTGTTCGGCGTACCGGAAGATCTGCATCGCCGGGGTGGGCGGCGCGTAGTGCGGGATCCGGGAGGGCTCGACGTTCCAGATCCGCGCGAGGTCGGCGACGTGCCGCTCGTTCTCCCAGTTCCGGAAGCCGGGCAGGTCGCCGTCGGCGCCGCACTCGCGGGTGTTCTCGGCGGTCGGCTGCCCGTTCATCTGCAGCACGCCGCAGCCGGGGCGGCCGAGCATGCCGCGGATCAGCTGCAGGTTGTTGACCTGGCAGGCCGCGGCGGTGGCCTGGTGGGACTGGTAGACGCCCTGCAGCACGGTGGACAGCAGCCGCTCGGCGTCGCCGATGACCTCCGCCGCCTGCGCGATCCGGCGGGCCGGCACGTCGCACACGGCGGCGGCCCAGGCGGGGGTGCACCCGGCGACCCGCTCGGCCAGCTCGTCGAAGCCGACGGTGTGGCGCTCGACGAAGTCCCGGTCGACGCGGTCGGTGCGGATGACCTCGTGCAGCAGGGCGTTGAGCAGGGCGACGTTGGTCCCGGCGCGCGGGGCGAGGTGGACGCGGGCACGGCGAGCGACCGGGGTCGGCCGCGGGTCGACGCACACCAGCCGGGGCGGTTCGGCGCCGGCCAGCCGGTCCAGGACGCGCATCCACAGCACCGGCTGGGTCTCGGCCATGTTGTGGCCGAACAGCGCCAGCGTGTCGCAGTGGTCGACGTCGGTGTAGGAGGCGGGCTGGCCGTCGCAGCCGAACGTCTCCTTCAGCGCCTCGGCGGCCGTCGCGGTGCACAACCGGGTGTTGCCGTCGAGGTGGTTGGTGCCGATGCCGGCCCGGGCGATCACCGCCAGGGTGTAGTACTCCTCCAGGAAGAGCTGCCCGCTGGTGTAGAAGCCGATGGAGCCCGGGCCCCGCTCGCCCAGCAGGTGCCGGGACCGCGCCACCACGGCGCCCATGGCGGTGTCCCAGTCGGTCTCGACCAGGCGGCCGCCGCGGCGCAGCAGTGGGCGCGTCAGCCGGTCGTCCGCGCGGTTGGCCTGCCAGGCGAACAGGTCCTTGGGCCCGAGTCGGCCCCGGTTCACCCGGTCCGCGGCCCGCCCCCGCACGCCGACGATCCGCCCGTCGGCGACGGCGACGTCCATGGCGTCCCCGTTGGAGTGCAGCAGCGACGCCGTCGGCACCCACCGCTGCACCGCGTCGGCGGTGGCGCCGGGCTCCAGGAAGGCGTCCACCCGGGCCGGCCAGCGCCCGCCGGGGGCGTAGGGGGTGCGGTCGCCCCACGGCTCGGCGATCCGGTCCACGCGGTCCCGCATGTCACACCTTCCAGTCGCAGACGGGCTCGGGGGTCAGCTCCGGAGACAGGCTCGAGGGTCAGTCCTCCAGTGCGTCGGCGATGCGGTGCAGCCGCGCTCGCCCTCGCGCTCGCGCTCGACGAGCGCCCGGTACTCGCGGAACAGGTGGCGGACCTCCTTGTGGTCCTCCCGCAGCAGGACGATGGCATCGTTCGACATCGCTCGCCTCCTCCTCGACGGCTCCGCTTGTACGGCCACCCCGCCGCCCGGACGTGTCCCCGGCCGCCCCGCGGTCAAACGCCGGCGCCTTGTTTGGCACTCCGCGCGGTGGCAACCCGCAGGGGCATGGCGTACCTCCGAGGGCCCGTAGCGACCGTGCCGACCGTGCTGACTGTTCCGCCCGTTCCGCAGCCCGAGCCGCCCGGTCCGCGCGACCGGCCCGGCCCGTGGCTGTTCGTCCGCCCCGGTGGGGCCACCACCGGTGTGCCGGCCGGGGCCGTGCTGTTCGGCCGCGACGGGACGCTCCTCCAGGACGTCACCTGCAACGGCGATCCCGGGATGGTTCACCCCATGACGGGCGTCCGGGCGGCGCTCGCGGCGCTGCGTGCGGCCGGTTTCGCGCTCGGTGTGGTGAGCAACCAGCCGGGTGTCGCGCGCGGTCTGATCGGGCCGGCCCAGGTCGAGGCCGTCCAGTCCCGGGCCGAGGCGCTGCTGGGCCCGCTGGACGTCTGGGCGGTCTGCCCGCACGGCCCGCACGACGGCTGCGCCTGCCGGATGCCCGCCCCGACGCTGGTGACGGCGGCGTGCCGGGCGCTCGGTCTGCCGCCCACGCGGGTGACGGTGATCGGCTGCAGCGACGCGGTGGTCGTCGCCGCCCTGGCGGCCGGCGCGCACGCGATCCGCGTGCCCGAGGCGGCGCCACCGACGACCACCGGGTGCCCGCCCTGCACCCTGGCCACCTGCCGCACCGCCGACGGGCCCGAGCAGGCCGCCGAGCTCCTGCTCAGGCGCTGAACTCCGCGCGCCGCGCGCCGATCGCCGATCGCCGACCGACGTGCCGAGCGCCGACCGGGCCCCTGGCGCCGGCAAGCCCCCAGCATCCCGCCCCTCCCGCCCCGACTCCAGGACGGAGAACACACGATGCCCCTGCCCCCCGGAACCCCCGAGCCGGTACCTCCGACGTCGCAAGCACCCGGCGCCCGGGACTCCACGAACACCGCGGCCGCCACGGACGCGGCCGCCATGGACGCCGTCAAGGACGCCAAGGACGCCGCGCTCGAAGCCTTCCGCGCCCCCGACCCGAACGGGCCGCTCACCACCGACCAGGGCGTGCGCGCCGACGACACCGACAACTCCCTCATCGTCGGCAACCGCGGCCCCACCCTGCTGGAGGACTTCCAGCTGCGCGAGAAGATCACCCGCTTCGACCACGAGCGCATCCCCGAGCGGGTGGTGCACGCCCGCGGCGCGGGGGCGTACGGCTTCTTCGAACCGTACGAGTCGCTGGCCGAGTTCACCTGCGCCGACTTCCTCCAGGAGCCGGGGCGCCGCACCCCCGTGTTCGTCCGTTTCTCGACCGTGCAGGGCCCGCGCGGCTCCGCCGACACGGTGCGCGACGTCCGCGGCTTCGCGACCAAGTTCTTCACCCGGCACGGCAATTACGACCTGGTCGGCAACAACATTCCGGTGTTCTTCATCCAGGACGCGATCAAGTTCCCGGACTTCGTCCACGCGGTCAAGCCCGAGCCGCCCAACGAGATCCCCACCGGCGCCTCCGCGCACGACACCTTCTGGGACTTCTGCTCGCTCCAGCCCGAGTCCACCCACATGCTGATGTGGGTGATGTCCGACCGGGCCATCCCGCGCAGCTACCGGATGATGCAGGGCTTCGGCGTGCACACCTTCCGCCTGGTGAACGGGGACGGGCGCGGGATCTTCGTGAAGTTCCACTGGAAGCCGCTGCTCGGTGTCTGCTCGCAGGTGTGGGACGAGGCCCAGATCACGGCCGGCCGCGACCCCGACTTCCACCGCCGGGACCTGTGGGAGGCGATCGCGGCGGGCGACTTCCCCGAGTACGAGCTCGGCGTCCAACTGATCCCGGAGCAGGACGAGTTCGCTTACCCCTTCGACCTGCTGGACCCGACCAAGCTGGTCCCGGAGGAGCTGGTGCCGGTCCGCCCGGTCGGCCGGATGGTGCTGGACCGCAACCCGCAGAACTTCTTCGCCGAGACCGAGCAGGTGGCCTTCCACACCGCCAACGTCGTGCCCGGCATCGACTTCACCAACGACCCGCTGCTGCAGGGCCGCAACTTCTCCTACCTCGACACCCAGCTGATCCGCCTCGGCGGCCCCAACTTCGCGCAGCTGCCGGTCAACCGGCCGCTGGTCGATGTCCGCAACAACCACCGCGACGGCTACGGCCAGCAGGTCATCCACCCCGGCAGCAGCTACACGCCCGCGTCCGTCGGCGGCGGCTGCCCGGTCACCATGGGCGGCGGCCACCTGCCCGAGGGCGTCTTCGAGCACTACCAGGAGCGGATCGACGGCACCGCGATCCGCCGCCGCAGCCCCAGCTTCGCCGACCACTACAGCCAGGCGACGCTGTTCTGGCGCAGCATGGCCGACTGGGAGCAGCAGCACATCGTCGAGGCCTTCTCCTTCGAGCTCGGCAAGGTCGAGGAGCCGGAGGTCCGCCGCCGTATGGTCGCCAACCTGCTGCGGGTCGACGCCGGCCTGGCCGCGGAGGTCGCCCGCCGCATCGGCGTGCCCGAGCCGGACGCCGAGCCGGAGCCCGCGCCCGGGAACCCGTCCGCGCAACCGGGCGGCGAGGCGGACGACGAGACGAGCGGGCAGACGAGCGGCCGGCCCGACGACCAGGCGAGCGGCCAGGCGAACGGACCGGAGGTCTCCCCCGCGCTGAGCCTGGAGAACCTGCGCGCCTCCGGCATCCGTACCCGCAAGATCGCCGTCCTGACGGCCCCGGGAGTGGCGGGCGACCAGGTCCGGGCCGCGCACGAACAGCTGGGCGCCGAGGGCGCCACCGTGGAGACGCTGGCCGCGCAGGGCGGTCATGTCCTCGCCGGCGACGGCGGGCACCTGGCCGTGGACCGCGCGCTGCCCACCACCGCCTCGGTGCTCTACGACGCGCTGGTGGTCCCGGACGGCTGCGAGCCGACGCTGTCCGCCGATCCGGACGCCGTCCGCTTCCTCACCGAGGCCCTACGGCACGGCAAGCCGGTCGCGGTGCTCGGCTCGGGCGTCGAGCTGTCCCGGGCGGCCGGTTTCGGCGACCCGGGCGGCCTGGCCGGCGTGGCCTCCCATCCGGCGGGCGAGCCGGTCGGCCCGGCGTTCTGGACCGAGTTCACGGGCCTGATCGAACAGCACCGCTTCCCGGCCCGCTGACGGATGAGGCCTGACGGATGAGGCCTCGGCCGCCCCACGCATCGGCCCCCGCCCACTCGGGCGGGGGCCGATGCATCGCAATGGCTCAGGGGCTCCTGCGGGACTACGGGACTACGGCGGGATCACGGGAGACGGGATCAGCCCGGGCTGATCCGGCCCCGCCAGCCGCCTTCTTCCCGACCGCGCTCCTCGATGAACTCCTTGAACCGCTTCAGGTCCCCCTTGACCCTCCGGTCGACCATTCCGACCATGTCCCCGGCCTTCTCGACCATGCCCTCGGGTTTGAAGTCGATGGCCATGTTGACCCGGGTGTGGCTCTCGTCGAGCCGCTGGAAGGTGACGACGCCCTTCTGGTCCACCTCGCCGTCCGTGGTCCGCCAGGCGATCCGCTCGTCGGGCAGCTGGTCGACGATCTCGGTGTCGAACTCGCGGCTGACGCCGCCGATGCTGGTCCGCCAGTGGTTGTGGCGGTCGTCCAGCTGGGTCACCGAATCGACGCCCTCCATGAAGCGCGGGAACTCCTCGAACTGGGTCCACTGGTTGTAGGCGGTGTGCAGCGGGACGTCGACGTCCACCGACTCCTTCACGATGCTCATCCGGGGCCTCCTCGCTGGGTACCGGCCGGGCCCTTCCCGGCCGTCCGCGCGTCTGCCCGCTCGCTACCGGTGTAACCGTCCGTTCCCGGTCCGGCCCGCGCCGCAGGCTCACCCGGACGCGGGGTTTGGCGCGCCGGTGTCCGGCTAGCCGCCCGGTATGGACATCTCACCCCTGCACACCCGACGGTGGTCCCGCCGCCTGCGCCGCGCCCTGGACGCGCCGGAGCACTGGGACTTCCTCGACGCCCCGGCCGGGCCGCTCGCCGACGCGGCCGAGGCCCTGCCGCTCGGCCCGTACCGCGACGCCCTGCACGGCGTGTGGCTCGGCCATCCGCTCCACCCGGCCCTGGTCCAGTTCCCGCTCGGCTGCTGGACGTCCGCCGCCCTGCTGGACTTCACCCCGGGCGGGCGCCGGTCGGCGAGCGCCCTGGTGGCGGCCGGACTGCTGGCCGCCGGGCCCGCCGCGCTCACCGGCTGGGTGGACTGGGCCCGGCTCGACCCGCCGCGCCGCCGCACCGGCCTGGTGCACGCGCTCTCCAACACCACCGGGGTGCTGCTGTACGCCGGGTCGCTGCTGGCCCGCTGCCGGGGCCACCGGGCCCGGGGCCGGCTGCTGGGCCTGGCCGGGTTGACCGCCGTCTCGGCCGGGGCCGCGCTCGGCGGGCACCTGGCGTACCGGCAGGCCGCCGGCCCGGACCGGGCCGCCGCCGTCCCCCGGCTGGCACCGGCGGACTGGGTCGGCCTCGGCCCGCTGGAGGACTTCCCGGACGGCCGGCCGGTGCGCCGGACGACCGGCGAGCTGGCCGTGGTCGTCGTCCGGGACGGGGAGCGCTGCCACGTGCTGGCCGAGCGCTGCGCGCACCTGTCCGGGCCGCTCTCCGAGGGCACCGTCGTCGACGGCTGCCTGCGCTGCCCGTGGCACGGCAGCGAGTTCCGGCTGCGGGACGGCGAGGTGGTGCACGGTCCGGCGACCGCGCCCCAGCCGGCGCTGGAGTCCCGGGTGCTCTCGGGGCACCTGGAGGTGCGGCTGCCCGGAGCCGGCTGACCGGCGCTGCCCCGGGCGGGGCGTTTCGCCTCCGCGACCGGGGGCAGCCGCCTGGGAACCGCGCAGGAGGAGAGCCATGATCGCCGCCATCCCCGATCTCCCGCCCCGTGCTGCCGCGCCGCAATACCGGTGCCGCACCGGGGGCCCGGACACCGGCCGGGCGCGGTCGGTGCGGACAGCGCAGGCAGCGCGCACAGCACGGCCGAGCACCGCCGGCCGCGGCCGTCCCGGAAGGGGCCCGACATGCTGCTGATCCGCCCCCCGGGGGTCTATTCGCCTCAGGCCGACACCCGGCTCCTGGCCTCGTGCGTGCGCCGCGAGCGCCTGGACTCCTCCGGCCGGGTGCTCGACCTGTGCACCGGCACGGGGGCCGTCGCCCTCGTGGCCGCCGGAACGGGCGCGCGGGTCACCGCGGTGGACCTGTCCGTCCGCGCCGTCGCGACCGCCTGGCTCAACGCCCGCCTGCACCACCGCCGGATCCGGCTGCGCCGGGGCGACCTGCTGGCCCCGGTCGCCGACGGGCGGTTCGACCTGATCACCGCCAACCCCCCGTACGTCCCCGTCGATCCCGCCGCCCGCGCCGCTCAGGCACCCGGCCACGGCGCCGCACTCGCGTGGGACGCCGGGCCGGACGGGCGGCTGGTCCTGGACCGGATCTGCCGCACGGCCCCGGGCCTGCTCGCCCCCGGCGGCGTGCTGCTGCTCGTGCAGTCCTCGCTCGCGGACGTCCCGGCCACGCTGGCGCTGTTGCGCGCGGCCGGGCTGCGTACGGGCGTGGCGGCGCGGCGGCGGCAGTCCTTCGGGCCGGTGATGACCGCGCGGGCCGCGCTGTTCGAGGAGCGCGGGCTGATCCGGCCGGGCGAGCGCGAGGAGGAGCTGGTGGTGGTGCGCGGTGTCCGCGAGCGCTGACCGGGAGAGGCCCCTAGTGGTGGGCCGGGAAACGCCCCGGGCGGTGGAGCGGGAAGCGACCCGGGTGGTCGTCGTCCAGGGCGGTCCACTGCTGGTGGAGGGGCCGGTGGAGGTGGTCCTGCCGGACGGCACGGTACGGCTCTCCGAACGCCCGGTGGTGGCGCTGTGCGCCTGCCGCCGGAGCCGGACCTACCCCTTCTGCGACACCAGCCACCGCAAGCGCGGGCGGCCTGCGTCGGCCTAAGCCAGCCCGTCGGGCAGGGGTGAGCGCAGGGAGGTGTCCCCGGCCCGCCAGCAGCCGAGCAGGTGGTCCGAGAAGCGGCCGTCGACCACCCCGGCGGCGGCGATGCCGAACGCCACGTCCGTGCTCGACTCGGGCTCGGCGGCGATCAGTTCCTCGATGACCCCGCGGCGCACCAGTTGCTCGTGGACGGCGTCCGCCTCGATGTGTTCACGGTAGAACAGGGTGCCGTCGGGGCCGCCGCCGAGCCGTTCCAGGGCCTTGGCCAGGCGGGCGGAGCCGGGCGAGGAGGTGATCTCGATGGTGGCGAACTGCCCGACCGCCGCGCCGCGCAGCGCCCGGTGCAGGCCGAAGAGCGTCATCAGGTTGACGACGGCCAGGGTCGGCGCCGGGATCAGGTCGAGGTAGTGCCGGTAGCCCGGGTCCAGGCCGAAGGCGGCCATCATCCCGGCGAACAGCAGGGCGTGGGCCCGCTCCGGCCGCCCGGCGCCGTACTCGTCGTACGTGATCGCCATCAGCACGGCCTGCGCGGGCCCGTGGATCCTGGGCAGCAGCCACAGCTGCGGGTCCGCCTCCTTGAGGTGGTAGAGCGAGCGGTGCACCAGGTACTCGCGGGCGTGCCGGCGGTCGCCTTCGGCCAGCAGGAAGTACGAGGGGCCGGTGCCGTCGGGCGGTTCCGTCAGCAGGCGTTCCAGCGCCTCCCCCAGGGGCGGGACGGGCTCCGATTCGGCACGGACGGCGGCAAGGAAGGGACGCTCCAACGCCTGTCGCAGCCGCAGGAGTTCGGGATCCCACTCCCAGCCGGGATCGACGCCCGGCAGGCCACGGTCGTGGAGTTCGTAGCAGAGGTACAGGGCGAGCTGGTGGTCCTCGCCCCACGGGTCGTCGAGGGGCCCGGGCAGGTCGAGGAGCCGCCCGGCGCCGGGCGGTCCGGAGTTCACCAACCCGAGTACCGCCGCCGACAGCGGACCGCGCGGGGTGGGTCGGCCGCTCAGCGCCCGCTCCTCCCCCGACCGCCGACCCCACCGTCCTGGCCGCTCCGACCGCCCTTCGCCGAGCGGTGTCGCCTGCTCCCGACCGTCCATGCCGTCAGCCCTCCTCGCACCGGTGTCTGCTCCCCGACCCGTCGAGGCGGATGCCCGCGACGGGCGGATGCTAACGCGACGGTCGGCCGCGAGGCCTGGATCGGGACTGGCTCAGGGCCCCGTCCGTCACCGCGCGGACCGCTGCACGAGCAGGCTCCGGTCCAGGTCGGCCAGCAGCTCGGCGGTGTCGCGGTGGACCTCGGCGGCGCCCGCGCCGAGGAGTTCCTGGGCGGCGAAGCCGCCGCTCTCCACGGCGACGCAGGGCACGCCGGCCCGCTGGGCGGCGACGACGTCCCAGACCGTGTCGCCGACGAACACCGTGTCCTCCGGGGCCGCGTCCGCCAGGTCCAGGGCGGCCCGGACGAGGTCCGGCGCGGGCTTGGTGGCGGCCACGTCGTCGGCGGTGGTGGCGGCCGCGATCACGTCGTCGGCGTCCAGGACGCGGCGCAGCACGGCCAGCTCCCGCTCCGAGGCGGAGCTGGCCAGCACGATCCGCCGCCCCCGGGCAGCGCAGGCGCGCAGGAGCTCGGCGGCACCGGGCAGGGGCGTGATCGCCGGCCAGTGGGCCGCGTAGAGCGCGTCGTGGGCGGCGGTGATCGCCTCGTCGTCGCCGCGGTCGCGGTCGTGGCCGAGCAGGTGGTCGAGCAGCTGGTCGGCGCCCATGCCGACGGCCCGGTGGGCCTGGGCGGCGGGCACCGTCCGGTCGTACTGGCGCAGGGCCTCCCACCAGGCGAGGGCGTGGAAGTAGGTGGTGTCGAGCAGGGTGCCGTCGACGTCGAAGAGCGCCGCCGCAGTCGTGGTCACCAGGATCTCCTTCGGTCGGCCGGGCAGGGCGGGGCAGGGGTGCGCACGGACGCGCCCGAGCGGGATTCGCGCGGGCCGGCGCGTCCGGCGGCCTTTGTCCGGATTCCGGTTCTCGGCCTTATTCCGGTTCGTCGGCGCCGTCGGACCAGCCGGGGGCGTCGCTGTCGTCGAGCTGGCGGCGCAGCTGCGCCAGGGTGGCGGTGAGCAGCCGGGAGACGTGCATCTGGGAGACGCCGATCCGCTCGGCGATCTGGGACTGGGTGCAGCCGTCCCAGAACCGGAGCTTGAGCACGGTCTGTTCGCGCAGCGGCAGGTCGGCCAGCAGCGGGCGTACGGCGGTGCGGAAGTCGGCGAGTTCGATGCCGGGGTCGCAGTCGCCGAGCCGGTCGAGCAGGGCGCTGCCGGCTTCGTCGGTGTCCTGGTCGCGCAGCGCGTCCAGCGAGTTGGGGCGGTAGACCCGGCCCGCCATCAGCCCCTCGGTGGCCTGTTCGACGGTGAGGTGCAGGCCTTCGGCGATCTCCTCGGGCTGTGGCAGCCGGCCGAGTTCCTGCTCCAGCCGGTCGGAGCCGCGGGCGACGGTGAGGTAGAGCTCCTGCATGCTGCGGGGTACCCGCACCGGCCAGGAGGTGTCGCGGAAGAACCGTTTTATCTCGCCGATGATGGTCGGGATGGCGTAGGTGACGAACTCGACGCCGCGCTGCGGATCGTAGCCGTCGACGGCCTTGATCAGTCCGACGGTGCCGACCTGGAGGATGTCGTCCATGTCCTCGGCCCGGTGGCGGAAGCGGGCGGCGATGAACCGGACGAGCGGCATGTTGAGCTCGATGATCGTGCCGCGGACGTAGCTGTACGCGTGGGTCTCCCGGGCGAGACCGGCCAGGCGCTCGAACAGCGCGTCGCTGAGTTCACGGGCCTCGCTCTTCCCCATCGACCGCAGTTCGGCCTCGGTGGGCCTGGGCGGCAGGTCGGGCGGGAGGTCGGGCGGCCGGCCCGGGGGTGTGATGGCGTCCCGGTGGGCGGTTTCCAGTCGAGTGGACACGTCGATTCTCCTGGACGACGGGGCAGCCGCCCGACGGCGTGTACGGGCTCTCGCCCGTACGCCTCGGGAGGCTTCTTCCCCATGACCTGTGCCCGGCTTCTGCAAGCGCGGGCCCCGGTGGCACCCGGTGGGTGCTGGGGCGGCCGGATCGGTCTCGGCCGCTGCCTTGACTGTTCTACCCGACATACGACCCTGAATTCATGTTTCGCGCGTTTTCTTATGGTTCGTCCGGGTAGTCGCGCCGTCGCAACGTCTCGCGACGACCACCGCTACGAGAGGAGGGGGCAGCTATGCCCCGAGGATCCAGCCCCAAGCGGGAGCGCCAGTACGAGCACATCAAGGACAGCGCGCTCGACCGGGGAGAGAGCGAGAAGCGCGCCGAGGAGATCGCCGCCCGGACGGTGAACAAGGAGCGCGCCCGACACGGCGAGTCGAAGACCGCGAGCCGCAGCTCCCTCAAGGACGTGTCCTCGGGCCACCGCGGCGGCAAGCGCTCGCACCAGGGCGCCCAGGGACCGACCTACGACCAGCTGTACAACGAGGCCAAGCACCGCAACGTCAAGGGCCGTTCGAAGATGAACAAGAGCGAGCTGGCCCACGCGCTCGGTCGCTGACCGGAACCCGCCCGACACCGGCCCCGCCGCGGCCCACGCCTTGCAGCGGGGCCGGGCGGTGATTTCCCTGGACCCCCGTGCCGCAGTGGTTGAGCGCAGGGGGTAAGCGCAGGGGTTGAGCTGGGGAAACGCGCCGTCGGAGCACGTTTCGCCGGCACCCGCCCGGCAACACGCCCGGCATGCAGAACCACCCGTGTCCGGGGCCTCGCCCCGCGCTCGTCCCCGGGGGCGCACCGGCCTCCCCGGGCTCTGCGGCCGGACCGGCGGCCTCCTCACCGCTCCGCCACTGCCGCGCCCTGCACCGCCGCGGCCGGCTGACCGCCGTAGTCGACGAGCTCGCGGCGGTCACCGCCGCGGCGGCCTGAGGCGGCCACCGCCGTGGACCCTGCGGAGGCGCTGCGGCGGATCGCCTTCCTCCTGGAGTACAACGGCGCCTCGCCCTACCGCGTCCGGGCGTTCCACACGGCCGCCGACGCGGTCCGCGACCTGCCGTCCGGGCCGGTGGACGCCGCCCGGGCCCGGCAACTGCCGGGTGTCGGCCCGGTCACCTCCGAAGTGATCGCGCAGGCCTCGACCGGCGCGACACCCCCGTACCTCGCCCGCCTGGAGGCCGAGGCGGGGCCCGCGGGCGCGGCCGGGTGGCGGCTGCAGGCCGCGGCGCAGGGCGACTGCCACCTGCACTCCGACTGGTCGGACGGCGGCCACCCGTTCGAGGAGATGGCCGGGGCCGCCCGCGCGCTCGGGCACCACTGGGCCGTGCTCACCGACCACTCCCCCCGGCTGACCATCGCCCACGGCCTGAGCCCCGAACGGCTGCGGCGCCAGCTGGACGCCGTCGCGGCCTGGAACGCGCAGGACGGCCCGTTCCGGCTCCTGACCGGGATCGAGTGCGACATCCTGGAGGACGGCTCCCTCGACCAGGAACCGGAACTGCTCGCCCGGCTCGACGTGGTGGTGGCCTCCGTGCACTCGAAGCTGCGCTCCGACCCGGAACCGATGACCGCCCGGATGCTGGCGGCGGTCCGCAATCCGCGCACCAACGTCCTCGGGCACTGCACCGGCCGGATCGTCACCGGGCGCGGCCGGCCACCGTCCCGCTTCGACGCCGAGGCCGTCTTCACGGCCTGCGCCGAAGCCGGGACGGCCGTGGAGATCAACTGCCGCCCCGAGCGCCGAGATCCACCGGACGACCTGCTGCGCCTGGCCGCCGACACGGGCTGCCTGTTCACCGTCGACACCGACGCCCACGCGCCCGAGCAACTGCACTGGTTCACCTCCGGCTACGCCCGCGCCGCCCGGCTCGGCCTCGGGCCCGAACGCCTGGTGACCACCTGGCCGCGCGACCGCCTGCTGGCCTGGGCCGCCGGAACCGTCGGAGCCGCCGGAGTCACTGAGGCCGCCGGAGCCACCGCCGCGACCACCGAGGCCGCCGACGCCGCGCCGCGCGTTTGACGGCGGCCCCCACGGACAGACGCCCAGGCGTCCGACCGCCCCCGATCGAGGAGGTCGCATCCGATGCACGGTAACGGCAAGGGTGTTCTGACCGGACGCACCGCCCTGGTGACCGGCTCGTCCCGCGGGCTGGGCCTGCTGATCGCGGGCGAACTCGCGGACCGCGGCTGCCGGGTGATGCTCACCAGCCGGGACGAACTCGGCCTGGAGCGGGCCGTCCGGCGGCTGCAGGGCCGCCCCGGCGAGGTCGCCGCCACGGCCTGCGACCTGGTGGACCCGGAGGCGCCGGCCACGCTGCTCGCGGCCGTGCGGGACCGCTTCGACGCCGAGGTGGACCTCCTGGTCAACAACGCCGGCGTGATCCAGGTGGGCCCGGTCGCGGCGATGCAGGAGCAGGACTTCCGGCGGGCGCACGAGCTGATGACGATGGCGCCGCTGCGGCTGGTCCAGGCGGTACTGCCCTCGATGCGGGCCCGCGGCGCGGGCTCGATCGTCATGATCAGCTCGATCGGCGGCCGGATCCCGGCTCCGCACCTCCTGCCGTACGTGATGGCCAAGTTCGGGCTCACCGGCCTCTCCGAGGGGCTCGCCGCGGAGCTGGCGCAGTACGGGATCCGGGTGACTACCGTCCTGCCGGGGCTGATGCGCACCGGCTCCCACACGGCGGCCGAGTTCGCCGGGCAGGCCGGGAACGAGTACGCCTGGTTCGCGACCGCCGCGTCGCTGCCGCTGGTGTCGATGGACGCCCCCCGGGCGGCCCGCCGGATCGTCCGGGCGGTCGAGGGTGGGCGCCGCGAGCTGGTACTGACCCCGCTTGCCAAGGCCGCCGTCCTCGCCCACGGGGTCGCGCCGGCCACCACGAACCGGCTGCTCGGCCTGACGGCCCGAGCGCTGCCGTCGGCCGGTCCGGCGCCGGAGCACGGGGTGCCCGGCGCCCTGGCGGCGGCCCGGCACCGGCGCGGCGGACCGGTCCACCGGCTCACCGCCCTGGGGCGCCGGGCGAGCCGGGCGCACAACGAGCCCACGGCGTCCTGAAGGGTGCCGGGGGGCGGGCCTGACCGCCGCCCGGCCCGGCCCGACCGAAAGGAGACACCATGAAAGCCGTCACCTGGCACGGACGCCGGGACGTCCGCGTCGACTCCGTACCCGACCCGGTGATCCAGGAGCCCACCGACGTCCTGGTCGAGGTCACCACCACCGGGCTCTGCGGATCCGACCTGCACCTCTACGAGGTCCTGGGCGCCTTCCTGGACGAGGGCGACATCCTCGGCCACGAGGCGATGGGCGTGGTCCGCGAGGTCGGCGGCGCCGTGCACGCGGTCGCGGTGGGCGACCGCGTGGTGGTGCCGTTCAACGTGTCCTGCGGCACCTGCTACATGTGCGTGAACGGCCTCCAGTCCCAGTGCGAGACGACCCAGGTGCACGCGTACGGCACGGGCGCGGCACTGTTCGGCTACACCAAGCTCTACGGCCAGGTCCCGGGCGGCCAGGCCGAGTTGCTCCGCGTCCCGTTCGGCAACACCCTCCCGGTGGTGGTCCCGCACGGACCGCCGGACGACCGGTACGTGCTGCTCTCCGATGTGCTGCCGACCGCCTGGCAGGCGGTCGAGTACGCGGACGTGCCGCCGGGCGGCAGCGTGGCCGTGCTCGGCCTCGGCCCGATCGGGGACATGTGCACCCGCATCGCGCGCCACCGCGGGGCGGGCACCGTGATCGGCATCGACCTGGTGCCCGAACGGCTGGAACGCGCCCGGGAGCGCGGCGTCGAAGCGCTCGACCTCGCCCGGCTCGGCTCCCGCGTCGTCGACACCGTCCGCGAGCTCACCGGGGGCCGCGGCCCGCACTCCGTGATCGACGCGGTCGGCATGGAGGCCCACGGCTCCCCCGCCGCCACCGCCGCCCAGCGGATGACCTCGTTGCTGCCCGACGCCCTCGCCTCCCGGCTGATGACCCGGGTGGGCCTGGACCGCCTGCACGCCCTGCACCTCGCGGTGGACCTGGTACGGCGCGGCGGCACCGTCTCGCTGTCCGGCGTGTACGGCGGGATGACCGACCCGCTGCCGATGATGACCATGTTCGACAAGCAGCTGCAGCTGCGGATGGGCCAGGCGAACGTCCTGCGCTGGACGGCCGACCTGCTGCCGCTGCTCGGCGACGGCGACCCGCTCGGCGTCGAAGGCTTCGCCACCCACCACGTGCCGCTGGCCGAGGCCCCCGCCGCCTACGAGATGTTCCAGCACAAGCAGGACGGCGTGGTCAAGGTGCTCTTCCAGCCCTGAGTGCGCGTCGCCGGTTCCGACGGCCCCGACAGGCCCCGCCGCCGCCGAGTGCGCCGACCGGGAGGCGCAGACGGCGCGGCAGTCCCTCACAACAAGTAAACCGCGAAGCCGAGTTGGGCTCCCCGTCGAGCCGCGCGCGACGGCGGCCCTGCCGCCTCCCGCTCAGGCGGGGACGCCCTGCCACGGGCCGTACGCCGCCACCTGGGCGCGCACCTGCCGCAGCGCCCGGGCGGAGGCGATGCCCACGGCGCCGACGACCAGCCCGTCCCGGACGCAGGCGGCGGCGAAGCGGCGCTCGGCGAGGCTGCCGTCGACGAGCTCGAACCGGTCGGCGCCACCGGGGCTGCCGAAGGCCTGGATCCGCAGGCCGTACTGGTCGGTCCACAGGTACGGCACGGGCGCGTAGGCCTGGCGTGCGCCGTCCGGGCCGGCCAGCAGGTTGTGGGCGACGCACTGTGCCTGCTCGGCGGCGTTGGTGCGCTGTTCGAGGCGTCGGCGGCGACCGCTGCGGGCGTCGGGCCAGGAGGCGGCGTCACCGGCCGCCCAGACGCCGGGCCCCGCGGCGCAGTGGGCGTCGCAGACCACGCCGTCGTCCAAGCGGATGCCGCTGCCGGCCAGCCACTCGGTGTCCGGCACGGATCCGACGGCCATCAGCACGACGTCGGCGCCCAGTTCGGTGCCGTCGGCCAGTCGGACGCCGGCGGCCCGGTCGGCCCCCCGGAGGACTTCCGCGGCCACACCCTGCCGGATCCGCACGCCGTGCTCGCGGTGCAGGGCGGTCAGCAGCGCGGCCGGCTCGGCGCCCAGGACGCCCGCCAGGGGTGCGGCGGTGGACACCAGCCAGGTCACCTCGACCCCGAGGCCGACGGCGGTGGCCGCCGCCTCCGCTCCGAGCAGCCCGCCGCCGACCACCAACAGCCGTACGCCCGCGTGCAGTTCGGCGCGCAGCGCGAGCGCGTCGGCAAGGGTGCGCAGCACGTGGGCACCGGCCAGCGGCCCGTCGGCGCCCGGCAGTCGGCGCGGCCGGACCCCGGGGGCCAGGACGACGGCGTCGCCGCGCACCCGGCTGCCGTCGGAGAGGTGCACCGCCCGTTCCTGCCGGTCGAGTCGCTCGGCCCGCACGCCCAGGCGCAGGTCGAGGTCGAGGTCGGCGAGTGCCTGCGGGCCGCGCAGTGCCAGGCGCTCCGGCTCCCACTGGCCGCCGAGCAGCTGCTTGGAGAGCGGCGGCCGGTCGTACGGCGGCTCCTCCTCGGCCCCGATCAGGGTGAGGCGGCCGTCGTAGCCGGACCGGCGCAGCGCCTCGGCGGTGTGCAGCCCCGCCGCGCCCGCGCCGACGACGGCCACCGCGCGCGGTGCGCTCACGCCTCGTCCAGCAGGATCGCGGCGGCCGGGCAGACGGCGGCGGCGTCCCGGACGGCCTGGTGGGATTCGACCGGGGGCTGGGCGTCGAGGAGAACGACGATGCCGTCCTCGTCGCGCTGGTCGAAGACCTCGGGGGCGGCGAGAACGCAGTGTCCGGCGCCGCAGCACTTCTCCTGGTCGATCTGGACGAGCATGGGGTGTCCTCATTCGTGAGTGGTGGTTCCGGTCGGCCCGGGCGGGCCGGTGGACGTGCTGCCCGTTGGCGCCGCGGCTGGCTCGGGTCGGCCCAGGTCCGCCCGAGCCGGCCCGAGTCGGCCCGGCTCGGCCCGGGTCGGCCGCGGCGCCGCCGGTCACCAGGCGACGGGCAGCTCGTGGACGCCGTAGATGAGCATCTCGCCGCGGAAGCGGATCTCCTCGAACGGTACGGCCAGGCGCAGTTCGGGCAGCCGGCGCAGGACGGTGTCCAGGGCGATCTGCAGCTCCAGGCGCGCGAGCGGCTGGCCCAGGCACTGGTGGACGCCGAAGCCGAAGGCCAGGTGCCGGCGGGCGTCGCGGGTCAGGTCGAGGGCGTCGCCGTCCGCGAACTCGCGCTCGTCCCGGTTGGCGGTGCTGACCATGCAGATCACGCCGTCCCCCGCCCCGATCCGGACGCCGCCGACGGTGACGTCCTCGGTGGCGACCCGGGACAGGCCGGAGTGGACGATGGTCAGGTAGCGCAGGAGTTCCTCGACCGCTCCGGCGACGGACTCCGGGTGCGCGCGCAGGTGGGCGAGCTGGTCGGGGTTGCGCAGCAGGGCCAGGACGGAGAGCGCGGTCATGTTCGCCGTGGTCTCGTGCCCGGCGACCAGCAGCAGGCGGCCCATCGCGCCGATCTCCGCGGTGTCCAGCTCGCCGCGGGCCACGAGCCGGCTGAGGATGCCCTCGTCGGGCTCGGCGCGCTTGGCCTCGGTGAGCTTGACCAGGTAGTCGGCCAGTCTCTCCTGGGCGGCGTCCACCTCCTCGGCCGGGGAGTCGCGGCGGAGCAGGACGCGGCTGCACTCCTGGAAGAAGTCGTGGTCCTGGTACGGGACTCCGAGCAGCAGGCAGATGACGAGGGACGGCAGCGGCAGCGCGAACTCGCGGACCAGGTCGGCGGAGGTGCGTCCGGCGGCCATCCGGTCCAGCAGGTCGTCGGCGATCCGCTGGATCTCGGGGCGCAACGCCTCGACCTTCCTGATCATGAACTCGCCGGTGAGCATCCGGCGCAGCCGGGAGTGCTCCGGGTCGTCCATCCGGATGAAGGTGGGCTGACCGGTGCTCAGCTGCCGGGCGCCGGCGCTGATGAACGGGAAACCGGAGCGGGTGGCGTCCGAGCTGAAGCGGGCGTCGCTGAGCACCGCCTTGACGTCCTCGTGGCGGGTGATCAGCCAGCTGGGGGTGCCGTTCCACAGGGACACGCGGCTGATCGGCTCGTCGTGCTGGGCCTGCCGGTAGGCCGGCGGCGGGTCGAAGGGGCAGCCGCCGCGGGCGGCGGGGTGGGTGAACCGGGGGGTCTGAGCGGCAGTGGCCATCATGGGCTCCCTTCTCGGAGCATGGGGGTGCCGGGGGCGTCGGGCGGGTGGGCCCGGGCGCCTCGGAGTAGTCCGGACCATTTACATGCCCTAAGCAACTAACTCACCGTCACGCTAACTCGCGGTCCGTGGCGATGAAAGGGCTCACCGGATGACGGCCGAATCTGTCCGAAAACCGGTCGGACGCCGACGGCCGAGCCACACCCCGAACCGGATCGCTACAGTTCCTCCATGCCGGACGCCACCGACCATCGGACCGCCACCTCCGACCTGGAGGCCGTACTGGCCTCACTGGCCTACCTGCTGACCCGATCGCAGGAGCACGAACGCCAGGCCGCCCGGGCGGGCATCACCGCGGCCCGCTCGGACGTCTACCTGCTGCGCGCGCTCGCCGAGGCCGAAGGGACCAGCCGCGTCGGCGACCTGGCCGCCCGCCTGATGGTCAAGCCCTCCCACGTCACCCGGCAGATCGACCGGCTGCAGAGCCAGCACCTGGTGGAACGCACCCCGGACACGGCGGACCGGCGGGCCCGCCAGATCGAACTGACCGCCGAAGGCCTCGCGACGCTCGACCGCCTGAAACGAGCCAACATCGCCGGCCTCACCGACGCCCTGGACGGCATCCCGGAACCGGACGTCGCCGCCACCGTCGCCGTCCTGCGCCACCTGGTCGAGCGGTACGTCCACCGGGTCCGGACCACGGTCCTGTCCGCCGACGCCCCACCACCGACCCGCCCCGCCGAGAACGCCGACGCGGGCCCACCCCTCCGCACCTGACCCCAGGCCGCGGGGCCGCGACGGAGCCCGTCTCGGCCCCGCACGCACCGACCACAAGCGCCAACGCGGCCCCGCCGCGCCCCACCGCAACGCCCCCGACAGCCCCCTCGCGGGCCGGCGACCGGTGGCGGAGCCCGTCGTGGCAGGCGGCCAAGCGGCGACTCGACCAGGCCTGGCGGCCGATCCGTCGGCGGCGACACGCCCACACCACCGGGAGGGCCGCCCCAGGGCAAGGCCTGGCGCAACGCCGCCCGGTGGCGGCCCTGCACGGTCGGCGGCGAGGATGTGCGGAAGGCCGACCGCGATGCCGTGACGGCGGAACCGCAGCGCGCATGACGGCAGGCGGGCAGGCGGGCAGGCGGGCAGGCGGGCAGGAGTGCATTCCCGCAGACGGGGCAGGCGGCTGCCACAGACCGGACCCCCCCGGGACAGCGGCACAGGGAGGACGACATCGACGGGACGCGGCAGACGGGATTCGACGGCGACGTGACCGCGCGGGCACTCGCACGGTGCGCACTGGTGGCCGCGGCCGTTGCCGTGGCCATGCTGGTGCTCGCGCTGGACGAGGGCAGCCTGGAGGTGGTGGCGGGCGGGCTCCTGGGACTGGTGGTCGGCGCCGCAGGCCTCTGGTGGTTCCTGGCGTACCGCGGCGCGGTGCGGGTGGTCGGGGCGTTGCTCGCGATCGCCGCGCCGATCGCCCTCGTGGTGCTGTTCGCCTTCCACGACCTGTGGCTGACCGCACTGGTCCTGTTCTTCTGCTGGGGCGCGGCGCTGGCCCTCGCCCGGTTGGCGCTGCGCCGGGCCCGCCCCGACCGGGCGAGTGGGGTGTCCACCACGACCCGGCCGAAGAAGCCGGTGCTCATCATGAACCCGAATTCCGGCGGCGGGAAGGTCGGCCGCTTCGGGTTGGTCGAGCGGGCGGAGCGGCTCGGCGCGAAGGTGGTCCTGCTGGATCCCGACGACCACACCGATGTGGCCGCGCTGGCCCGGGACGCGGTGGCCGACGGCGCTGACCTGCTCGGCGTCGCGGGCGGCGACGGCACCCAGGCGCTGGTCGCGGCCGTCGCCGCCGAACACGGCTTGCCGTTCGTCGTCGTCTCCGCTGGCACCCGCAACCACTTCGCCATGGATCTCGGCCTCGACCGGGACGATCCGGCGCGTTGCCTGGACGCGCTGACGGCCGGCGAGGAGCTGCGGGTCGACCTCGGCGAGGTCGCGGGCCGGGCGTTCGTCAACACCGTGTCGTTCGGGGTGTACGCGGACGTCGTGCAGCGCCCGGAGTACCGGGACGACAAGGCGGGCACGGCGCTGAACCTCCTGCCGGACCTGCTGGTCGGCGACGGGGTGCGGCGGGTCGACGCCCGGGTCGACGGCACCGCGCCCGAGTCGCTCACCGCCCAGCAGGCGCTGCTGGTCAGCAACAACCCGTACGGCTCCGCCGACGACCTCGACATCGGCGGCCGCCGGCCCCGGCTCGACAGCGGTGAGCTGGGTGTGGTGGGCATCCGGGTGGAGGGCGCGGCGCAGGCCGCCGAGCTGGCCGTCCGGGGCTCGCAATCCACCGGATTGACGGTGCTGACCGGGCGGCGGGTCGAGGTGACGTCCGACGAGGAGGAGATCCCGGTGGCGGTCGACGGCGAGGCCCTGCGCATGCCCACGCCGGTGGTGGTCACCGTGCGCCCGGGCGCCTTGCGGGTCCTGGTGCCACGCGACCGCCCGGGCGTCGCTCCCGCCACCCCGCGCGTGGACTGGCGGCAGCTCGTCTCCCTCGCGCTCAGCCGCGGCGAACCGGCCGCCGCCCCGGACTCCGAAGGGCACGCCCATGCCTGACCAGAACTCCACGCCGCCCCCCGCCACCCCCGACGTCCCGGGCTCCGCAGGCTCCCCCGCCACCCCCTCGGCGGGCGTGCTCAGCGACCTCCGCGCGATCGACGGCGCCCTGTACGCGGCGGTGGCCGCCACCCCGACACCGACTCTGGACTCGGCCCTCCGGCGGCTGTCCCGCGCGGCCGACCACTCGAAGATCTCGCTGACCGTCGCCGCGGGCCTCGCCCTGCTGCCCGGCCGGCCCCGGCAGGCGGCGGTGGTCGGGGTCGCCGCGGTCGCGCTGGCCTCCGCGACGGCGAACCTGCTCGGCAAGCACCTGGTCCGCCGACGGCGGCCCGACCGGGAACTGGCCCGGGTGATCGTGGCCCGGCAGGTACGGATGCCCGCGTCGGCCTCCTTCCCGTCGGGGCACACCGCCTCGGCGACGGCGTTCGCCACCGCCGTCGGCGTGGTGCTGCCCCCGGCGGCGGTGCCGCTCGGGGCACTGGCCCTCGCCGTCGGCTACTCCCGGGTCCACACGGGCGTGCACTACCCGGGCGACGTGGCGGCCGGCGCGCTCCTCGGCTTCGCGTCCGCCGCGGCGGCACTGACCTTCGTCCACGTCCCGCTGCGACTCACCGAACAGTGAGCGGCCCACGCGCGGGGCCGCCCGGCCCCGACCGGCAATCCTCCACCTCCCTCACTCTCCGAGCGGTGCGGGCAGCGGCCGGGCGTGGAGGTTGTCCAGCCGGGAGACCGCCCTGGTCACGACCACGTGGAGCCGGTGCAGACCGCGCGGTTCGGCGGCCACGATCGCAGCCGGCTCCAGCACCACCACGTGGTCGTACTCAAGCCCCGTGACCAGCAAGGCCGGCAACACCGTCACCCGGGCCGTGGTGCCGACCTGCTCGGCCGAGGCCGTCGGGATTCCGGCGGCTCGCAGGGCTTCGGCGGCCGCCGCCACCGCCGCGCCACCAAGCTCGGTCTCACCGAGCCCCTCGACCCCATCAGCCCCGCCTCCAACTCAGCCCCCGCAACCCGCCGCACCGCCAACTCACCGTCCTGCCAAAGCGAGACGGCCTGCGGCACGTCCACGTCCAGTGCGCCCAGCACCCGGTTCGCCAGCGCCATCACCGCGCCCGGGACGCGGAAGCCAGCCGAGGTGGCCGAGCTGTTCGGGCTTCTCCGGCGCCACCCGCCAGCGGCTGGAGCCGTCGGGGACGACCAGCTGCTCCGAGCCCGGCCGCCGAGGCTCCACGGCGCCCAGCCGAACCGGCGGCGCCGACGGGATCACGACACCAGCGGCGCCTCCTCCAGCTCGGTCAGCGTCACGGTGCACAGTCCGCCGCGTTCCGTCCGGACGTCCGTGACCTGCAGCTGGGTGCCCGGCAGCAGGATGAACTCCTCCTCGCCGGTGAAGGCCGAGAAGTTCTGGATGCCCGCGGCCCGGACGGGGCGCACCTCGAAGAGCGTCCGCTTGCCGCGGCCGCCGAGGAAGGCCTGCGCCACCCCGAGCTTGGACGTGCAGGAGGAGACGCCCCACCACGTCACCGTCGAGCCGAGCGGGTACTGCCGGCGCAGGTCCAGCGACACCCCGCGCCAGAGCGGCTCGGTCCGGGCGGGCAGCCGCGACACCGCCGCGAACAGCAGTCGAAGATAGGGGAGGTAGGGCACCAACCGGGCGCGGTCCGGCGAGCGCAGCACGGCGTTGATCTCCCGGTAGAACGCCGACTCGCAGGTGTACAGGTACAGCGCGGCGATCTCGTCGGCGGACAGGCCGGCGGCCGCCTCGTCCACCCGCCGCCTGCCGAAGTCGTGCGACAGCGAGACGTGCCGATCCAGGCCGCGCAGCAGCTCCGCGACCGGGGCCGCCGCCTCCCGGAAGCCCATCAGCGGGGTGTCGAACACCCCGGTGATGGCGGGCAGGACGAGGCCTTCGTCCTTGACGCTCGCGAGGCGGTCCAGGTAGAGCTGGTGCAGCTCCATGGTGGAGGCGATGAAGGCGCCCATCCGTTCGGCGACCTCGCCGTCCGCCCCGCCGCCCTCGGTCGACTGCGCGTTCCACCCGGCGCTGGGCAGCCAGTCGACCTCGTCGGCGCCGACCGAGGCGAGGGCGGCGTTGACCGTCGCGAAGTGCTCGCCGTCGCAGAAGATGTCGCCCTGGGCGGCCGGGTTGGCGTGGTCGATGTGCCGGACCTCGACCTCGGGGTACTTCTTCTGCAGCCGCAGCACGACGTTCTTCAGGTTGCGCGCGTGCGCGCCCCACCAGGCGAAGACCACGTAGCGGTCCTCCTCGGCGGCCTGCTGCTTGGCCCGGAGGATCTCCTCGACGATCCGCTCGGCGACCGGCCGCCAGAACGCGGAGTGCCGGTCCGGGCCCAGCGCGCCGTCGCTGCTGGCGGTCAGCGCCGCGTTCAGCAGCAGCACGCCCTGGGTGAGCATCGCCTGGAACCACTCCGGCGGCTGGACCGTCTCCTCCTTATTGAGCAGGGCCCGGATGTCGGCGATCGGCGTCTTCTTGGGGATGCCGTACTTCCACATCGCCGCGGCCTTGATGATGCAGCGGATGCTGACCACCCGGCCGAACTTGCTGTCCTTCCAGTCGTGGAAGGTGTTGTCGAACATCGCGATGCCGGTCGCACTCTCCGGCCGCGGGTACGGGTTCTGGCCGAAGACCACGACCTTCCACCGGTGCGGCGCGTGCGGCTTGAGCGCCTGGAAGGTCAGCTCGCGGACCGGGACGACGTCCGGGCCGCGGCCGGGACCGATGAAGGAGGCCGCGCCGGACTGCGCCTCGATGACCGGCTTCAGCAGCGGGAGCCACGGCTCGGCGCCGCCCGTGAACAGCTCCGCGAGGGCGAGCGGGTCGTTCGGGTCGGGCTGGGTGGCGGGGGTGTCGACAGCGCTCATGGTGGTGCGACTCCGGGCTGGTCGGGACGGTACGAAAGGCGGACCGAAAGGAGCTGACGGCGCATCAGCTTCCCTGGCGGACGCCACAGTCCTACCACCCGAGTCTGACAACCCGGCCGCCGCGGAGGACCGCCGCCCGTGTCCGCCACCCGCCCACCTTCGACCGCCGCCCAGCGGCCGACGGATTGTCAGTGGCACGCGCTAGCTTCGTCCACGTCAGCAGGAACCAGCAGGACCCGCACCGACCGACAGGAGTTCCGCCGTGATCACGGACCGCACCCGGGAGCCGCTCAAGGTCGTGTTGACCGACCTCAACACGACGGTGGTCGAGTCGTGGCGAGCGGCTTTCGCGGACACCCCCGGCATCGAGATCCGGCACGCCTCGCTCCTCGCCGCGAAGGTCGACGCCTGGGTCAGCCCCACCAACTCCCGTGGCCGGATGGACGGCGGGACGGATGCGGCGATCAAGCGCCACCTGGGCGCCGGCATCCAGTTGAGGGTGCAGAAGGCGATCCGCGAAGGGCACGCCGGCACGCTCCCGGTGGGTAGCGCGGTATGCGTCCCGTCCGGGGCCGTCACCCCGAGGTTCCTGATATCGGCCCCGACCATGCAGACCTCCTCGCAGAACGTGAGCGAGACGTTGAACGTGGCCCTGGCCTGCGCCGCCGCCTTCCAGGCGGTCCACCGGCAGAACCGGCTGGAGCCGGGCTCCGTCCGGTCCGTCGCACTGGTCGGCATGGGCGCCCGGACCGGCCGGGTTCCCGCCCGGGTCTGCGCCAACCTGATGTGGACGGGCTACACCCTGTTCAACGACCACCACTTCGAGGACGACGACGAGCTGCGCGCCACCATCCTCGCCCAACTGGACGACCTTGAGCGGGCGCCCGCCACCGAGCGGGTCCGGATCGCGGCGCCCACCCGCCGCGGCCCGGCCGGGAGGGCGTGACGGTCCTGGTCCGGCCTGCCGACAAACCGGTTCCCGGCCCGGAGCCGTCGGCATACAGTGGGCCCGGCATGCAGACGATCATGCTCATCACCTGGAGGCCGACATGGCAGACGACATCAAGGAACTCGGCGGGACGAAGGTCCTCGTGTGCGATCCGGCCGGGCCCACCGTCGCCACCCCGCAGGACGCCCTCGACCTCATCGGTGCGGCCTTCGCCGGCGCCGAGGTCGTCGCCGTGCCCGCCGAGCGGCTGGACGACAGCTTCTTCACGCTGAGCACCGGTTTCGCGGGCGAGGTGATGCAGAAGTTCGTCAACTACCACCTCAAGTTGGCTGTCATCGGGGACATCTCCCGTCACCTGGAGGCCAGTTCGGCCCTGCGCGCCCTGGTCGTCGAGTCGAACGCCTCCCACCACATCTGGTTCCTCGCCGACTCGGAGGCCCTCGACGCCCGCCTGCGGGCCACCGGCTGACGCCCCGACAGGGAGGCCTTCCATGCACCCGCTCCGCAACATCGCCTGGCACGAGGGCAACTGGCTCAACCACCCCGAGCAGGCGCGGACCGACGGCACCGATCTCCTGGTCACGGCCCGCGGCCGCAGCGACTTCTGGCGCACCACGAGCTACGGCTTCGTCCGCGACGACGGGCACGCACTGCTCACCGGCTTCCCGCCCGGCAGCGCGACCGAGGTCACGTTCGTCGCCGACTTCGCTGCCCGCTACGACCAGGCCGGTCTGCTGATCCGGGTCGACCCGCAGACCTGGATCAAGGCCGGCGTGGAGATGAGCGACGGCCTCCCGCACCTGGGCGCGGTCGTCACCCGCGGGGTCTCGGACTGGTCGCTCGCGCCCGTGCCCGAGTGGCACGGAAGAGAGGTGACCGTCAGAGCCAGCCGCAGCGGGGACGCCGTGACGGTCCGCGCCCGCTGCGAAGGCGGCCCCTGGCGCCTGGTCCGGCTGGCCCCGCTGCCGCCGGCGGCTCCCGCGACGGCCGGACCGTTCTGCGCCTCCCCCGAACGGGAGGGTCTCCAGGTCCGCTTCACCCGTTTCGCGCAGGGACCAGCGGATGCGGCTCTGCACCTGGCACACTGACCGCCGGTCGGCCGGATCCGCCCGTTCGACCCAGCACGGCACCCCCCTCCGCCCACCGGAGCCGCCCCGTGACCACCCTCCACCTCGGCGTCGACGCCGGCGGCAGCCACACCCGCGCCGTCCTACTCGACGCCGCCGGCACGCCGCGCGGCCGCGGCCGGAGCAGCGGCGCCAACCCCGCCGGAAGCGACCCGGCCGGGACGGTCGAGTCCCTGGCCGCCGCCGTGTCGGCCGCGCTCGGCGCCCGGGATCCGGGCCGGGTCGCGTCCTGTCTCGTCGGCCTCGCCGGCCACCGGGCGCTGCCCGACCCGGACGGCTTCGCCCGGCAGTGCCAGGCCGCCCTCGGCCTGGACTGTCCCGTACGGCTCGTCCCCGACACCGTCCCCGCCCTCGCCTCCGGAGGTGTCGCCGACGGCCGGGGCACCGTGCTGATCGCCGGGACGGGCGCGATCTGTGTCCGCCTCGACGGCGCCCGCACACTCGCCCGCAACGGCGGGCTCGGCTGGCTGCTCGGCGACGAGGGCGGGGGCTTCTGGCTCGGCCGCGAAGCGCTCCGACGCGCCCACGCCGACCCGGACAGCGCCCTCGGCGCCGCCGTCCGCGCCCACTGCGCCGCCGGCTCCCAGGACGAGCTGCTGCGATGGGCCTACGACGGCCCGCCCCAGCGGCTCGCGGGCCTCGCCCCACTGGTCTCCCGACTGGCCGGCGACGGCGATCCCGGCGCGCTGGCCCTCGCCCGCGCGGCCGCCGGCCACCTCGCAGGCCTCGTCCGTGCCACCGCCGCACCGGCCGAATCTGCCGAACCGCTCGTCATCGCCGGCTCGGTCGCCACCTCCGCCGGCCCGGTCCGCGAGCACCTGCTCCGCCGCCTCGCCGACCTCGGCCCGCGCCTGCCGGCCACGGACGCCGCAACCGCCGCCGCCCACCTCGGCGCCACCTGCCCCCACCCACGCCCCCACCCCCACCCCCGTCCACGGACCCAGCACCACCCACCTCACTGACCGTCAGCTCGCCGCCGTCCACACGAAAATGGCATGCACGCCACTAGCCAACCGTCCAGTAGCACCCCTACCGTCGACTCCCCGTGGCTTCGACGGAGGAGTCCGCCTTGCGCCTACGCCCCCACCCCCTCCGATTCCCGGCCGCCGCCCTCGCGTCGGCCCTGCTCGTCACCGCCGCACTGACCACCACCCCCACCGCAACCGCCGCGCCGACCGCCGCACCGACCGCCGCACCGACCGCCGCCGCCAACGACTACTGCGGCGGCCACTGCGCCGACATCCTGCCGCCCGGCGAGAACGGCAACGCCACCCTCTCCGACATCCTGCTCAACAAGATGTTCGGCACCCGCCCCGCGCACACCGACGACCAACTCGGCCCGTACGCCTCGCTCGCCTCCGGCTACCCCGGCCTCACCGAGGCCAAGCTGCGCGACTTCTTCAACGACGCCTCCTTCGGCGTCCCCGCCGACCAGGTGGCCAGCACCACCAGCCCGCGCCCGGACGTCACGATCGTGCGCGACAAGGCCGCCGGCGTCCCGCACATCACCGGCACCACCCGCTACGGCACCGAGTTCGGCGCGGGCTACGCCGCCGCCCAGGACCGGCTCTGGGTGATGGACCTGTTCCGGCACGTCGGCCGCGGCCAGCTGTCCGGCTTCGCGGGCGGCGCCGCCGCCAACCGCGCGCTGGAGCAGAGCTTCTGGCAGGCCGCGCCGTACACCGAGGCGGAGCTGCAGCAGCAGATCGACGCCATCGCCGCCCGCGGTGGCCGGGCCGCCCTGGCCCTCACCGACGCCAACGCCTACCTGGACGGCGTCGACCAGTACGCCAAGGAGGTCTACAGCGCGCGCACCTTCCCGGGCGAGTACGACCTGACCGGGCACATCGACCCGGTCACCAACGCCGGGTCGATCGAGCCGTTCAAGCTGACCGACCTGGTCGCCCTGGCCTCGGTGGTCGGCGCGCTGTTCGGCACCGGCGGCGGCAACGAACTCGCCTCGGCGCAGGTCAAGTCGGCGGCCGAGGCCCGGTACGGGAAGGATGCCGGGGACGCGGTGTGGAAGTCCCTGCGGGAGGCCGACGACCCGGAGGCCGTCCAGACCCTGCACGACGGGCAGAGCTTCCCGTACGCGACGGTGCCCGACCAGCCGCAGGGCGAAGCGCTGCCCGACCCCGGCTCGGTGGTGCCCGAGCGGTTGGTCTACGACGCCACCGGCTCGGCGAACACCGCCGCCACGAAGGCGCCCGGCGTGCTCCCCGGCAACCTGCTCACCGCCAGGCACGGCATGTCCAACGCCCTCCTGGTCTCCGGCGCGCACACCGACGACGGCCACCCGGTGGCCGTGTTCGGCCCCCAGACCGGCTACTTCGCCCCGCAGCTGCTGATGCTGGAGGAGATCCAGGGCCCGGGGATCAGCGCCCGCGGCGCCGCGTTCGCCGGTCTGAGCTTCTACGTGCAGCTCGGCCGCGGCCAGGACTACGCCTGGAGCGCCACCTCCGCGGGGCAGGACATCACCGACAGTTACGCCGTCCCGCTCTGCACGACCGACGGCTCCCCGGTCACCACCGCGTCCGGCTCCTACCTGTGGCACGGCCAGTGCCTGCCCTTCGACCGGCTGGAACGCAAGAACGCCTGGAATCCGACCACCGCCGACTCCACCGCGGCGGGCTCCTACACCCTGGTGATGTACCGCTCGAAGTACGGCCTGGTCACCGCCCGCGGCACGGTCGGCGGCGCGCCCGTCGCCTTCACCGCGCTGCGCTCGACCTACCGCCACGAGGCCGACTCCATCATCGGCTTCCAGGAGCTCAACGACCCCGGCGCGGTGCACGACGCGGCGAGCTTCCAGCAGGCCGCGCAGGACATCAACTACACCTTCAACTGGTTCTACGCCGACTCCCGCGACATCGCCTACTACAACTCCGGCAACAACCCGGTCCGCGCCCCGGGCGTCGACGCCGGACTGCCGGTGCTCGCCCGACCCGCCTACGAATGGGCGGACTTCGACCCCGCCACCAACACGGCCCGCTACACCCCGGCGGCACAGCACCCGCAGTCCGTCGACCAGGACTACTACGTCTCCTGGAACAACAAGCAGGCGAACGGCTACACGTCGGCGGCCTTCGGCAACGGCTCGGTACACCGCGGCAATCTGCTCGACGACCGGGTCAAGGCGCTGCTCCGGAGCGGCGGGAAGGTCAGCCGGGTCTCGCTCACCCAGGCCATGGAGAGCGCCGCCCTCGCCGACCTGCGGGCCGAGGACGTGCTGCCCGACCTCGTCCGGGTGCTGCGCAGCGCACCCGTCACCGACCAGGCCGCCCTCACCGCCCTCCAGCAGTTGGAGGCCTGGCTCGCCGACGGCGCCCAGCGCAAGGAGACGTCCCCCGGCAGTCACACGTACGCCGACGCGACCGCGATCCGGGTGCTGGACGCCTGGTGGCCGCTGGTGTCCGAGGGCGAGATGCGGCCGGGGCTCGGTGATCAGCTGTTCACCGCGCTGACGGGCGCCCTGCAGATCAACGAGTCGCCCTCCGGCGGCCAGAGCGGGCCCGGCGGCGGGCCGGTGAGCGCCAACGAGGCCATCCCGCACAAGGGTTCGGCCTTCCAGTACGGCTGGTGGAGCTATCTGGACAAGGACCTCCGCTCGGTCCTCGGCGACCCGGTGAAGGGCCCGCTGGCCCGTCCGTTCTGCGGCGGCGGAGACCTGGCGGCCTGTCGCACCGTCCTGCTGGACGCCCTCAAGCGCGCGGCTGCCCAGACCGCCGCCCAGGTCTACCCCGGCGACGCGGACTGCTCCGCCGGCGACCAGTGGTGCGCCGACACCATCGTCCAGCGCCCGCTGGGCGGCGTGACGGACGCCAAGACCACCTGGCAGAACCGACCGACCTACCAGCAGGTGGTGCAGTTCGCCGGCCACCGCTGAGGCGAAGCCGCCGGGCCCCCGCAGCCAGGGGGCCCGGCGGCCGTCACTTCACTCGGTCGGCGGCGACCTTCTCGTCGCCGCTCAGGTTGTTCGCCTCGTCGCGCAGCCGCCGTGCGGCGACCGCGTACGTCCGGCAGGTGGCGTTGGTGGTCATCCGCTCGGCCATCGCGCCGACCAACTCCCCCGCGCTCTCCACCAGCCGGGCGAGCGCGCCCAGCAGCGCGGCCTCGTCGCCCTCCGGGACCTTGTCGCGGCCGCTCTCCCGGGCCTTCGGCAGCGCGTTCTCGCGCAGCTGCCGCCGCGCCTCGTCGACCGCCTCGACCATCGCCCGTACGCCACTGTCCATTCCGGCACCCTGATCCTTCCGAGCCTCCGTTGTCCCGCGTTCCCTTCCCGTCCCCCGGCCCGCTTAGGCCCACCCGACGGGCGACGGCCCGGATGAGCACCTAGCGTGGTCCGGGGACCGCCCGAACCGTGCCGGGCCGAGGTCCGACACCCGACACCCGACACCCGACCAGGAGGCTTGCCGACCATGACCACCAACCTCGCCGAACTCACCGGCGACTACGTCCTGGACCCCGCCCACACCCGGATCGGCTTCGTCGCCCGCCACGCCATGGTGACCAAGGTCCGCGGCGCGTTCCACACCTTCGAAGGCAGCGCCCACCTCGACGGCGCCGACCCGGCCCGCTCGACCGGCCAGGTGGTGATCAAGACCGAGAGCATCGACACCGGCGTCGAACAGCGCGACCAGCACCTGCGCGCCAACGACTTCCTGGACGCGCCGACCTACCCGGACATCACCTTCCGCAGCACCTCGGTCGAGGCGCGCTCCGACACCGAGTTCCGGGTCAACGGAGACCTCACCATCAAGGACACCACCCGCCCGGTCAGCATCGACTTCGAGTACACCGGCAACGCCGTCGACCCCTACGGCAACCTGCGGGTGGGCCTGGAGGGTTCGGTGACCATCAACCGCAAGGACTTCGGGGTCACCTGGAACGCGGCACTGGAGGGCGGCGGCGTCCTGGTCGGCGAAAAGGTGGTCCTGGAGTTCGACATCTCCGCCGTCCGCCAGAACGGCCAGAACGGCTAACGCAGCCAGCGCAGCAGCCCGTCCAGGCAGTCCAGGCAGTCCAGCCTGAGCAGCAGCCAGTCCAGCCGACGAGCCCGGAACCGCTGCCCCGAGCGGGAGCCGGAAACCACCGGACCCGGCGCGGACCGTCCGGTTAGTCTCCTGTCATGGCGACTGACACGGCACCAGCAGACTCCCTCGCGACCGGCCAGCGTTCCCTCGGCGATCCGGACCTCGACTACCCGCTCTGGCCCCCGCTCACCGCGGGCTGCCCGCGCACGAGCACCGATGACGTCTCCTACCCCGTCGAGGTCGACTACGCCTACGACAAAGCCGACCCGGCGAGCCTGTTCGCCCCCGCCCCCACCCGCGGCGGCCTGGAGCGCTGGGCCCCGCTGCTGCCGCCGCTGCTCGCGCCGGGCCTGGGCGAGGGCGCCACGCCGCTGGTCGAGATCGAGCCCGGGGTGTACGTCAAGGACGAGTCGCGCAACCCCACCTGGAGCCACAAGGACCGGCTGAACCGCTGCACCGTCAGCGCCGCCGTGGGCGTCGGCGCACCCGGCATCGCGGTCGCCTCCTCCGGCAACCACGGCGCCTCGGCCGCCGCCTACGCCGCCCGCGCCGGGCTGCGCTGCGTCGTGTTCACCGGCCCCGACCTGCCGCCGAACGTCGACGCCTTCCTCACCGCCTACGGAGCCGTGGTGGTCCCGGTCCCGTGGGCCGCCCGCTGGCCGCTGCTGCGGCAGGTGGTCGACCGCCTCGGCCTGCACCCGGTCAGCAACCTGACCACCACCCACACCGGGCACGGGTACGGCCCGGAGGGCTACAAGACAGTCGCGTACGAGATCTTCCAGGACATCGGCGTGCCGAGCGCGGTGTTCGTCCCCACCGGGTACGGCGAGCTGCTCTACGGCGTCTGGAAGGGCTTCGCCGAGCTGCGCCGCCTGGGCCTGACGGACCGGGTGCCGCGGATCCACTCCTGCGAGGCCGCCGCTTCCGGCGCGCTCGCCCGCGCGATCGCGGAGGACCGGCCGGCCGTGCGGGTGCCGGTCGGCCCGAGCGACGCCTACTCGATCGCCTCCCCGGTCAACGGCTACCGGGGCGTGGTCGCGGTCCGCACGAGCGGCGGCCGGGCCCTGACCCTGGACGACGGCCGACTCGCCGACGCCCAGGGCGAACTGGCCCGGGCCGGGCTCTGGACGGAGCTGTCGGCGGCGGCCGGTCTGGCCGGGCTGCGCAGCCTCGGCGAGCCCGACCTGTCCGACGGCCCGGTGGTCTGTGTCTCGACTTCCAGCGGCTTCAAGGACAAGGGCGTCGGCACCCGCCGCACCGAGCCGGTGGCCCCGGAATGGGACGCCGTCCTGCGCCGCCTGCGGGCCGCCGGCATCACGGGCTAGCCGGGCTCACGGGCTAACCGGGATCGCCGCCTGGCCGGGCTCACCGGCCGGGCAGCGTCCGCGGCTACCCGGCGACTACCGGGCGACTTCACCGCGGCTTCACCGCGCACCCCAGGTAGGTGACCTGCGGTCGGGCGGCCGGCGACAGCACGAAGTCGACCAGCGGCGGGATCTGCGCGTCGGTGATCCGGCCGCTCCGGCGGCCCAGCACCGCCCGGACCAGGGCGATCGCACTGCGCGGCTTGAACTCGCGGACGTCCCGGCTGCGCAGGCCGTGCCGGGCGAGCGCGGCGGCGACTTCGGCCGGGGTGCGCAGCCGGTCGGCGCTGTAGCGGCCGGGCGGCATGATCCTGGTCATCGGGACGGCCTGGAAGGCACCGAGGTAGACCAGCCGGGAGAGCGCGGTACGGCTGACGGTGTCGTAGACGATGGTCCCTCCGGGGGCGAGCACCCGGGCCACCCCGCCGAGGACGCCGTCCAGGTCGTCGGTCACCTCCAAGGTGTCGGCGACGTAGACGAGCTCGAACTCGCCCTCTCCGAAGGGCAGTTCCTCGGCGGGTGCGACCAGGTCGGTGATCGCCAGGCCGTCCCGCTCATGCGCGTCCCGGGCGTACGCGGTGGCCACCGGGGACGCGTCCACGGCGGTCACCCGGTAGCCGGCCGCGGCCAGCCCGGCGGCGACCAGGCCACGCCCGCCGCCGACCACCAGGGCCGGGCGGCCCTCGCCACGCGGGGCGACCTCGGCCAGGTACTCCATCCGGACGGCCTGGAACGACAGGGCCCGGATCTGCCGCCCGTCGATCGCCTCCGGGGACGGTGCGTCGAGCTCGATGTGTGGGCTGGTGCGCATGGCTGAACTCCCTGGGGACGCTCTCGATGCTTCAGGTTCCCTGAGGGAACTTATCAGGGACGAGTTTCCTCAGGGAACCCGACTAGGCTGGTCGCCATGACCCGCACCTCGCTCGCCGACGTCGCCTGCTCCATCGCCCGCGCCACCGACCTGTTCGGCGACGCCTGGACGGCGCTGATCATGCGGGACGTGCTGACCGGCATCCACCGCTTCGACGACCTCGCCCAGGACCTGGGCATCTCCCGCAAGGTCCTGGCCGCCCGGCTGGCCCGGCTGGTCGAGGACGGCGTGCTGGTCCGCGAGCGCTACCAGGAGCACCCGCCGCGCGAGCAGTACCGGGCCACCGAGAAGGGCACCGAACTGCACTCCGTCCTGATGGCCCTGATGGCCTGGGGCGACCGCTGGTACGCGGGCGAGGCCGGCCCGCCGGCCCGGATCCACCACCTCGACTGCGGGCAGGACACCACACCCGTGACGGCCTGCGGCCACTGCGGCAGGCCGATCACCGCCGCCAACACCACCGAACTGCCCGGCCCCGGCGGCCGGATCGGCCCCGGCACCCAACTGCTCGGCCCGCTCCTCCTCGCCCGCACCGAACCCTGACGAACCGCACCACACCCGCGAACCGACCGGCGCACACCACCGGCAACCACCCAAGGCCCGCTGTTCGCCCGCCCGTTCGCCGACGGAGGGCCGCCGTAGGGTCGGCGTTCGCCGGACGCCCCCAAGCTGGCAACCTCCGCCGACTCCCACCCGTCGAAGGGTTGCCACCGTGTCGCACTCCCCCCGCCGTCTGCTGCCACTGGCCGTCGCCGTCGCGGCGGTGCCCGTGCTCGCCCTGCCCGCCGCACCGGCCTCGGCTGCTTCGGCGGCTTCGTACGGCACGCCGACGATCACCTTCTCGGCCGGCTACCTCTCCGGCGCGGTCGGCGCCACCGGCGATCCGACCGTCGCCGTCACGGTGGCGCAGAGCGGCGCCTCGGCCTCGGCGCTGACCGTCGCCGCCTCGGCCAGCACCCGCAGCGCCGTGGCCCGCACCGGCGACGTCACGGTGACCGGCACCGGCGGCACCCGTAGCCTGGCGGTCGCCGCCCAGGGCGTCGGCTACACCGACCTGACCGTCAAGGTCACCGGCCTGGGCGGCAAGAGCGCCACCCGCACCCTGCACTACGCCGCCTCCGCCACCGTCCGGAACTCGGCCACCAGCCGCTACCTGACCGGCTCCAGCGACGCCTCGGCCGCGGTGGACGCGGGCGGCGGCTACCTCGTGGTCGGCGACGACGAGTCCAACACCCTGCGCCTGTACGACCGCACCGACTCCGGTGCGCCGGTGCGCACCTGGGACTTCAGCACCGCCCTCGGTGTCTCCAAGGAGATCGACATCGAGGCCGCGACCCGGGTCGGCAACACCATCTACTGGACCGGTTCGCTCGGCAACAACAAGGACGGCGTGGTCAAGCCCGACCGGCACACCGTCTTCGCCACCACGATCACCGGCTCCGGCGCGGCCACCCAGCTCACCCTCGCCGGCCAGTACCACGGCCTGCGCGACGACCTGGTCGACTGGGACTCCGCCCACGGCGACCGCTACGGCTTCGCGGCCGGCGCCGCCGACGGCCAGGTGCCCAAGCAGATCGACGGATTCAACGTCGAGGGCCTGGAGTTCGCCCCCGGCAGCTCCTCCACCGCCTACATCGGCTTCCGCGCGCCGCTCACCCCGGCCGTCACCGGCGGCCGCGCCCTGCTGGTGCCGGTCACCAACTTCCCGTCGCTGCTGGACGGTTCGGCCGCCCACGCGACCTTCGGCGACCCGATCGAGCTGGACCTCGGCGGGCTCTCGATCCGTGACCTGCGCCGCAACGCGCTCGGCCAGTACCTGATCGTGGCCGGCTCCTGGGCCGCCGAGGACAACTCCGCCCCGTACGCCCTGTACCGCTGGAACGGCCTGCCCGGTTCCCAGCCGGTCAAGCTGCTCGACCTGCCGACCGGCGACTACGGCGCCTGGGAGGCCGTCCCCGACGTCCCGGACCTGGACGCCCCGGGCGCCCGCGCCCAGCTGATCACCGACGACGGCTCCGCCGACCTGTACCACGACGGCACCGACGCCAAGGACCTCACCCACCCCGAGTGGAAGAAGTCCCGCAGCACCTGGTTCACGCTGAACTGACACCGCCCGGGCCCCTCGGCACCCGCGCCGAGGGGCCCTCCGGCGTCGACCTGCCCGCGCCGCTCATGCCGACCGGGGAGACCACTCCCCCGAAACAGCGCCCGGTCCGCTCAGAGCTCGACCAGCACCTTCCCCTGGTTCGCCGAACGGTCGACGTAGAGGCTGCGGTAGGCCGCGGGGATGCTGTCGAAGCCCTGGTGGACGGTCTGCTGGTAGCGCAGTTCCTCGCTGCGGACCAGCGTGCCGAAGTCCCGCCTCAGCGCGGCCCAGTTCTCCTCGGTGAACCACTCCAGTGAGAAGATGCCGCGGATCGTGGTGCGCGGGTACATGATCATCGGCAGCAGCCGGGGGCCCGCCCAGTCGCCGCCGACCTGGCTCCCCCACTGCCAGCAGACCGCCACCCGGCTGTCCACCGCCAGCATGCCGAAGACCACATCGGTCAGCGTCCCGCCGAGGCTGTCGAAGTAGCGGTCGATGCCGTCCGGGGCGAGCTCGGCGAGCTCCTTCCGCAGCCGCTCCGGGGCGTCGCCGTCGCGGTACAGCACCACCGCGTCGAAGCCCAGCCCCCACAGCCGCTCGGCCTTCTCCGGCGTCGCGGTGGTGCCGATCACCCGGGCGCCGCGGTGCTTCGCCAGCTGCCCGACCAGCGAGCCGACGGCCCCGGAGGCCCCGCTCACCAGCACGGTCGAGTCGGGGCGCACGTCCAGGAACTTCTCGACCGTGCCCCAGGCCGTCATCCCCGGACCACCCAGGACACCGAGCGCGGTGGACAGCGGCAGGTCGTCGTCGTAGTGGCCGGGGTCCAGCCGGCGGAACGCCGGGAAGACCATCGGGAAGGTGCCGGTCTGCCAGAGCCTGGGCGCGCCGTTGCTGACCACGTGGCTGCGCCAGCCGCCGAAGCCCTGCACCAGGTCGCCGACCGCGAACGGCGCGGCCGGGCCGGCCTCCAGCACCTCCATGATCGAGTCGGCGCCCATGTGGTCGCCGATCGGGGTGTCCAGCGCGATGCCCTGGAGGTACGGGTCGACCGAGACGTACCTGGTGCGCAGCAGCATCTCGTCCGCGGCGAGCCGGACGTCGACCTCCTCCACGACCTTCCGGTACATCCGGCCGACGTCGGGCACGCCGTCCACGTGCTCCTGGACGATCCACTTCTCGATTCTCACGAGGTGACTCCAAACTGCCGGTCGGCGGGTCCGACCGGGTCGATGAGCAGGGTTGGCGCCGGCGCGCTGTCGTCCACCTCGGCGGTGAACGGCCTGTGGTCGTCCCGGCAGATGAACTGGACGACGTGCCGACCGGCCGCCGCCGCGCGGATCAGTCCCCCGGTGGTCGCCCAGACGCCGGAGAGGTAGAAGTTCTCGAGGCCGGGCAGCCCCGGGCCGTTCCGCTTGACCTCCTCCTCCAGGGTCTCGCCGCTCTCCACGAAGGGCTGCCAACCCAGCACCGTGCCGTTGTAGTTGCCGGTGTAGCGGACCTGGGTCAGCGGTGTGGAGACGTCCTTGACCGCCACCGCCTCCTTGAGGCCGGGGTGGTGTCCGTCCAGGTACTCGATCAGGGTGTCCCGTACCCGGCGCTTCTCCCGCTGGTACTCCCGGCCGCGGCCGACCGGCAGGGTGTGCAGCTCCTCGCCGCGCCGCTGCCGGGGCGCCTGCTCGGGGCCGGAGCTCAGCGCGCGCCAGGGGGCGATGTCGCAGAAGTAGCTGGCGTACACCACGGTGGTCCCGGCGGGGGACAGTTCCGGGTAGTGCCGGCTGCGGAACTGGACGTTGATGCTCGGGTGCCGGATGCCGGTGAGCCTGGCGGCGACGTCGTCGTCCAGCAGGTAGGTGGTGCACGGGTCGCCGGCCGGGAAGGGGCGGCGCAGACCGAGGAAGACGGTGACGTAGCCGGGGAAGACCATGCCGGGCTCGGCGATGGTCCTGGTGTAGAGGCGGCGGTAGGTGTCGCTCAGGTAGCGGCCCTTGAGCAGGTCCAGCATGGTGGTCCGGCCGTCGCAGGCCGAGACCACGATGTCGGCCCGCACCTCCCGGCCGTCGCTGAGCCGCACCCCGACCGCCCGGTCCTGCTCGACCAGGATCTCGGCCACCTTGGTGTTGTAGGTGATCTCCCCGCCGAGCCGCCGGTAGCGCTGCTCGATCGAGTTCGCCAGGCCGAGCGATCCGCCCTCCGGGACGCCGGCCGACTGCCCCGCGTGCGAGGCCAGTTGGAAGTACGTCGGCAGCACCGGGAAGTTGGGGTGCTTCTCGTACAGGATGAAGTTGAACGCCTCGCGCAGCAGCGGGCTCCTGAAGCGCGCCGAGTAATCGCTCATCAGCACCGTGATCGAGCGCCGGATGACGTCGAAGTAGGGCAGGAAGGAGGCGAGCATCCGCCACCGCTCCCACCGGCCCATCAGCCCGACCGGCTTGAGGAAGGGGTAACGGGCCAGCGCCAGGCGGAACTTGCGCAGCCCGGCGCAGAACTGCCGGATCTGCCGGGCGTCTTCCGGCGCCAGTTCGAGCAGGTGTTGCTCGAGTCGGTCGGGGTCGGAGTAGAAGTAGACCGCCCGGCCGTCCCGGGTGCGCACCACGTTGAAGACGTCGAAGTTGCGCATCCGCTTGCCCTGTAGCGCGCCGAGTTCGAGCCAGATCCGGTGCATCTCGTTGCCCGGTCCGCTGCCCAGCAGCCAGCTGATGCAGCAGTCGAAGGTGAACTCGCCGCGGTCCCAGCCGGTGCAGCAGCCGCCGGGGATCTCGTGCATCTCCAGGATCCGGGTGCGGTAGCCGTTCATCTGCGCGTAGCAGCCGGTGGACAGGCCGCCGAGGCCGCCGCCGATGATGACCATGGTCTGCCGGCCGGCGCCCGCCCCGGTGGTCTCGCTGGTGGTCATTCCGGTACTCCCACGGTGGCCCGGTCGAGTTGCGGCAGGGGGCCCCACTTGCCCGCGTGCCAGGGTTCCTGGTTGTCGCTGGGCCAGGCCCGGAACGGCCGGCCGAGCTCCCGGCAGAGGTACTGCGCGGCGTAGCGCCCGCTGGTGGCGGCCCGGATCAGCCCGCCGAGGGAGGTCCACTGCCCGGCCATGGAGAAGCCGCGCAGCCCGGGCAGCCGCATCCGGTCCCGGTTGACCAGCCGGTTGGCGGCGTCCTCGGCCTCCGAGAAGGCCTGCCAGGCGAGGATGCTGCCGTACGTGTTGCCGGTGAACCGTTCGGTGGTCACCGGCGAGGCCACGTCGACCAGTTCGATCTGCGGGCCGATCCCCGGGTAGGTCCGCCCCAGGAACTCCCGGACGAACGCGGCGACTTCCTGCTTGCGCGCCCGGTACGCCCGGCGGTCCCGGACCCGCAGCTCCTTCCACGAGCGGTAGTCGCTGAAGTAGGTGCAGTGCAGCACCGACTTGCCGGGCGGCGCGAAGCCCTCCGCGTAGGCCGAACGCATCTGCACCACCAGGCTGTGCTGCAGCGAGCCGGGCAGCCGGGCGCCCTCCTCGGGCGGCAGCAGGTAGGTGGTGCTGTGCGGTTCGTCCTCCGGCAGCGGGCCGTCGATGCCGACGAACGCGGAGACCACGGCCGGGTACAGGTTGCCCGGCTTGTCGAGGAGTTCGCCGTAGAGCCGGTCGGTGGCGGGGCTGGAGTAGCGGCCTTCCAGCAGCCGGTCGAGCACCGTCGGGCCGTCGCAGGCGGCGACCACGTGGTCGGCGAAGTGCCGGGTGCCGTCGCGCAGTTCCACGCCGACGGCGCGCCCGTCCTCGATCAGGATCCGCTCCACCCGGCAGCGGTAGCCGATCTGCCCGCCGAGCGAGGTGTACCGCTCCTCCACCGATCGGGCCAGGCCCAGCGAACCGCCCTGCGGGAAGCCGGCGTTGCCGTTGTGCGCGGCGGCCAGCGTGTACAGGTAGGGCAGCAGCGGGAAGCCCGCCGGCTCCTGCAGGAACATGTTGGGGAAGGCCCGGCGCAGCAGCGGGTCCTGGAAGCGCTCGGCGAAGCCGCTCATCGGGGTGGTCGCGGTGCGCCAGAACAGCCGGAAGGCGGGCAGGACGGTGCGCAGGGTGCGCAGCCGCTCCGCCGGGGTGCGCAGCGGCGGCGGCGTGAGGTCCCAGGGCAGGTCGATGGCGGCGAAGCGGCGCAGGTCCCGGCAGAAGGCCCGGATCGGCTTGGCGTCGCCGGGTGCGAGGCCCAGCAGGTGGTGTTCCAGCCGGTCCGGGTCGCCGAAGAAGGTGACGGCGCGGCCGTGTTCGTCGACGACCCGGTTGAAGGTGTCGAAGCGGGTCACCGACTTGCCGTCGAGGGCGCCGAGTTCACGCCACACCTGGTGTGCCCCGGTGCCCTCGGCCGTGCCGATCAGCCAGTCGATGCAGTAGTCGAACAGGTAGCCGTGCCGGGACCACGCGGTGCAGCAGCCGCCGGGCAGCACGTGCTTCTCGAAGATCCGGGTCTCCAGGCCGCTCATCTGCGCGTAGCAGCCGGTGGCGAGGCCGGCCAGGCCGGCCCCGATCACGATGACCCGGGGCGGGCCCCCGGGGGCCCGCTCCCTGGTGGACCAGTCCGGTCCGCGGTCAGCCGCGGTCATCGACGGTGCCTCCGGCCAGGATGGCGCCCGCCAGTTCTGCGTTGCGGGCGGCGTACTCGCCGTCGAGCATCTCGGCGTGGCTGCCGTGGCCGGCGTAGACGGCGGTGCCGGCGGTGGAGGCGCCGTGCCAGGAGCCTTCCTCGCCGCCCACGTGCACGTCGAGCCGCTCCCGCTCGCAGACCACGTCGAGGTGGGCGTTCACGGTGCCCGTGTTGGGCGTCCGACTGCAGAACTCCAGGTAGTCCCGGGCCTGTTCGAGGGTTTCCTGGGCGACGATCCGGGAGCCGGTGTGGCGGTGCAGGTGTTCGTGGAGCTCGCGCTCGAAGACGGCCAGGTGCTCGTCGCCGAGGTCGAAGGCGTCCACGGCCCGGTAGGCGTCCACGAGCAGCACCGAGTCCACCGTTCGGCCGCGCCGTTCCAGTTCCTTGGCCACCTCGAAGGCGAGGTTGCCGCCGAGCGAGTAGCCGAGCAGGACGTACGGCCCGGCCGGGTGCAGTTCCTCGACCAGGTCCGCGTAGCGGGCGGTCTTGTCGTCGCCGGTCAGGTAGTTGAAGGCGGCGATCCGGTGCTCCGGCAGGTGCGCGGCGAGCTGCCGGTAGACCAGCCCGTGACCGCCGGCCGGCGGGAAGCAGAAGACGGTGCGGTCTTCGGCCACGTCCGGGTTGAACCAGAGGTGGGGCTGGCCGCCGGCCACCTCGCCGGTGATGATCTGCTCGACGGTGCGGGCCATGCCGTGCAGGGTGGTGACCTTGAACAGCAGGCCGACGGGGATGCTGATGTTGAACTCGGTCTGCAGGTGGTGGATCAGCTCGATGAGCCGGATGGAGCTGCCGCCGAGTTCGAAGAAGTCGTGCTGGAGACCGACTTCGTCCAGGCCGAGCAGGTTCCGCCAGTGCTCGGCGACCCGGGTCTCGTAGAGGGTGACGGGCGGTTCGTGCTGGGCGCCGCCGGTGTCGGCCTTCGGCTCGGGCAGGGCGGCGAGGTCGACCTTGCCGTTCGGGGTGAGCGGCAGGACGGGCAGTTCGGTGAGGTAGGAGGGGATCATCACGGTGGGCAGGTGCTCGGCCAGGTGGCGGCGCAGTTCCCGGCGGTCCAGCTCGGCGCCCTCGGCGGGGACCACGTACGCGGCCAGCACCGCCTCGCCCGAGGAGTCCTGGCGGACGGTCACGCAGGCCTGGGCGAGTTCGGGCCGGGCGGTGAGGTGGGCCTCGATCTCGCCGGGCTCGATCCGGTGGCCGCGGACCTTGACCTGGTCGTCGATCCGGCCGAGCAGGTGCGCGGTGCCCTCGGTGTCCCAGGCCCCGAGGTCGCCGGTGCGGTAGAGCCGCAGGGGCGTGCCGTCGAGTTCCAGGGTGGTGAAGCGCCGGGCGGTCTGCTCCGGGCCGCCCAGGTAGCCGGCCGCGACGCCCGCGCCGCCGATCCACAGTTCGCCGGGCACCCCGGCCGGCACGGGCTCGCCGTACGGGTCGAGGATGTACAGCGCGCTGTTCGGGAAGGGCCGGCCGATCGGCACCATCCGGCCGGGCTCCAGGCCGTCCGCCGCGCCCTCGTAGTAGGTGCTGTCGACGGTGGCCTCGGTCAGGCCGTAGGAGTTGACCAGCCGGGTCCGCTCGCCGCACAGGGCGCGCAGCCGCCGGTGCTCGGCGGCCTTCCAGGAGTCTGAGCCGACGATCAGCAGCCGGAGGAAGTCCAGCCGCAGGCCGTCGCGTTCGCAGTGGGTCAGGAGCGCGCGGGCCACCGCGGGCACGAACTCGCCGCTGTCCACCGATTCCTCGCGCATCACCCGGTACAGCCGGGCGGTGTCGAAGAGCAGTTCGCGGTCGACGAGGACGAGGGTGCCGCCGGTGCCGAGCGCCCGGGCGAGGTCGCCGGAGAACACGTCGAAGGCGGTCCCGGCCATCTGCAGGTGCACCCGGGCTTCGGTGTCCAGCCGGTACTCCGCGCGCCAGCCGGCGGTGACGGCGGCCAGGTTGCGGTGGTCGACCCGGACGCCCTTCGGACGGCCGGTGGAGCCCGAGGTGTGGATCACGTAGGCGGGGCGGTGCGGGTCCGCGGCGGGCAGCGGCCCGGTCGCGCCGGCCGGCAGGTCCAGCTCCTCCAGGGTGACCGGCCGGGCGGGGAGTTCGGCGGGGATCGGGCTCCGCTCGTCGACCACGACCAGCGAGGCTCCCGCGTCGGCCACCTGGAACGTCAGCCGGTCGGCCGGGTGCCCGGGGTCGAGCGGCAGGTAGGCGGCGCCGGCCCGCCAGATCCCCAGCAGGGTGGTGATCAGCTCGGGCGACTTGTCCAGGCAGACGGCGACCACCGAGCCCTCGCCGACGCCGAGTTCGCGCAGTCGCGCGGCCGTGCGCTGGGAGCGTCGGTCCAGCTCGCCGTAGGTCAGGCGCCGGACCTCGTCGCGGCCGGGCGCGACCACCGCGACGGCCTCGGGGTGTTCGGCGGCGGCCTTGGCGATCAGCTCGGGCACCGGCGTGTCGTGGTCGATCCGGCGTTCGACGCCGCTGAACCCGGTGAGGATCCGGCGCCGTTCGGCCGCGTCCAGCATCCGCAGCCGCCCGACCGGCACGTCCTCGGCGGCGCCGGTCATGGCCTCCAGCAGGTTGCGGTAGTGCGCGGCCAGCCGCTGCACGGTGGCGGGCTCGAAGAGGTCGGAGTTGTACTTGAAGACGCAGTGGAAGCAGCCGTCCGAACGGTCCTCGTAGGCGGACAGCGTCAGGTCGAACTGCCCTTCCTCCTCAGGGAGTTCGATGTACTCCAGGCGGTATCCGAAGCGCTCCACGGCGACCTTGTGGGTGAGCAGGATGAACATCGCCTGGAACACCGCGGAGCGGCTCGGGTCGTGCTGCAGCCCCAACTGCTCGACCAGCAGCGGGAACGGGTACTCCTGGTTGTCCAGCCCGCCGAGCACGCTCTCCCGCACCCGGGCCAGCAGGTCGGCCACGGTCGGCTCCCCGGCCAGGCTCACGTGCAGCGGCAGCGGGTTGACGAAGTAGCCGTAGACGGAGGCGAACTCCTCCTGGGTGCGGCCGGTGACCGGGCTGCCGACCACGATGTCCGGCTGCCCCGACCAGCGGTGCAGCAGCAGGTAGTAGGCGCTGAGCAGCACCATGAACGGGGTGGCGTTGTTCGCCCGGGCCAGTTCGTGCACGCGGGCGGTGAGGTCGTCGTCCAGCCGGAAGAACTCGGAGGCGCCGTTGTGGGTCTGCACGGCCGGCCGCGGCTTGTCGGTGGGCAGCGCGAGCACCGGCATCTCGGCCGGCAGGTGGCCGCGCCAGTAGTCGAGCATCCGCTGCGCCTCGGGCCCGGCCAGGAAGCGGCTCTGGTGGTTGAGGAAGTCGAGGTAGCGGGCGGCCACCGGGGGAAGCTCGGGGGTGCGGCCCTGCCGTAGCGCCTCGTAGACCTCGAACAGCTCCTCGATGAAGGTGAAGGTGGAGATCGCGTCCGAGACGATGTGGTGGACGGCCTTCATCAGCACCCAGCGGTCCGGTCCGCGCCGGAACAGGCGCAGCCGGACGAGCGGGTCCTCGGCGAGGTCGTACGGCCGCCGGTACTCGCGGACGATCAGCTCGTGGATCTCCTCCCACGGCCGGCCCTCGACGTCGAACAGCCCGGTGTCGGCCACCACCTCCGCGCGGATGCGCTGGACCGGCCGGCCCTCCTCCGCCGTGAACGCGGCGCGCAGCCCGGGGTGGCGGGCGACCAGGAAGCGGAACGCCGCGAACACCAGCTCCGGTTCGAGCTCGGCCCGCACCTCGACGGCGCCGCCGATGTTGTACGCGAAGCCGTCCGGGTGCAGCTGGCGCAGGAACCAGAGCGCCTGCTGGTTGTGGGTGAGCGGGTAGCGGGACTCGTCGGTGTGCAGTTCGACCTCGGCCCGCGCCGGGCCGCCGTCGGCGGCGAGCCGCTCGGTCAGGCCGTCGGTGAGCAGGTCGACCAGGTCACCGACGGTGCCGTTGCTGAGCAGGGCCACCACCGGCAGGGCGACGCCCAGTTCGCCGTGCACCCGGGCGCGCAGCTCCATCGCGAGCAGCGAGTCGAGGCCGTGTGCCCCGAGTCTGGTGTCGGTGTCGATCCGCTCGACGCCGATCCGCAGGACGGCGGCCGCGGCGGCGGTGAACCGCTCGGTGACCAGCTCCCGCCTGGTCGGCGGGTCGGCCGCCCGGTAGGCGTCCAGGAAGCCGCCGGTCTCGGCCGGGGCCTGCTCGGCGGCGCCGGCCGCCAGGTCGGCGACCAGCGGCGGCGGCACCGGGTACCAGGCGAGGAAGGTCGGCCAGTCGACCACGGTGGCGACGAGCAGCTGGGCGCGGTCCTGGCCGAGGACGCGTTCCAGGACGGCCGTGCCGGCGTCCGGCGGCAGCGAGCTCATGCCGCGGGCGTCGCGGTAGTGGGCGACCAGGCCCAGTTCCTCGATCATGCCGGTGGCCCAGGGGCCCCAGTCCAGGCTGAGCGCGGGCAGGCCGTCGGCCCGGCGGTGGTGGGCGAGGGCGTCCAGGAAGGCGTTGCCCGCCGCGTAGTTGGTCTGCCCGGCGGTGGTGAGGAGCGAGGCGACGGAGGCGAACAGCACGAAGTGGTCGATCGGTTCGTCGCGCAGCAGCCGGTGCAGCAGGTGGCCGCCGACCACCTTGGGGGCGTACCCGGCGTCGAAGGCCGCGCGGTCCATCTGCGCCAGCAGGGTGTCCTTGACCTGCCCGGCGAGGTGGAACACGCCCCGGATCGGCGGGCGGTGGCGCTCGCGGTAGCCGGCGAGCCAGGCCGCGAGGGCGGCCTCGTCGGTGACGTCGACCGGGGCGAGCAGCGGCTCGGCGCCGAGCGCCTGGAGTTCGCGCAGGAAGGCGATCCGCTCCCCGGCGGGGGTCTGCGGGTCGGTGGACGCCCACTGGGAGCGCTCGGGCAGGACGGTGCGGCCGACCAGGATCAGCCGCCGGGCGCCGCGCCGGACCAGGGTGCGGCAGAGCAGCCGGCCGAGGGCACCGAAGGCCCCGGTGACCAGGTAGCTGCCGTCGGGGCGCAGGACGGGCGGCAGCGGCCGGGTGAGGCCTTCGGCCTGCCGCAGCCGGCTGGTGAGGCGGCCGCCGGCCCGCAGCGCGATCTCCTGCTCGTCCCGGGCGGCGAGCTCGGCGAGCAGCGCCTCGGCCTGCTCGCGGGCGGCGACGGCCGGGTCGAGGTCGATCAGGCTGCCGCGCTGGGCGACGAGTTCCTGCTGCCACAGCACGCGTCCGATGCCCCAGGCGGGGCCGCCGAGCGGTTCGACCCGGTCGCCGGGGGCGGCGGGCTGGGTGCCCCGGGTGACGATGTGCAGCCGGCCGTCCGGGCGGGCGGCGGGCAGGGCCTGGGCGAGGGCGATCAGGGAGTAGGCGCCGAGGGTGGCGAGGCCGCCGAGCCGGTCGGGGGTGGTGGCGTCCAGCGCGGGCAGGTCGACGTTCCAGAGGTGGACGACGGTGCCGTAGCCGGGGTCGAGGTCGGCGAGCAGGCGCCGCACGTCCTCGGCGGAGTCGGGCCGGACGGTCGAGTGGCCGTCACCGTGCCGGTACTCGGCGCCGGGCCGGACGAGGTGGCAGCGGGTGCCGTGCTCGGCGGCCAGTGCGGCCAGCCGCTCGGCGAGGCCGCTCTCGTCGGCGAAGAGCAGCAGGTCGCCGGGCGTCTGGTCGGCGGCCGGCTCGGGTGCTTCCACCCAGGCGAGTTCGGTGAGCCAGCCGTCGATGGTGGCCAGCCCGACGGAGGCCGGGGCCTGGGCCACGTCGGCGACCCGGAAGCCGGTGATCCGGCCGAGCGGGGTGCCGTCCTCGGCGTGCAGGGCGATGTCGCCGACGAGTTCCTCGCCGCTGTCCCGGGTGACGGTGGCGTGCGCCCAGAGCGGCCGGTCGCCGATCGCGTCGAGCCGGACCTCCTCGATGGAGACCGGCAGCCGGACGCTGCCGCCCTCGGGCGCGTGCAGCGTGGTGGCGAGCAGTGTCTGGAAGCAGGCGTCCAGCAGGACCGGGTGCAGGTGGTGGTCGGCGGCGTCGGGGCCGAGCAGGCCGGTCGGCCGGATCCGGGCCAGCGACTCGCCGGGGCCCGTCCACACCTCCTCGATGGCCTGGAAGGCGGGCCCGTAGTCGTAGCCGCGCTCGGCCAGTCGGCGGTAGCAGTCCGGCCCGTCGAGGTGCCGGCCGCGGGCGCGCACCGGCTCGGCATCCAGCGCGGGGCCGTACGAGCGCCGCTGGCCGGTGCGCACCCGGCCGCAGGCGTGGACGGCCGGCTCGGTGCCGGCCGGGGTGGAGGCGATGGTGAAGCGGGCGTCCTCCGGCGCGTAGCCGAGCTGGACGGGGACGGGCTCGGTCTCGGAGAGGAACAGCGCGCGGTTCAGCTCGACCTCGGCGAGCACCACCTCGGTGCCGCCGGTGAGGGCGCGGACAGCCTGCGCGGCCATCTCCAGGTATCCGGCGGCCGGGAAGACCACCTGGCCCTCGATCCGGTGGTCGGTCAGGTAGGGCAGCCGCTCGGGGTCGAGCGCGGTGGTCCAGCCGGGCTGGGCGCCGGCCGTGCGGCGGCCGAGCAGCGGGTGGTCGACCTGCCCGAGCCGGACCTGCTCGACCGGCTTGGGCTCCACCCAGTACCGGTCGCGCCGCCACGGGTACGCCGGCAGCGGCACCGGGCGGCCGGCCGGGTGCAGCGCGTCCCAGCTCAACTCGACGCCCAGGGTGTGGAGTTCGGCGAGGCTGCAGGTGAAGGTCTCGGTCTCGTCCTGGCGGCGGCGGATCGACGCCACGGTGTGCGCCTGCTCCGCGCACTCGCGGATCGCGTGGCCGAGCACCGGGTGCGGGCCGACCTCCAGGAACAGGCCGTGCCCGTCCTCGGCCATCCGTTCGACGGCGGCCCGGAAGCGCACCGGGTTGCGGACGTTCTGCCACCAGTACCCGCCGTCCAGCTCGGGCCCCTTGGCGACTGCTTCCCGCGCGGTCAGGTAGAGCGGCAGCCGCGCCTCCTGCGGCTTGAGGGCGGCGAGGGTGGCGACCAGCTCGTCCCGGATCGGGTCCATCCGCACGCTGTGGTACGGGACTTCGACGTCCAGGAGGCGGGCGAACACACCCTGTACCTTCAGCTTCCCGGCCAGCTCGCGCAGCGCCTCGGCGTCCCCGGCCAGGGTCACCGCGGACGGGCTGTTGACCGCCCCGAGCGAGACCTGGCTGCGGTACGGGCGGATCCGCCGCTCCGCCTCCGCCTCGGGCAGGCCGACCGCGAGCATCGTGCCGGTGCCGGCCAGCCGCTGCTGGAGCCGGCTGCGGGCCAGCACCACCCGGACGGCGTCGGCCAGGTCGTACACCCCGGCCTCGAGGAAGGCCGCGACCTCACCGGTGCTGTGGCCCACCACGGCGTCGGGGCGCAGTCCGTGGCTCCGCCAGAGCGCCGAAAGACCCACCTGCACCGCGAAGTTGGCGGGCTGGGCCAGCCAGGTCTCGGCCATCCTGGAGTCGGCCTCGTCCCGGTCCAACTCCGCCAGCAGCGACCAGTCGGCCTGCTCGCGGATCTCCCGGTCGACGGCCTGGACGGCCTCCCGGTAGACCGGCTCGCTCCCGTACAGGCCCCGGCCCATCCCCCACCACTGCGGGCCCATGCCGGTGAACACCCAGGCCAGGCGCCGCTGCCGGCGCTCCCGGGCGCGGCCCTGGACCACCCTCGGGTGCTCCTCGCCGCGTTCGTACGCCGCCAGCGCCTCGTCCAGGTCCTGCCGGGAGGAGTACGCCACCGCGAGCCGTTCGGGCAGGTGCTGGCGGCGGTGGGCCAGGGTGTGGCCGACGTCGGTCAGTGAGGCGCCGGCGGCGAGCTCCTGTCGTACGGCGGCGGCGAGTTCGGGCAGTCCGGCGGCGTCCTTGGCGCTCAGCGGCAGGACGGTGCAGGCCGCCTCCGCCACCGGTTCGGCGGGCTCGGGGCGCGGCGGCTCCTCCAGCAGGACGTGCGCGTTGGTGCCGCCGAAGCCGAAGGAGTTGACGCCCGCGCGCGCCGGGCCGCTGTGCTCGGGCCAGTCGACCGGCTCGGTCGGGATCTCGAAGGGCAGCGCGGCCAGGTCGATGCCGGGGTTGGGGTGCTCCAGGTTGAGGTGCGGCGGGATGCGGCGGTGTTTGAGGGCGAGCGCGGTCTTGATCAGCCCGGCGACTCCGGCGGCGGCCTCGGTGTGCCCGATGTTCGTCTTGACCGAGCCGACGTAGCAGCGGTCCCCGGAGCGGCGGCCGATGCCGAGCACCCGGCCGAGCGCGGCCGCCTCGATCGGGTCGCCGACCGGGGTGGAGGTGCCGTGCGCCTCGACGTACTGCAGGCTGCCGGGCAGCACCCCGGCCTCCGCGCAGACCCGTTCGATCAGGGTGACCTGGGCGTCCGCGTTGGGGACGGTGATGCCGTTGGTGCGGCCGTCCTGGTTGACGCCGCTGCCGAGGATCACGGCGTGCACCGGGTCACCGTCGCGCCGCGCGTCGCAGAGCCGCTTGAGCACGACCACACCGACGCCCTCGGCGCGGACGTAGCCGTCGGCGGAGGCGTCGAAGGCGCGCGAGCGGCCGTCCGCGGAGAGGAAGCCGCCCTTGGTCTCGGCGATCGTGTACTGCGGCGCCATGTGCAGCAACGTGCCGCCGGCGAGGGCGAGTTCGGTCTCGCCGCGGAGCAGGCTCTGGCAGGCGAGGTGGACCGCGACCAGCGAGGAGCTGCACGCGGTGTCGATCGAGATGCTGGGGCCGCGGAAGTCGAAGCAGTGCGAGATCCGGTTGGACACCATCGTCATCATGGTGCCGGTGGCGGTGTGCGCGGCGATGGTGCCGAAGTCGAGGTCGGCGAACTGCAGGATCTTCCAGTCGAGGGTGAAGGCGCCCATGTAGACGCCGACCTCGCGGCCGGCCAGTTGGCCGGGGCGCAGGCCGCCGTCCTCCAGGGCCTCCCAGCTGACCTCCAGGAGCTTGCGCTGCTGCGGGTCCATGTGCTCGGCCTCGCGCGGGCTGATCCCGAAGAAGTCCGGGTCGAAGGTGTCGAATCCGTCGATGTAGCCGCCCCGGCCGCCGATCAGCCGCCCCGGCTTGGCCCGGTCCCGGCTGCCCAGGGTGCCGGTGTCGTACCGGTCGGCGGGCGTGTCGGTGAGACAGTCCCGGCCCTCGATCAGATTGCGCCAGTAGGTCCTGTGGTCGTTGGCGTGTCCCGGCAGGCGGCAGCCGATACCGGTGATCGCGATGGGCTCGCGGGGCACGGCGAAGGGCGAGGAAGTCATGGTCCAATCCGAGGGTGATGGCGTTGCGCCGGGGACACGGGCAAGAGCGGGCGGCTGCGCGGGCCGGGGGCCGTCAGACGGACTGCTCGGTGGGCTTCGCCCGGCGCCAGGGGTGCAGCAGGGTGGCACCGAGCTCACCGGTGGCGGGGAACGCGGCCGGGTCGGTGAGACCGACGGCCGTGGGCACTCGGCCGGGCCGCCAGGTGAAGCTCCCGAACACGTGGTCCCACAGCGAGAGGTCGGAGGAGTAGTGGCCGGCTTCGCCGAGGTCGGTGCTGTGGTGGAGGCGGTGGAGTTCCGGGCCGGCGAGGATGTGGCCGAGCGGCCCGAGGTGGACATCGATGTTCGCGTGAACGAAATACCCCTGAGCCAGAACGAATATTCCGACCACGAACACGGAATCCGCCGAGAATCCCATCAGCGCCAGCGACAGTTGGACCACGGACTGCGCTACGAAGACGTCCAGGAAATGATTCACGCCGTTGTTCGCGACGTTCACCTTCTCCGGAACGTGGTGCACGCCGTGCAGCCGCCAGAGCCAACGGTTGCGGTGCGACCAGCGGTGCACGAGGTAGTCGCCGAGCGAGCCGACCAGCAGCGCGAGTGGAATCTCCACCGCGAAGGGCAGCGCCGGGCGAGCCGGGCCGAGCAGCTCCACCAGCGCCGTCACCAGCCCCTGGGCCAGCGCGCCGCCGATCATGCTGAGGACGAAGTAGGCGCTGTACCAGCCCAGTTCACGGCGACTCGGATGCCAGTCGGTCCGGTACGGGATCACCCTTTCCAGCACCGCCAGGTACCCGATGACCGCAATCAGGACGATTGGCGAGACCCGGTCGGGAGCCCAGTGGAAGTGCAGGGTCGCGACGGAGATGCACAGCACACCCAGCAGCAGGAGCGGATGGGCGATCCGGCGCGCAATGACTGACAGCACGCGCCCCCCGTTCTTCGCGGACTAACAAATGGAAACGTCAGAGACTCTAGCGGGAGGCACCGGCCGGGGCAGTCATTCGACGTGTTAACGCCATGAATGACCCGATCGGCGGACGATACGCGCACGAAGTTGACGTTCGAACGGCGTGAAGGCAGCGCATTTTGTGTCAGAGGTGGGAGTTGGCGGAGCACGGCCCGGCCACTCCCACCCCCGGCCCGGTCTCGCGCCCCTCCCGCGCCGCCCGTCAGGACCGGGCCAGTTCCGCCAGTCGGTGCGCGGCGCGCGGTTCGCGCGTCGCGAGCCGGCCGCGCAGGCCGCGCAGCTCGTACGCGACCAGGGCGGGGAGCGCGGATCCGGGCGTCGCCTCCAGGGCGGGGCCGAGGAGTTCGAGCGCCGTCCACGGATCGTGCGCGCAGGCGTGGCAGTCGGCCGCCCGGACGATGAACAGCAGGCGGCTGGCCGGGAGTTGGGTCGGGCCGAGCAGGCCCAGCGCGGTCTCGGTGGCGCTCAGCGCCCGGCGGGCCAGCCGGGGGTCGTCCCCGGCGGCGGCGAGGTCGCGCAGCGCGGCGGCCGCGGCGGACTCGACCCGCATCCGCATCGAGGCGATGGACAGCCAGGGCACGTCGACCTCGTCCTGCACGCCGATGTGGTCCAGGTGCGCCCGGGCCGCGCCGATCTCCCGGACGGTCGCCCGGACGTCGCCGGTCAGCGCGTGGGCGCGGGCCCGGCCGATCCCGCCCATGGCGCCGGCCCAGGCCCGGCCGGGGGCGACCCGGTCGATCTCGCGGGCGTAGCCGAGCGCGGATTCCGGGTCCGCGTCCAGCCGGGCCAGGATGCTCATGTCGCTGAGCGTGCCGACCTGGGTGGCCTGGTCCCCGGCCAGTCCGGCCCAGGTGAGCGCCCGGTCGTAGCAGGCCATCGCGGTGGCGTTGCGGCCGTCCTGCATGCGCAGTGCGCCGGCGGCGTGGGCGTGCTCGGCCGCCAGCCGGGCGAGCGGGGCTCGTCGGGCGGCGGGGGCGGTGGCGAGCCGGGCGAGCACGGCGTGCAGGGTGCGCTCGACGGCGGCGGCCAGGGCCGGCCGGTCGCCGGTCTCGCCGGCGCGCAGGCGGGCGGCGAGCAGTCCGGTGAGGGCGTGCGCGGTGGCGGCGTCCAGCGGCGGAGCGGCGGCCGGGCCGGTGAGCGCCCCGGGGGCGCAGAACGCGGCGTACAGGTCGGCGAGTTCGGCGGCGCCCGGGACGTCGCAGCCCTCGGCGCCGTGCAGCGGGCAGAGCAGGCCGTAGTCGGGCAGCCGAGCCGGGGCGGGGAGGGCGGGGGTCGGACCGCCCGGGGCCGTGCCTGGCAGCGGGGGCCGGAGCAGCGCGGGCGAGAAGGCGTCGAGCGCGCACAGTTCGGCAGCCTCGGCACGCAGGCAGGCGGCGCTCAAGTCGCCGCCTGCACCGAGGAGTTCGTCGATCCGGTCGGCGATCCGGGGAGTGACCCGCCGGGCGCCGTGCTCGATCTTGCTGACGGCGGTGTGGTCGTAGCCGATCGCGGCGCCGAGCTGCGCCTGGGTGAGGCCGGCCCGTCGCCGCCAGTGCCGCAGCCGGGCGCCGAACTCCCGCCAGGCGTCCGGGCCCCGGCCGGTCGGCGGGGCCGGAGCCGCCGCAGGGATCACACGGTTCCGCTCCACGGCTGCCTCCCCGGGTGCGTCGGCCCCCGGCCGGTCGCGGGGTCCGCCGACGATTCCAGTGGTTCCGACGACTCCGACGGCTCCGACGGGTCTGGTGACGCCGACGACTCCGACGGCTCCGATGACTCCTTCGGTGAGGACCGTACTCGACGGCCACCGGCCCCGTACATGAGGTGGTCTCAACCACTTGCTGATAACCGCAGCTTGACGCGGAGCGGAAGCGCGGGCTTGACGGAATTTGCCAACCCTATGCATCGCCCCCACCAAGCATTTGACCCGGACATGACGCCATGTGAGGGTTCGGGCACCCGAGCACGGACGGCCCGCACTGCCGCCCCCCAGGCACAGCCGGGTGGTGCGCCACCAGCCACGCCGTCCGCGGTCGAGGACCCCCACATGCGAGGAGTCTCGATGCAACGCAGAGTTTCCACCGGCCGGTCGCTCACCACGGCGGCCACCCTGACCGTACTGGCCGGCCTGATCGCCGCCGCAGCGGGGCCGGCCGGCGCCGCGCCCACCCCCTCCCCCGCGCCGCCGAGCGCCCTGGCCGCCGCCGTCAACGCCGCCGACGCCGCGGCCGCGGCCGGCCTGGACGCACTGGCCAAGGGCCCCGGCGAGACCTACGAGCGCCGCGCCGTCACCCCCTGGGTCGGCGGCCTCTACTCCGTCGCGTACGAGCGCAGCTACCGCGGCCTGCCGGTGGTCGGCGGCGACGCGGTGGTCCTCGCCGACGGGCAGGGCAAGGTCCGCGGCCTGCAGTCCGCCGCCCCCGGGCCGGTCGGCGGCTCGATCACCCCGCAGGTCGGCGCGGAGCGCGCGGAGCGGACCGCCCGCACCGAACTGCCCGTCGTGGACAAGGTGGAGCCGAGCCGGCTGGTCGTCCGGGTCAAGGACGGCGCGGGCGGCCGGCTCGCCTGGGAGACCGTGCTCGACGGCAGCAAGGGCAGCGCGCCGAGCCGGCTGCACGTCTTCGTCGACGCGGCGACCGGCGAGGTGATCGACAGCTACGACGACGTCCGCGCCGGCACCGTCAACAGCAAGTGGAACGGCCCCGCCCCGGTCACCATCAGCACCACCGGCTCGGGCGGCTCCTTCTCGCTGCGCGACCCGAACCGGCCGGGCCTGTCCTGCTCCGACTACAGCACCGGCCAGGTGTTCTCCAAGTCCGGCGACTCCTGGGGCACCGGCAGCCCGTCCAGCAAGGAGACCGGCTGCGGCGACGCCATGTTCGCGGCCCAGAAGGAATGGGACATGCTCCGCGACTGGCTCGGCCGCAACGGGCACAACGGCAACGGCGGCAGCTGGCCGGTGAAGGTCGGCCTGAACGACGTCAACGCCTACTGGGACGGCAGCACGATATCCATCGGCCACAGCCAGGCCAACGAGTGGATCGCCTCGATCGACGTGGTCGGCCACGAGTTCGGCCACGGCATCGACCAGTACACCCCGGGCGGCGCCAACAACGAGTCCGGCCTGGGCGAGGCCACCGGCGACATCATGGGCGCGCTCACCGAGGCGTACGCCAACGAGCCCGCGCCGTACGACAGTCCGGACTACACCGTCGGCGAGATGATCAACCTGGTCGGCAGCGGGCCGATCCGGAACATGTCCGACCCCTCGCAGGTCAACAACGACCCGAACTGCTACTCCTCGTCCATCCCGCAGACCGAGGAGCACGCGGCGGCCGGCCCGCTGAACCACTGGTTCTACCTGCTGGCCGAGGGCTCCAACCCGGGCGGTGGCAAGCCCACCAGCCCGACCTGCAACAACTCCCCGGTCACCGGCATCGGCATCAAGGACGCCGGCCGGGTCTTCTACGGCGGCATGCTGCTCAAGACCAGCGGCATGACGTACAAGCGCTACCGCACCGCCACCCTGACGGCGGCGAAGAACCTGGACCCGTCCTGCACCTTCTTCAACCGGGCCAAGGCCGCCTGGGACGCGGTCAGCGTGCCCACGCAGAGCGGTGACCCGTCCTGCACGCCGTCCGGCAGCAACGACTTCTCGCTGTCGCTCGGCCCGGCGTCCGGCTCGGTCCAGCCCGGTTCCTCGACCACGGCCACAGTCGGCACCGCGCTCGCCTCGGGCACCGCGCAGACCGTCAACCTGACCGTCTCGGGCGCCCCGGCCGGCGTCACCGCGACGGTCAACCCCTCCTCGGTGCAGACCGGTTCGTCCGCCACGCTGACGCTCTCCGCCACCTCGGGAGCGCCTGCCGGGACGTACGTGATCACCGTCACCGGCACCGCCGGCCCGGCCACCCACACCGCCCAGTACACCCTGACCGTCGGCGGCGGAGGCACCCCCGGCGGGCCCGCGCCCGACATCGACGTCGCCAAGGTCCAGGCGCACCTGTCGCAGCTGAACGGCGTCGCCAACCAGAACGGCGGCAACCGCCGGGCGGGCAGCGCCGGTCACAGCCAGTCGGTGGCGTACATCAAGGGCAAGCTCCAGGCGGCCGGCTACACCGTCAGCGAACAGACCTGCACCTCCTGCACCTACCAGTCCGACAACCTGATCGCCGACTGGCCCGGCGGCCCGTCCGACCAGGTCACCATGTTCGGCGCCCACCTGGACAGCGTCGGCGCCGGCCCCGGCATCAACGACAACGGCTCCGGCTCGGCCACCCTGCTGGAGAACGCGCTCGTACTCGCCCAGCAGAACCCCTCACTGACCCGGCACGTCCGGTTCGCCTGGTGGACCGGCGAGGAACAGGGCCTCCAGGGCTCGCAGTTCTACGTCGGCCAGCTGGGCTCCAGCCAGCGCTCCGCGATCAAGTCGTACTACAACTTCGACATGGTCGGCTCTCCCAACGCCGGCTACTTCATCAACAACATCTCCTCCTCGGCCGCCGCGCCGATGAAGGCCTACTGGGACTCGCTCAACCTCCAGCCGGAGGAGAACGTCGAGGGCGAGGGCCGCTCGGACGACTACTCCTTCCAGCAGGCCGGCATCCCGACTTCGGGCTACGCGGCCGGAGCCAGCGACACCAAGACCTCGGCGCAGGCCGCCAAGTGGGGCGGCACCGCGGGCCGTTCGTACGACTCGTGCTACCACCAGTCCTGCGACACCACCGGCAACGTCGACGCGACGGTGCTCAACCGCAGCGCCGACGGCGTGGCCTACACCATCTGGAAGACCTCCGTCGGCGGCAGCACGCCCGCCAACGACTTCTCCCTCTCCGTGAACCCGGCCACCGCCACCGTCAAGCCCGGCGACTCCGCCACCGCGACGGTCGCCACCGCCACCACCTCCGGCTCGGCCCAGACGGTCAACCTGACCGCCACGGGCGCCCCGGCCGGCGTCACCGTCTCCTTCAACCCCTCCTCGGTGCAGTCCGGCGGCTCCGCGACGGTCACCCTCGCGACCGCCTCCTCCACCGCGGCCGGCACCTACAGCATCACCCTCACCGGGACCGGCACGGCCACCCACAGCACCAGCTTCTCCCTGGTCGTGGGCGGCGGGACGCCCAACCCCGGCGGCACCTGGACGCCCGGCACCACCTACCAGGCGGGCGACACCGTGACCTACAACGGGGTCGGCTACCGCTGCCTCCAGGGCCACACCGCCCAGGTCGGCTGGGAGCCGCCGATCGTCCCGGCCCTGTGGCAGCCGGTGTGACCCGGGCGCTCTGACACCCGCTGAAGCCGCCACGCCGCGGTCCGTCGAGGGGGACGGACTGCGGCGCAGCCGTGAGCGGGGGGGTGCCCAGCCCGGGTGGAAGGCGCCCCGGACGGTGGCGTCGAAGGGCAGGATCAGCCCGTTGCCCGTCGCCCACCTCCTCGACCGCCACCCCGAAGCCCGCACCGCCGACCCGCAGGCACTGGTCAGCGAGACCCTGCGGCTCCACCCCTCGGCCTGGCTGCTCCCCCGGCACGCCGTCGAGGACGACGTCATCGCCGGCCACCGCATCGCCGCAGGCACCGACGTGCTGGTCTGCCCGTACCTCACCCACCGCGACCCGGCCCTGTGGCCGGACCCGGAGCGCTTCGACCCCACCCGGTTCGCCCCGGGCTCGGAGCGCCCCGGCCACCTCGGCGCCTACCTCCCCTTCGGCCTCGGCGCCCGCGCCTGCCTGGGCGCCCGGTTCGCCGTCCGGGAGACCACCGCCCTGCTGGAACTGCTGCTGCCGATCGGTACGTTGGCCTTCCGCTCCAAGCCGACGGGCGCCGCCTACAGCATCACCGTACGGCCGGACGGGCCGACGCCCGCGACCCTGCGCTGAGCCGCCCCACGCCGGGCCGGCCGTCTGCGCCCGTGGCCCGCTCGAAACCCGGGCGGACCGGGGTGTCACACCTCCGCTCCGCGATCCGTCGGGGAAGTGACAGCACCGCTGATCACCCTGATCACTCTGATCACCCGATCCCGCAGATCCGGAGAGGAACACGACGTTGAACACCCGATCGATCACCACCGAGGTCCCGCTGCGCCCCCGCCTGACCCAGGACCCGGTGGCGCTCGTCCCCGAACTCGCCGAGGTCTCGGCCGCCCTGTTCAGGGCCGTCGGCAACGGCTCGTTGCCCCGCACCACCATCAGCCTCGTCCAGCTGCGCGCCGGCCAGCTCGCCGGCAGCACCTACCTGACCGTCCTGCACACCGGCTTCCTCCGCAAGGCCGGCGAGAGCGAGGAGCGGATCACCTCGGTGTCCTCCTGGCCGGACTCGCCGTACTTCACCGCCCCCGAGCGCGCCGCGCTCGCCCTGACCGACGCCGCCCTCCAGCCGAACCCGCACGGCGAGCGCGTCCCCGACGCGCTGTACGCCGAAGCCGCCGAGCACTACGGCGAGAAGGAGCTCGCCACCCTGATGATCGCCATCGGCCAGGTCAACTTCTTCACCGCCATCGCCCTGATCGCCAAGCCCGTCCCGGGCCGCTCCTTCACGGACCCCTGGGCCTGACACCCCGGGCCGCCCCCTGCCGGGTGCGCGGCGGACGCTGCGCGCCGGGGGGGCGCTCGGGGTGGCTGGGGGCTCAGCTGCGGGTGATGCGGAAGACCGGGTACCCCGGGGCGACGCGGAGCAGGTCCTCGGCCGGGGCGTCCGGGCCGATTCCGTCGAAGAAGTAGCCGACCTCCCACTTCCAACGGCGCAGGTACTCGCGCAGCACCTCGGGCTTGTCGGCGTCCGGGAGTTCGACGGCGTGGAAGGCCTCGGTGCGGCGGCCGACGCGCAGTTCGCCGCTGCCGGCCGCCCGGAGGTTGCGCACCCACTGGGTGTGGCCGCGCGGGGCGACCAGGTAGCGCTCGCCGTCGTGGGTGAGCAGGTTGACGGGGTTGGTGCGCCACTCGCCGCTCTTGCGGCCCCGGACGGCGAGGATCCGGGAGCCCCAGAGGCTGATGCCGGCCTTGGTGAGGCCGGCGACCATGCCGTTGAGCAGCCTGCCGGTGGCGAGGCCGAGACGGGTGGTGGGCATCACCAGGCGGGTGGCGGGGTTCGCGTGGGGGTGCGGGTTCTCGGTGCTGGACATCGGACTGCCTCGATTCCGTGACTGGCGCTTCCATTCGAGAGCACTGCTCTCGCTTCGACACGTCCAGCATGGCACCGGCGGGCGAGCGAAGCAAGAGCAGTGCTCTCACTTGTGTGCACCGCTCCGGAATGTGGCAGGCTGGCCCCATGCCAGCGATCCGGACCGCCCGCGAACGGGCCCGCGAGGAACTCACCCGCGAGATCAAGCACGAAGCACGCCGCCAGCTCGCCTCCGTCGGCGCCCAGCAGCTGTCCCTGCGGGCCGTCGCCCGCGAGCTGGGCATGGCCTCCTCCGCGCTCTACCGCTACTTCGCCGGTCGCGACGAGCTGCTGACCGCGCTGATCATCGACGCCTACAACGAGCTCGGCGACGCCGCCGACCGGGCCCTCGCCGGAGCGGCGAAGGGCACCCCGCGCGACCGCTGGTGCGCCCTGTGGACGGCCACCCGCGACTGGGCCCGCGCCAACCCGCACGAGTACTCGCTCGTCTTCGGCACCCCCGTGCCCGGCTACGCGGCGCCCCAGACCACCGTCGAACCGGCCGCCCGGCTGCCCCTCGCCCTGCTCGGCGTGGTCCGCGACGCCCCCCTGCGGCCCACCCCGCCCGGCCCCCGGCCGCAGGGCGCCCTGCCCGAGCAGCTGACCCGGCTCGCCGCCGCCCTGGCGCCCGAACTCCCGCCCCACGTCCTCGCCCGCGCCGTGTCGGCCTGGATCCAGCTCGTCGGCCTCATCGGCTTCGAGCTCCACGGCCACCTGGTCGGCTCGCTCGACCCGACGGGCGACTACTTCGCCTGGACGGCGGAGCAGACGGCCGACGCGCTCGGGCTCTGACCCCGACGCGCCTCCCGGCGGTGGGAAGTCCGGCGGTGGGAAGTCCGGTGGCGGGCAGTCCGGCGGCGCGAGGCCTCATGCCGTCGGTCCGCCGGCCGGTCGCACCCTCGCCGCCCGGGCCTCCAGGTAGCGCTGCTCGGCGAGGCCGGCCGTGGCCCTGGCGGCGCGCCGGTAGTGGTCGTACGCCCCGGCCGGGTCGCCGGCCTTCTCCAGCAGGCGCGCCCGGACGGACAGCAGGCGGTGGTGTCCGGCCATCCGGGCGTCGGCGTCCAGGGTGGCGAGCAAGGCCAGCCCGGCCTGCGGGCCCTCCGTCTCGGCCAGGGCGACGGCCCGGTTGAGGGTGACCATCGGATTGGGTGCGATCCGTTCCAGGATCAGGTAGAGGGCGTGCACCTGCCGCCAGTCGGTGTCCTCGGCGGCGGCCGCGTCGGCGTGGGTGGCGGCGATGGCGGCCTGCAGCTGGTACGGGCCGAGCTCCGGGCCGGCCAGCGCCGCCTTGACGAGCGCCACGCCCTCCTCGATCAGGGCGCGGTCCCAGGCCGTCCGGTCCTGCTCGTCCAGCGGGACCAGGTCCCCGGTGGGCGTGGTCCGAGCCGTCGCCCCGGCCCTGGCCCGCCGGCTGCCGCAGACCACCGTGATCGCCGGCGGCCTCGCACTGTCCGGGGCGGGCGCCCTGCTCACCGCCTTCACGGACGGCCCCGACGCGCTCCCGCTGGTGATCACCGGCATCACCGTCCTCGCCCTCGGCACCGGCCTGGTCGTGGGCTCCGTCCCACCCGAGCGCGCCGGCTCGGCCGCCTCGATGTCCGAAACCGGCAACTACCTCGGCGGCTCCCTCGGGTTCGCCCTCCTCGGCACCCTCGCCGCCACCGTCTACTGCGCCCACACCCACGGCACCTCGGACTCCCTGCCCGCCGCCCTCGCCACCGCGCCCCACCTGCCGACCGAGCAGGGCGCCGCCCTGCTGCACACCGCGCGGGAGGCCTTCACCGCCGGACTGCACACCACCGGGTTCGTCGCGGCGGGCATCTTCGCGGGGCTGGCGGTGCTGACCCTGGCCCTGCGCCCGCCGACGGCGCCGACCGGGGCGCTCGAGGTGGTGCCCGAGCCGGCCGAGGTGCGCGCCTGAGGTGCGCGCCTGAGGCGACGTCCGAGGTGCGCGGTGGGCTGCCGACCGGCCGTCAGTAGTCGGGCAGGTCGAAGACGGTGGCGGCGCGGAAGGCCTCCGCCATCTCCGGCCCCGGCCGGTCGAATCCCGGGACGCCCTCGGCGCCGAGCTGTTCGCCGTCCGCCTGGGGCGCGGGTGCGGTGTCGCCGCCGTGGAGGCCTGCGGTCAGTTCGAGGATGGCCTGGTTGGTCGCCACGTGGTCGCGCAGCCGCCGCTCGTAGGCGGGGAAGGCGGTCCGGTGGTCGCCGTCGGCGGCGTGCAGTTCGCCGGCCAGGACGTAGGCGGCGGTCAGGGCGACGCTGGTGCCCTGGCCGGTGAACGGCGAGCAGCAGTACCCGGCGTCGCCGAGCAGGGCGACGCGGTTGCGCTGCCGTGCACCAGGCTCGGGCCGGACACCTTCAGGACGCGGACAGCCCGCTGACACCACCTGCACGTCACCGGCAGGGCGCTGACCGGGCACCACCGGGGCACGCCCCCGGCCCGGTTCTCGTGCCGGGCCCGGGAGGTGCCGGGGAGGTGCCGCCGGGCCCGCCGCGCTAGCTCAGCCCGGAGTACCGGCAAGCCCGGTGAGCCGGGTCGCCAGCGCGGCCGGGCCCGGCATCGCCGCGATCTCGGTGCCGACCTCGCGGGCGGTCCCGGCGAGGTCGGTGTCGGTGAGCAGGCGGTCCAGCAGGGCGGGGCCGATGTCCTCGGCGCCCGCGCTGAGGCCGGCTCCTCGGTCGCGCACCGCGTGGGCGTTGATGAAGCGGTCGGAGCCGTCGGGGAGGGCGAGTTGCGGGATGCCCGCGTCCAGGGCGGCCAGGGCGGTGCCGCTGCCGCCGTGGTGGATGGCGGCCGCGCAGGTGTCGAGCAGGGCGCGCCACGGCACCCAGCCGTACGGGTGGACGTTGCCGGGCAGGGTGCCGAGGGTGGCGAGGTCGAGTTCGCCGGTTGCCAGGACGAAGTCGGCGTCGAGGCCGGCGGCGGCCGTGATGACCCGTTCGATCCTGGTCAGGCCGTCGGTCTTGGGCGGTACGGTGCCCAGGGTCACGGCCACGCGGGGTCGGTGGGCGGGTGCGGTCAGGGGCTCGGGGAGTTCGCCTTCGCCGTTGTAGGCGACGGGCCGCATCGGGGAACCGTACAGCGTTCCCCCGGCCATGCTCGGCGGTGCGAGGTCGATGGTGTCGGCCGGTTCGGGCAGCCGGTCGATCCCGTGCCGGGCGAAGGTCTCCGCCATCTCCGTGAGCATCAGTTCGCGCAGTTTCGGCGTACGGACGAAACCGAGGTCGTGCTGGACGGCGGGCACGCCGAGGCTGGCCGCCGCGAGCAGGGCCACCGGGAACAGGTACTCGTACACCACCAGGTCCGGCCGCCACCGGGCGGCGAGGTCGACGGCCGCGTCGGCGACCGTGGCGTTGACGTGGGCGGCCAGTGGGACGAAGGCCTCGCGGTCGGCGGCGTTGGTCTCGACCACCCGTTGCATCAGGTCGGGCCGCTTGGTGCGGCCGGCCTCCCGGATCTCCCGGCGCCAGTCCACTCCCGGGGCGAGCGGCACGTACGGCAGCCCGGACGCGGCGACCGCTTCGCCGCCGTCCATCGAGGCCACCGTGACCTCGTGGCCGAGTTCACGCATCGCTCTGGCCAGCGGGACCAGCGGGAAGAGGTGGCCGACGCCGGGTGCGCCGGCGAACAGTACACGCATCGAAGTACCTCGGTAGTCGAAAGAGGGGATCAGCCGGCGGCGCGGTGCAGGGCGGCTTCCAGGCCGTTCAGCACCGCGTTGCAGTCGCGCTGCAGGGTGGCGGCGTCGACGGCGCTCAGCAGGTAGACCCCGAGCCAGTTGCGCGATCCCGCGTTGGGGTCGAAGGCGGGCACCGGCTGTCCGGCGGGCATGGCGAAGGCGGGTACGGCCTCGATGGTGCTGCCCGGGGAGAGCAGGCTCTGCCAGTCCACGGCCTGCGGGTTCCAGACCGGCCTGGTCCGCCAGGGCCGTCCGGAGGCGTCGGCGGGGACGACGGCCACCGATGCGGCGGCCCGCGCCCCGTGGGTGAGCATGGCCTCCGGGTAGTCGACCCGCTCGCCCAGCAACTGCCGGACCAACATGCCGATCGGGTCGACGCCGAACACCTCGTGGACCTGCCGGGTCGTCAGCAGGCCGCCGAACCGGGCCGCGGTCTCGATCACCACCAGCTCGCCGTCCTCCATCAGCTTGAGCTCGGTGTGGGTGCCGCAGTTCTCCAGGCCGAGCGCGTCGACGGCCTGCCGCGACACCTCCTCGATCCGGCGCTGCAACGGCACGGCCATGACGGAGGGCGACGTGCTGGCCACCTCGACGAAGGACGGTACGGTCGGCAGTTTGGCGGTGATGGCCAGCGGGCGGTAGACGCCGTCCGCGACGATGCCCTCGACGCTCACGTAGTCGCCGTAGCCGGGCTCCTGGTACCAGCCCTCGGTGGAACCCTGGGCGATCTCCTCGACCAGCCGGTCCCGGTCGGTGTCCGCGGCGTAGAGCTCGTTCATGCCGACCCGGCTGCCCGCCTGGAGGCCGCGCTCGATCTCGGCCCACGCCGGGGCGGCGTCCGCGGCCGACTCCAGCACGATCTGGGCGACCGAACCGGCGCCCCAGGCCGGCTTGAGCAGCAGCGGGGGCGTGAACTCGGCCAGCGCGGCGTCCAGGTCCGCGAGTCTGTCGACCCGGCGGAAACCGGGCACCGGCACCCCGGCGGCGGCCCACGCCTCGCGCATCAGCCGCTTGTCCCTCGCGCGGACGATGCCCTCCCCGGCCCCGGCCAGGCCGAGCCGGCTCGCGGCGTGCGCGACGGCCAGCACCGCGAACTCCGAGAGCGTGAGCACCGCGTCGGCCCCGATGGCCTTCGCGTACTCCACGATCAGCTCGACCAGTTCGTCACCGCGCGGCGCCTCGGCCACCAGCTCGATGCTGGTGCAGCTCGGCCGCCACCCGTCCTGCGCGGTCGTGGGCAGCGGCGCCAGCGCGAGCACATGCAGCTCCCCGCATGCGGCGATCCGCGGGAAGGCGTACTCCAGCGGGGCGCCGCCCTTGACGTAGACGTACAGGATCTTGTTCAACGTTGTTTCTCCTGACGGAAGTTCATTGGGTCGGGCGACCGCGGCGACGTCGGGGGTGGCCGATGTCGCAGGCGTGCGCGGCGAGCGTCACGCTCGGCCGCGTCGTCCGGCGGTGCCGGAGGCTGGCTGGCGGGGCCGGAGGCGGGTCAGCGGGCGCCGGTGCGGAAGGGGCGCAGCTGCAGCAGGCTGACCCGGTCGTCCTCGATGGCCCACTCGATGTCGACCGGGGCGTCGTCGTTCCCGTCGGGCGCGAAGTGGGACTGCAGCAGTCGGCTGATCAGGGCCAGCCGGCCGACGAGGTCCTTGGTGGCGGCGTCCAGGTCGGCGGTGGCGGTGCCCAGCGAGAGCGTGCGGCTGCCGCCCTCCATGGTGTTGCACAGGTACTGGAGCGGGGCGCCCTGGCCGGAGACCACCTCGGTCACCGAGCGGGGCGAGATGTTGAGGTAGACGCTGCGGAAGTCCTGCGGGTTCAGCGGGTTGCAGGTGACCAGGACGCCGCCGACGGTGGCACCGACCTGCTCCTGGACGATCACGGCCATGCCGCAGTGGTCCAGGGGGATGCCCGCCTGCTGCCGCAGCAGGACGGCGCGGGGCGAGAGCAGCGAGGCCCAGACCTCCCGGACCGCGTCGAGGACCGCGTCGGTGCCACTGACGTGCGCCACCGACTCGTAGAGTCCGGCGGCGGAGAAACCGGGCAGGTCCTCGGCGTTGGACGAACTGCGCACGACCACGACGGCCGCGCCGTACAGGTGCCGGTCGAGCGCCCGGTCGAGCTCGGTGCGGATCGGGTCGGGCACCGGGGTGGTGCGGATCAGCCGCTGGGCTTCGCGGCAGAGCTCCGCGATCAGCGAGGTCTCCGCCGGGCCCGGAGCCGCTGCGCTCGCCGAAGTTCCGCTCGACAGAGCGGAGTCGAGTCGGTCGAGGGCGCCGCGCAGCTCCGGCGAGGAGTCGAGGAAGCGCTGTTGGAGGGAGAACGGCAGCACGATCCCGCGCGGCACCTGGGCGTACTCCTTCACCAGGCGCTGTGCGGCGTCGGCCAGTTCGACCTCGTCCGCGTCCTCGGGGAGGCCCAGCTGCCGGGCCAGGTAGCGCAGCAGGTTGTCCCGGGGCGGCCGGGGGACGCGGTAGAAGCCGAGCCAGCGCGGTGAGCCGTGCTGCAGCAGGTAGGTGAGTTCGCCGAGGTTGGCGGCCTTGGTGCCGAACCGGACGTGGTCGCCCGCGCGCAGACCGGACAGGGCGGTGATCGGGGTGGGCGTGCGGTCGGGCCGGTCCACGACGACGAGTTCGGCGGGCGGTGTGGGCCCGGCGGCGTCGGGGTGCGACTGCGCGGCTTCGAGCTGTTCGAGGTGAAGGTCGGAGCCGTCGGCGTCGACCCGGTAGCGGACCCACCGTCCGGCCAGTCCCGCCCGGTCGATCCGGTCGAGGGCTTCGGTGCCGACGGCGTTGGGGATCCCCCACCCGGTGGCCATCACGTTGATGTGGGAGAGCGGGGTGGTGTGCTCGGTGTGGATGATGCCCGACACCCGGGGGACGTCCTCGGGCACCCTGGGCATCACCACGATGTCGTGCCACGCCAGCGGCTCCGGGTCGGCCCGGTACTCGGCCTCCGAGCGGAACACCCGCAGTCGCCCGTGGGCCTGCCCGGGGTTCAGCGGGACGAAGGAGGCCGTGGAGTAGAGCTCGTGGGAGAGGACGCGCGGTATCTCGCCCTCCGGAATCCCGGCGACGTACTCCTCCTGGCGGTGGTTGGCCGGCTTGAGGAGCAGGGGCAGCGACGGGTCGATGTGGTCGCGCACCCGGTGGTAGAAGAAGCGCAGCATGTCCTGGGACATGGTGTCGACGTCGACGGTCTCCAAGGACAGGAAGTCCTCGTCCCTTTCGCCGTCGCCCGCGGCTGCTGCGGCTTCGGCTTCTTCTCCTGCTGGACGGTCCGCCGTGCTGCGTCGGGTGTGCAGGGCGAGGGTGCCGAGATAGAAGCGGCGGTCGGGATTCCGGTAGACGTCGTCATTGAACGAATCGAGCCCGCGGGCCAGTTCGTCGAGCGACATGCCGAGGATCTCGCACGCGATGTAGCGGACGTGGAGAGTGCCGTCGGAACTGTCGATGAAGTGGAGCACCGACTCGGCACGGTCGAACACGATCTTCACATAGGGATAGCCGCCGACGTGGCCGGCGAGCCGGGAGAACTCCTGGGTGGTGAGCTTTTCGCCGGTGAGGCGGGGCCGCGTGGTCGCTTCGTTGCGATCCGAACGGGTCATGCGCACAGGTCAGCCATTCGTCATCATGCACACGATCAGTGTGCAGCAGGTCAGAAGGTGGTACGGCTTCACCCACACTGCCATCAAATCTGAACATCTGACGAATAGTTACGTGACATCAGGCCACCGTGGAATGTTTCAGCCACATAAATCGCGGCAATGAAACCTCGAGGCCAGGTCACATTGTGGCAAAGGTCACAACAATCGATGTCCTAAACGATCAAAAATGATCAAATATTGTCGAAAAGTTGATTCCTGTACGATCTCCCGCCGAATCACGCCATCGGGACGGGCATCGTCGGCGTCATGGCTGCACGTGCGGCCGGCGCATCGAGCGCGAGGCGCCGACGCATGCGGGCGATGAGGTCGCGCAGGCCGCAGCACTCGCCGGTGAACGCCGGATCGTGCCGGAAGGCGGTGTAACGCTCGTGCGGGCACCACCCGTTGCAGGTGCCGTACTCGGGGCAGCCCCGCATCCCGCTCAGCGCGCGGTCGTTGGCCGTGCGCAGCCCCGTGAGGGCCGGGCCGTTCCGGAAGGACGCGAACGACCCGGTCAGCACGTTCCCCACGGTGTACGCGGGGTCGCCGATGAACAGGTCGCAGTGCGCGACCTCACCGGTGGGCTCGACCAGGTAGTAGCGTCCGAGGCAGCCGCCGGCGAGCGTGCAGACGGTGGACGGCCGGTCCGCGAGGCGGCTGAGCAGGCCGTCGAACTCCCGGACGTGGATGCCGGGATCGCCGTGGGCGAGCCACCGGTCGAAGTAGGCGGTCAGGAAGCGGGTCATCTGCGCGGGGGTGACGTAGTGCTCGGTGGGCGTGCCCGGCGCCGCGTCCGGCCGGTTGGTGGGTTTCGCCGCGAGCAGGCCGTAGTTGGTGATCCCCTCCGATGGGGCGCGCAGGCCGACACCTGGGTCGAGAACGTAACGAGTGCGGGGCGGGCGAGCCCGCAGCCGACAGGGGGTCAGGCGCACGCCGGCGGGGCGCACCGGGTGGCGGCGCATCGGGGGCCGCGCCGACGGGGCCACGCCGGTTGGGGCCGCACCGGCGGGGGACGGCCGCGTCCTGACCAGGCCGCCCGCGTACCGATCGTTACCGCTTGACAGGGCACGTAATACTGTAACGCGCACGCCCGGGGCGGCCGTCGGGGCGGCCCGCGTCGCTCGGCCTCCTGGGCCCGGCGGGCCCCTCCCCCAGCAACTCGGAGCACGACATGCACCCCTTCCTCGACCATCCGGGGCCGCTGGCCTTCGCCCACCGGGGAGGCGACCTCGGGCACCCGGAGAACTCGCTCGCGGCCTTCGAAGCCGCCGTCGCCCTCGGGTACCGCTACCTGGAGACGGACGTGCACGCCACCGCCGACGGCGTGCTGGTGGCATTCCACGACTCCCGGCTCGACCGGGTCACCGACCGCGCCGGAGCGGTGTCGGAGCTGCCCTGGGAGACCGTCCGGCAAGCCCGGATCGGCGGCACCGAGCCCGTACCGCTGCTGGAGGAGCTGCTCGGCGCGTTCCCCGACGCCCGGTTCAACATCGACGTCAAGGCCGCGCCGGCCATCGCCCCGCTGGTCGAGGCGGTCCGCCGCACCGGCGCCTGGGACCGGGTCTGCGTCGGCGGCTTCTCCGACAGCCGGCTCGCCGCCGTCCGCGCCGCCGCCGGCCCCCGGCTGGCCACCTCGCTGGGCCCGCGCGACGTGGCCCGGCTGCGGCTGCGCTCGCTGGCCGGGCCGCTGCTGCGGGGCCGCGGGGCGCCGTTCGCCGGGGTGTGCGCGCAGGTACCGGAGCGGCACCGGGGCGTGCGGGTCGTCGACCGGGCCTTCGTCCGGGCCGCCCACCGCCTCGGCCTGCAGGTCCACGTCTGGACTGTGGACGATCCCGCACGGATCAGGGCTCTCCTCGACCTCGGTGTGGATGGCATCATGGCCGATCGCATCGACGTCCTGCGGGACGTCCTCGGCGAGCGCGGCTGCTGGACGGACGGCAGCACCGGCTCCAGCACGGTGATGGGAACCCCATGAGCACCACGAACTCGGCGACGCACCTGCCGGACGATCCACCGACCGCCCCGGCGACCGGCCAGGCCACCGACCAGGCGGCCGCCGACGACAACGGGCGTGCCCTGCGCCGGATGCAGTTCGGCTGGTACGTCAACGACTGGGCCAACGCCGCCTTCTCCGCCACCGTCCTGACGGTGTTCCTCGGGCCGTACCTGACCACCGTCGCCAAGAACGCCGCCGACGCGTCCGGCGACGTGCACCCGCTCGGCCTGTCGATCCGCGCCGGGTCGTTCTTCCCGTACACGGTCTCCTTCTCCGTCCTGATCTCGGTCGCGGTGATGCTGCTCACCGGCACCGTCGCGGACCGCACCGGGCGGCACAAGGAGCTGATGTGCGCGTTCGCCTACATCGGCGCGATCGCCACGATGGGGATGTTCTTCCTCGACGGCGACCGCTACCTGCTCGGCGGCGCACTGCTGGTGGTCGCCAACCTCGCGTACGCCGTGTCGGTCGCACTGTCCTACGCCTACCTGCCGGGCCTGGCCGCCCCCGACGAACGCGACGCGGTCTCCTCCAAGGGCTGGGCGTACGGCTACGCCGGCGGCGGAGTGCTGCTGATCGCCAACCTGGCGCTGTTCGAGGGCCACGACGCGCTCGGCCTGTCCTCCGGCACCGCCGTGCGGATCTGCCTGGCCTCGGCGGGCCTGTGGTGGGCGCTGTTCACGATCGTCCCGATGCTGCGGCTGCCCTCCCGGGCCGGTGTGGCACCCGCCCGGGCCGCCGCCGAGGCCGGCGAGCCCGCCGCCGGAAGCCTGCGCGAACTCGGCCGCACCCTGAAGGGCATGCGCAAGCACCCGCTCACGCTGCTCTACCTCGCCGCCTTCCTCTGCTACAACGACGGCATCCAGACCGTCGTCTCCCAGGCCTCGCTCTACGGCAGCGAGGAACTCGGCATGGAACAGACCTCCCTGGTCACCGCCGTGCTCATGGTCCAGGTCGTGGCGATCGGCGGTGCCCTGCTGCTCGGTCGGATCGCCCGGCGGTACGGCGCCAAGCGGACCATCCTCGGCTCCCTGCTCGGCTGGGTGGTCACCCTCGCCCTCGGGTACTTCATGCCCGCCCACCAGCCGCTCTGGTTCTACGCGCTGGCCTGCATGATCGGCCTGGTGCTCGGCGGCAGCCAGGCACTCTCCCGCTCGCTCTTCTCCCACCTCATCCCGGCCGGCAAGGAGGCCGAGTACTTCAGCGTCTACAAGGTCAGCGACCGCGGCACCAGTTGGATGGGCCCGCTGGTCTTCGGCCTCGCGTTCCAGGTCACCGGCAGCTACCGCTCGGCGATCATCTCGCTGCTGGTGTTCTTCGTGATCGGCTTCGCGGTGCTCCTCAAGGTGCCCGTCCGCCGCGCCATCGAGGCCGTCGGCAACCCGGTCCCCGAGCGGCTGTGACGACTGTCGGCCCCACCCCCTACCGTGGACGCATGATCGACCGTGCCCCGCTGCCGCCCGGCCTCCACCCGCTGTTCCCCGCCGGGTCCGCCGCGCAGTCCGCCCTGTCCACGCCCCTGCCGCCGGGCCGCCTCATCGTCCCGGCCGGGGGCGGCGACGACACCCCGGTCATGTGGCTGAGCGACGGACCGGCACCCGCCGGACTCTGGGACGACCTGCGGCGGGAGCACCCGCGCTCAGGCCTGTGGCCACTACTGCTGACGCGCCACACCGGCGACCCGCAGTTCCGCCCCTGGGCCACCGGCGAGCTCGCCCCCGCCCGAGCGACCTCGCCCGACTCCCACGACCCCTCCGCCCTGCTGCGCGGCTGGTGGAACTCCCCGGCCGTGGCCCGCCCGGACGACCCCGAAACGGCGGCGGAGCGGCACCTGATGCTGGAGCCGTTCGGCGCCGACTGGCCGGGCCCGGCCCCCTCCCCGCGCCTGGCGGACGGCGATCCGGACGACGCCGCCGACGACGTGGCCCGCCGGCTGCTGCGCAACGACCCCGAGCTGCGGATCGGACTCGTCCGCGCCGACAGCGGCGCCGACGCCCTGGCCGTCTGCGGCTGGACGGCGGCCGGCCACCGCGACCCCGGCGAACTCGCCGCCGTCCTGCGGAGCTGGGAGCGGAGGTTCGGCGCCCGGGTCGTCGAAGTCGGCCCCGACGGCCTGCGGTTGAGCGCCACGGTGCGGCAGGACGACGTGGACGACGTGGACGAGGCCCTGCCCATCGCGGCCGAGCACGTCGCGTTCTGCCCCGACAACGTCTTCCGGGGCCTTGAGAGCCTCACCGACTACGCGCAGGAACTCCTCCTCGAGAAGTGCTGGTCGTTCTGGTGGCACTGACGGCGGGTGACCGGGAGTGACGGCGGCTGACGGAGACTGACGGGGCGTCGACGCCGACCGGGGCGTCCGCAGCCTGAACGACCCACCGGCTGTCAGCAGCCGATGTAGCGCATCGTGACGCTGGTGAAGTACGTCCCCGAGGGCGCGTACCGCCGAAGGCGACCGGGCCCTGCTGCCCGAGCGCGCCTGCGCGATCCTGGACCGGATGCCCGGCCTCGGTCTCAGCCCCGACTACGTCGCCGCGCAACGCGAAGCGCTGGTGCTCACCCGGGCCCTGGTTCCGGAAGGCTTCGACGGCTTCCTCACCCAGCTCGAACACCGGCTCGCCGACCCGGAATCCGTCGAGCTCACCAAGCGCGGGTGGGAGGCCGAGAGCTGGGAACCCGACGACCCGAGGATCGAGGAACTCGCCGCCGCCATGGCCGACCACTACCTCGCCAACCCCGCCCTGCCGGGCAACCCCACCAGCCTGCGGGCGTGGAGCAGGGCTTCCACCCAGTACAAGATGATCAACAACCACCGCGAGGACCAGGCCCCGATCTCGGCCCGCCTCACCGCCCTCACCGAGGCCAAGCTCCGCGCCGCCGGGGCACCCATGCCCCAGCGGTGACGGCAGCCTCACACCACCACCGGCTGCAACGCACAGAGGTCACGCGCCGTGCCCCACCCGTACGTGGGGCACGGTGACTCACCGGATTCCAGGAACTCGAACCACACCACCTTGCCCACCCCCGCCGGATGCCAGCCCCACGAGTGAGCCAGCGCCTCGACCAGCAGCAGCCCACGACCGCCGGTCGCCTCCGGGTCGGCGACCCGGCGGTCGAGCGTCGGGCCGGGATCCGCGACCTCGACCCGCACCCGCTCCCCCACGCGGCGAACGGTCACCGTGCACCGCGTCTTCCCGTGCTCCATCGCATTCGCGATCACCTCGCCCGCACAGAGCTCCAACTCCCCCAGCGCCTCGCCGGACAGGGGAACACCCCAGGCCCGGAGGATCGACACCACCAACCGCCGAGCCGCCGGAACCGCCGCACCGTCCGGTGGCACACCCCACTCCAGGGGCACCGGAAACCGAGCGGTCCTGAGAGGGCTGACGATGAGCCCTGAGACGGCCGTGCCGGACATGCGACCCCCACAATCAGTAGCCATGTGACACCAGGCGGTGATGTAGAGATCGTCGGCCTCCGGCGGAACACTCTGAACCCCTTGAACGGGACGTCCGTGAGACTCTTGAGGGCCTCTTGCTACCGCAAAGCCGAGCAAAGGACTGAGAAACGTCTGTTTCGGCCGTAGGGTTGATGCAGCATCAGCAGTTCGGAGGACACCATGCCCCGGTCCATCGGCAACACCGCGCTCAAAGCAGCCCGGCAGGCTCGCGGCCTCTCCAGCCAACAAGCGCTCGCAGCCGCGCTGCACGACGCTGCACGCCAACTCGGCTTGGGCGACATCATCGTGAGCCGCAAGCAGATCGGTCGGTGGGAGTCTCCCAACCCGCCGTGGCCACGAGATGACCACCAGCAGCTGCTCACCTATGTCCTTCGCCTACCGATCGAGGACCTCGGATTCCGCGCGCCGTGGGACAACAGCATCCGGATGGCTCCGGAGGAGGCCGCGTCGCCCGGCCGCCGCCTTTCGGCTCCCCCCGCGCTGCCGAGGCCGATCGCAGCGTCCGCGACGCAACCGGCCACCGTGGGCACGGATTTCGCCATGGTCACCGAAGCCCATCGACGCCTCTACTGGAGCGTCGCGCCCGCCACCTTGCACCAGGCCGTGGCCGAGCACGCCAACCTGGGCGCGGCCCTCCTGGCCGACACCGACGGCGTCGCCAGGAGGGTGATCGCGTCCGCCCTCGCGGAGAGCCTCCTGCTGGCGGGCCGGATCCAGTTCTTCGACCTCCGCCGGCCGGACGTCGCCGACGCCACCTTCGTGCGGGCTCTACAGGCGGCCGGTGCGGCCGACGACTCCCTCCTCGGCGCTGCGGTCCTCGGGCACTCCGCCTTCGTCCCGGGTTGGGCCGGGCAGCGCGAGGACGCGGCCGAACGGATCCGAGCCGCCCGTACGTACGCCCGCCGGGGGGCCGCCTCGGTGGAGCTGCTGGCGTGGCTCGATGCCGTGGAAGCGGAATGCCTGACCCGCTGCGGCGACCACCGCCAAGCACTCTCGCTGCTACGCCGGGCCGAAGAAACCCTCACCGCCGACGCCGAGCACCGCAGCCCGGAGTGGTTCACGTGGTTCTCGACCACCCGGCTCGCCGCGTTCAAGGGCAACACCGAACTGGCAGCCGGCCTGATTCCCCAGGCCCGGACGACGCTTGAGGACGTGCTCGCCAGACTTCCGGAGACCGACGGCAAGCAGCGGGTCGTCGTCCTCGGCGACCTTGCGGCCGTTGAGGCCGCAGCACGCCGGCCCGACTCGGCGTGTGCCCTCCTGGAGCAGGCACTCGATCAGCTGAGCGCGACCTGGTACGCCACCGGCATGGAGCGGGTCCGCGAGGCCCGCCGAGCACTCACCCCCTGGCAGGACTCGGAAGCCGTCCGACGCGTCGACGACCGCCTCTACTCCTGGTCGGCGACGCTCAGTTCCCTCCAGCGTTAGCCTTCGCGATCAGCTCCGGCAACTCGCTGAGCGAATCGATCCGGAAGGTCGCACTGTCCGCTGCGGGATCGTGCTGCTGGATCCAGCCCCATGGCCCCCTGCGGATCAGCGCGGTCCGCATCCCGGCGCGGGCGGCGGGGAGAACGTCGTTGTCGAGACGATCGCCGACGTAGAGCACCTCGTCCGGCTCGGCCGGGGCGACGGCGGCGACGCGCTCGAAGAACGCCGCCGCCGGCTTGCTCGCGCCCCAGTCGTCGGAAGTGCCGATCAGGTCGACGTCGTCCGTGAACAACCGGCGGAGGATCGCCCCGGACCGCACGGTCTGGTTACCCGCGATGGCCAGCCACAGGCCGTCCGCGCGGAGGCGGGCGAGCGCGGGACGGACGTCGGGGTAGAGGTCTTCCTCCCCGTACGTCTCGGGCCGGCCTGCCGCCGCCCGCTTCTCGCGCTCCACGTACAGGTCGAAGCCGGGCCGGAAGACCTGGAAGGTATCGCGGTAGTCGCGGCCTTGGGCAATCACGGCCCCGAACTGGGCGACGAAGGTGTGGCGCGGCACGCCGAGCCAGTCCGCCCAGGTGCCGTACTCCCGGGTCTCGTCCACCAAGCACTCGCCGACATCGAACACCACCGCACGAATCATGGCCGCAGCCTAGCGAAGGGGCCTGGCTCACGAAATCTGCGCTGATGATGCTGTCCCCCACGATGCCCTTTACGCGCCCCAGGCCTCGAACTCGTAGATGCGGGCGGCCGGGTCGGTCGTCTGGGTGGGCTTGGTGACCACGAGGCGGACGTAGCGGGCGGTGGTGTTCACCGGGTGTGTCGTCGTGCCGGCCGTGTTGCCCGTGACGGTGGCGACCGTCGTCCACGGGTCGGTGCTGTTCGACCGGACCTGGACGGTGAAGTCGCGGGTGTTGTACGAGGTGCTCTCGCCGCCCGCCGAGGCGTGCTTGACGACGAACTTCGACAACTGCTTCGCCGAACCGAGGTCCACCTCCAGCGACTTGTCGGTGTTCAGGCTGCACCACTTGTCGCTGTTGCCGCCGCTGACGCTGCCGTTGACGGCCTTGGCGGGGCCCTCGTTGGCGTTGCACTGGCCGGGGGAGGTGGCGGGGCGGTTGAGGGCCAGGTTGGTGGAGGTCGGCGGCGTGCCGGTCCAGCTCACCGTGGTGGACGCGGCGGTCGAGCGCCCGTAGGTGGTGGACACCGCTTCGACGTCGAGCGTGGTGGCTGCCTCGCCGCCGGCCCGGTCGAGCCGCCCGACGAAGTAGGCGTCGTTGGGTGTGGCGCCGAGGAAGGTCCGGCTGCCGTCCGCGTTGCGCCGGTACACCTCGTAGTGGTGCACGTTGCCGCCGGATGCCGCCGTCCAGGACAGGCGCAGAGACTGGCTGGTGCCGGGTGTCACGTCGGCTGCGCCGAGTACGGTGAGGCCGCTGGGTGCCGCCGGGGTCTGCACCGACCCGTCGTAGACGGCGAGTTGGCCGACCCGCAGGTCGTAGGAGGGGTCGGTGCCGTCGACCCGGAGTGCGAGCTGGGCGATGGTGCGGCCCGCGTAGGCGGACAGGTCGAGGGTGTGTCGCTCCCACCCGGTCCCGGAGTCGGCGCCGACGTCGATCGTGGTGAAGCTGCCGGGCGCGTCGGTGAAGGCGACGGCGGCTTTGAGCTTGGTGGGCCCGGCGGCCGGGGTCTTGACCACCAGGTCCAGCTTGGTGGCCGCCGTGACCGGCAGCTTGGTCTCGTACAGCCGGACGGTGTTGGCCGCGTCCAGGGTGCCGGTCAGTCGCAGGGACGAGCCGCCCTGGTAGGCGTCGCCGAAGTCGACGGACGGGGTGAGCTTGCTGCCGCCGGAGTCGACCACCCAGCGGTAGGTGGGCGGGACGTCCTGGAGCGAGAGGTTGTTCCAGCCGCCGGTGGCGACCCGGGCGCCGCCCGCGTTGTAGAAGTCGCCCTGCCCGGTGTCGAAGGTGGTGGCGAAGGGCTTGGCGGTGATCGGCGAGGACTCGGCGACGTAGCTCGCCAGGCCGGGCCAGCTCGCCGAAGGGTCGGTCCGCGACGGGTCGTTGCCGGTGCCGACCCAGTAACGGGAGTCCTTGGCGTAGAAGTCGGCGCGGTCGGTGGCCGACTTCCAGGTCCACTCGGGGCGGTAGAGGCCGAGCGAGGTGGTGTGCGGCTTGCCGGCGGGGAACAGGGTGTTCCAGTCCACCGAGGTGTTGTAGCCGTTGGCCTCGGTGTCGATGCCGGAGTAGAGGTCGTACTCGCTGCGGCCGAGCTGCCGGGCGAGCGTCCGCGAGGAGTCGAGACCGCTCGCCGACCAGTCGAAGTTCAGGAACACCGAGTCCGAGGTGCGCTTCGAACCATCTTGCAAGAACGGCGAGTTGGCCGAGGTGAGGGCGTTCTGCCAGTTGACCGCGCCGGAGGTGGTCATCGCGTCGTACCACATGAACTCGGTGCCGCTCTGCGCCTTGGTGTACTGCATGAGGTTGCGCAGCTCGGTGGCGAGCGCCGAATCGCCGCCGCCGGTCTCCTGGTTGATGAACCAGCCGTCGAAGCCGTAGTACTGGGCGGCCTGGGCGAGCTTGTCGGCGACGGGGTAGCGGCTGCCGGACTTCTGGACGAAGTCGCGCACCCACTGGAGCTGGCCGCCGTACGCGCCGGGCGGGAAGAAGACGGTGCCGTACACCTTGACGCCGTTGCGGTGGGCGGCGTCGATGACGGTCGGGTTGGGGGCGAGGATGAGGCCCTCGCCGGCCGATCCGCCCCAGAACACCAGCTTGTCGACGTACTGCCAGTAGCCGAAGGCGTAGTAGTTGGGGTCGGCGGAGCCCTGCGAGGGGTTGTTGGAGGTGGGGCCGAAGGAGACCAGTGAGGTGATCTTGCCTTCGCCGGTGCGGGCGTTGGGGTTCGCCTTGAGCGCCGGGTCGCTGGTGCGCGGCTGCAGCGGGACGCGGGAGCGGTTGAAGCGGGCGTCAGGGTCGGTGGCCGGATCCCAGGTGAGGATAGTGCTGGGGTACCAGTACGAGGCGAAGGGCTGCGTGCCCGTACCGGCAGCCGTCGCGGCGGTGGCGGCGGTCGCGGCGGGCGCCGCGGCCGGTATCGGGTCGGCCCAGGCCGCCGGGGTAGCGGTCAGCGCGGCCGTCGCGAGGGCGGCGCTGAGCAGCGGGGAGAGGCGTCGTGACAGTCGCACTGCGGTGACTCCGATCGAGCGGAGGAGGTGGGGGTGGGGCCGCCGTCGCGGACGGGGGCCCTGGTGCATGCGGACGTGCCGGTGCTGGAGCAGGGGGGACGTCGCCGCTGCGGCGGTGCCTCGACGTACGGGCGCAGCGGGAGCCGGACGGGGTACGGGGGAGTACAGCGGGCTACGCAGCAAGGCGGACTATGGCGGGTCACGGCGAGGCTGCGCCGAGCGGGTGCCGGTTGGCGCTGCGAGGCTAAACCGGTTCAGAACCGCTGTCAACGACTCGCGCAGCAACCACTCCGGAGAGCGAATCGCCGATCTACTCGACGGCGGACTCGCCGACGGGCCCGACGACGGACCCGCCGGCGGAACCGGGCGGCGAGGTGGACTCCCGTACGGTCAGCCGCGGCGTGGGCATCTGCAGGTCCCGGCCCGGCCCGGCCTCGTCCAGCGCCTCCAGCAGGCTGCGGGCGACCTGCTCGCCGAGCGCGAAGGTGTCCCGGCTGAGCGCGGTCAGCGGCGGGTGGACGATCCGGGCCAGCACCGAGTCGTCGAAGGAGACGATGGACAGCTCGCCCGGTACCGCGACGCCCATCTCCCCCGCCACACCGAGCCCGGCGACGGCCATCACGTCGCTGTCGTAGACGATCGCCGTGGGCCGCCTGGCACGGGAGAGCAGCGTGCGGGTGGCGGCCGCGCCCTCGGCGTCGCTGAAGTCGGTGGGCACCGACACGGCCTCTTCCAGGCCGAGCCGGCGGGAGGCGTCGCGCAGTGCGCGGATCCGCCGCTGGGTGTGCTGGAAGTGCGGCAGTCCGGCCAGGTGGGCGATCCGGCGGTGCCCGATCGCGGCCAGGTAGTCGACGATCGAGAGCATCGCCTCCCGGTCGTCGGCCCAGATCCGCAGCTGGTTGCCGCCCTTGCCGGGGCCGCCCAGGACGACGGCAGGCAGCCCGAGTTCGTCCAGCACGGGCGGTCGCGGGTCCTTGACCTGCAGGTCGACGAGGATGAAGCCGTCGACCCGGTGTTCGGAACCCCAGCGGCGGTAGACCTCGATCTCGGCGGCGGTGTCCTCGACCACCATCAGGTGCAGCGCGACGGACCGGGCCGAGAGCACCGCCTGGAGGCCGGAGAGCAGTTGGCTGAAGAACGGCTCGACGCCGATGGTCCGGGCCGGGCGGGCGATCACGAGCCCGACGGCGTCGGCCCGGGCGCCGCCGAGGGCGCGCGCGGCGCTGTGCGGGCGCCAGTTCATCTCCTCGGCGACCCGCAGGATTCGGGCCCTGGTCGCCTCGCTCACCCCGGGTCTGCCGTTGAGCGCGAAGGACACCGCGCCCTTGGAGACACCGGCCTGGCGCGCGATGTCGGCGATCGTCGGTCTGCCCACAGGACCCGACTCCTCTCTTGACATCCAAGTTTAGGCGGGAGCATAGTCCCTGCCAGAGCTAGACCGGTTTAGTAGTCCCGTACGCTCAGTGAGACCAGTGAGCCCAGTAGGCCCAGGTCCCGGAATCCGGCACACCCCGGCGGCCGTACAGCTGTCGGCCGGGCCCCGACACCACCCTCGGAACCACCCCCGCGAACACCCCGAACTCGGCACGATCCCCCACCCACCCTCAGGACCGGGAGACCCTCATGCGAAGAATCTGGGCGGCACTGACGACGACGGCCTTCACCGCGGCCGCGCTCACCGGCTGCGGACTCGGCTCCGACGGCACCAAGAACAGCGACAGCGTGGCGAGTGCGGCCGCCACCGGCGAGGTCAAGGGCAAGGTCTCGCTGCAGACTTGGGCGCTCAAGCCGAAGTTCACCGACTACATGCAGGGCGTCATCGACGGCTTCAAGAAGAAGTATCCCGGTGTCGAGGTCGAGTGGCTCGACCAGCCCGGCGAGGGCTACTCCGACAAGGTGCTCAGCCAGGCCGCCGCCGGCGGGCTGCCCGACGTCGTCAACCTCCCGCCGGACTTCGCCTTCCCGCTGGCGAAGAAGGACGTCCTGCTGGACGTCGCCAAGGCCGACCCGAAGCTCTCCGACGAGTACGTGGCCGGCGGCGTGGACGCCTACCGCTTCAACGGCTACCAGGGCACCTTCGGCTACCCGTGGTACCTGAACACCGATGTGAACTACTGGAGTTCGGAACTCCTCAGCAAGAACGGACTGGACCCGGCCAAGCCTCCCGCCTCCCTGGACGAGCTGATCGCCCAGGCCAGGGTGATGAAGGAGAAGTCCGGTGGCCAGAGCTACCTGATGAGCCGCAAGCCCGGCCTCGGCGACCTCTACAACATCGGCGTCAAGCTCATGGCCGACGACGGCAAGTCCTTCACCTTCAACACCCCCGAGGCCGCCGCGCTGCTCGACAAGTACCGCGACGCCTTCAAGGAGGGTCTGATGCCGAACGGGGTGCTGACCGACACCTACGCCGGCAACTCCAAGCTCTTCAGCTCCGGCACGGTGGCCTGGACCACCGGCGGCGGCAACTACATCACCAGCCTCGCCACCGACAACCCCACCCTCGCCCCGAAGGTCGTCTCCTCCCCCGCGATGGCCACCCCGCCGCTCTACGTCCAGGGCCTGTCCATCCCGAAGACCACCAAGAACCCGGCCGCCGCGGTCGCCCTGGCCCGCTGGGTCACCAGCCCGGAGAACCAGGCGGCCTTCGCGCACCTGACCAGCGTCTTCCCGTCCACCAAGGCCTCGTCCGGCGACCCGTTCTTCAGCCGGAGTGACGGCACCAACGCGGGCGACGCCAAGGTGATCGCCTTCACCTCCCTCGCGAAGGCCAAGCTGATCCAGCCGGTCGAGGTCGACGACGCGATGGGCACCATCATCAAGCAGCAGTTCGCGCTGGCCATCAGCGGCGACACGAGCTCCAAGCAGGCACTGGACTCCGCCGTCGAGCAGTGCAACAAGCTGCTCAAGGGCTGACGGCCGCCGCCACCACCGACCGTACCGGCGATGCGGCGGGCCCCCCCGCCCGCCGCCCCGGGAATGACCCGCACCGCCCCCAGGAAGGCAACGGCATGACCCACCGGCGTTGGTTCACCCCCTGGCTGCTCGCCGGGCCCGCGATCGTCTGGCTGGCCGTCTTCAACCTCTGGCCGGCCGTCAACACGGTGATCCTGTCCTTCACCAACGCCAAGCCCCTGGGCGGCGGTCGGTTCACCGGCCTGGAGAACTACGGGCGCCTGCTCGACGACGAACAGCTCGCCGACGCCCTGCTCAACAGCATCGTCTTCATGCTGGTCTGCCTGCCCCTGCTGACCTTCCTGCCGCTGCTGCTCGCCCTGCTCGTCCAGCGGAAGGTCCCCGGCATCACCTTCTTCCGCACCGCCTTCTACACCCCGGTCATCGCGTCCGCCGTCGTGGTGGCACTGATCTGGGGCTGGGTGCTGGACGACCGCGGCCTGGTCAACGGCCTGCTCCGGCAGTCCGGGCTGACCGACTCCCCGGTCTCCTTCCTCACCGACCGCTGGCTGCTCCTGTTCAGTGCGATCGCCCTGACCGTGTGGAAGGGCTTCGGCTACTACATGGTCATCTACCTGTCCGCCCTCGCCAACGTCCCGCGCGAACTGCACGAGGCGGCGGCCGTCGACGGCGCCGGCCCCCTGCGCCGCTTCCGGCACGTCACCCTGCCCGGGGTGCGGCCGACCATGATGCTGGTTTCCGTGCTCATCTCGGTCAGCGCGCTGCGCGTGTTCTCCGAGCTGTACGTGCTCTCCCACGGCCAGGGCGGCCCGGGCGGGCGGGACATGTCGGTGGTGATGCTGATCCAGATGTACAGCCGCGGCTTCAACGGCCACCTCGGCTACGCGTCCGCGCTCAGCCTGATGCTGTTCGCCATCACCGTCGGCCCGATGCTGCTGCTGATGCGCCTGAACCGGAAGGCGGCCTGAACCCCGTGACCTCCCCCCGTGCGAAGAGCACGCAGGACTCCCCGGCCGACCACCGTGCCCAAGACTCCCAGAGCTTCCAGGGCGCCCGCAGCGCCCAGGGCTCCCAGGACTCCCGCAGCTCCCGCAGCTCCCGGGGCTTCAACACCCCCTCCCCCGCCCAGACCGCCGCCCGCTACCTGCTCCTGCTGCTCGTCCTGCTCGTGGTCATCGGCCCCTTCCTGTGGCAGCTGTCCACCTCCCTCAAGGGCCCCGCCGAGGACGTCTACACCACCACCCCCGGCTTCCTGCCCGACCAGCCCACCCTCGGCAACTACGGCAAGGTCGCCGACACCATCCCGGTCTGGACCTACGCGCTCAACTCGGTGATCGTCGCCGCCGTCTGCATCACCGGCAACGTGGTCGGCTGCACCCTGGCCGGCTACGCGCTCGCCCGGCTGCGCTTCCGCGGCGCCCGGCTCGTCCTCGGCCTGTTCCTCGCCACGCTCGTCCTGCCCGGCGAGGTCACCATCGTCTCCCAGTACGTGCTGGTGCGCAGCCTCGGCCTGGCCGACACCCTGACCGGCGTCGCGCTGCCCGGCTCGATCGCGATGCTCAACGTCCTGCTGATGCGCACGGCCTTCGCCGCCGTACCGGTCGAGCTCGACCAGGCCGCGCTGGTGGACGGCGCCAACGTCTGGCAGCGGCTGTGGCACATCGGCCTGCCGAACGTGCGCGGCATGGTCAGCGTGATCGTGATCTTCACCTTCATCGGCGCCTGGGACGACTTCCTCTGGCCGCTGATCGTGCTCAACGACCCGCAGAAGTACACCCTCACCGTCGGCCTGCAGTACCTCAACGGCACGTTCTCCGCCAACCCCCGGCTGATCGCGGCCGGCACCATGATCGCCTTCCTGCCGATCGTCGTGGTGTTCGGCGTCTGCCAGCGCTTCTTCTTCCGGGGCGTCGAGGAGGGAGCCGTCAAGGGATAGCCCACCGTCCGTACGCCCCGACACCGTTGAGGAAGCCACCGCCCATGACCGGCACCCCGCAGGCCCCGCGCTTCGGCGTCAACTACACCCCCAGCGTCGGCTGGTTCCACCACTGGCTCGACTTCGACCTCGACGCCGTGCGCGCCGACTTCGACTCCATCGCCGGCCTCGGGCTGGACCACGTCCGGGTGTTCCCGCTCTGGCCGCTGTTCCAGCCCAACCGCAGCCTGATCCGCCCGCGGGCCGTCGAGCAGCTGGCGGCCCTGGTGGACGCGGCCGGCGAACGCGGGCTGGACGTCGCGGTGGACGGCCTGCAGGGCCACCTGTCGAGCTTCGACTTCCTGCCGTCCTGGACCCGGACCTGGCACCGGCGCAACCTCTTCACCGACCCCGAGGTCATCGACGGCCAGGCCGCCTACCTGCGCACCCTCGCCGAGTCGCTGCGCGAGCGGCCCAACTTCCTCGGGATGACGCTCGGCAACGAGATCAACCAGTTCTCCGGCGCCCCGCACCCCGACCCGGACCGGGCCACCCCCGCCGAGGCCGGGGCCTGGCTGCACCGGATGCTCGACGCCTGCGAGGCCGGCGCCCCCGGCCGGCTCCACCTGCACGCCTCGTACGACGCCGCCTGGTACCTCGACGAGCACCCGTTCACCCCCTGGCACTCGGCGCGGATCGGCGCCGCCACCGCCGTGCACTCCTGGGTGTTCAACGGCACCGCCCAGCGCTACGGCGCCCACTCCACCGCCACCGCCCAGCACGCCGCGTACCTGGTCGAGCTGTCCAAGGCCTGGGCGGACGACCCGGGCCGCCCGGTCTGGCTGCAGGAGGTCGGCGCACCCGCCCCGCACATCACCCCCGAGGACGCCGCGCGCTTCACCGGCGCCACCGTCGAGGCCGCGCTGGACTGCCCGGACCTGTGGGGCGTCACCTGGTGGTGCTCGCACGACGTCGACCGCTCGCTCGCCGACTTCCCCGAACTGGAGTACAGCCTCGGCCTGTTGACCACCGACCGGACGGTCAAACCGGCCGGCGCCCGGCTCGCCGAGGCCGCCGCCGAGGCCCGCCGCTCCTGGCGGCCGCCCAAGCCGCGCAGCACCGCCGTGGTGGTCGCCACCGGCGACGAGGTGACCTCCCCGAAGCGCTCGGTCTGCGGCCCCGGCGGCTCGGTGTACGAGGCGTTCATGCGCCTCGCCGAGGCGGGGGCCCGCCCGACCACCGTCCTCGCCGAGCGCGCCGGGGACCGGGCGCACCTGGCCGCGCGCGGCATCACCGAGGTGGTCCGGCCCGACGACGTATCTTCCCTCTAGCCCGTTCCCCCAGCCACGCACCTCTCAGCCACGCACCTCTCAGCTACGCAACGGAGCCCGCTGACATGCATGATGACCGCACCCTGGTCGAGTCCCGTCTCAAGCGCGTCCTGGACGAGCGCATCCGCCCGGCCGTGTACCCCGAGTCCGTCCCGCTGGAGGTCGGCATCTGGACGGCCCCCGGCGAGCCCGTCCCGGTCGCCGAGGGCCTGGCCGCGCCGCGCAGCCCGATCACGGTCGGCGACGCCTGGGGCGCGCCGTGGGGCACCAGTTGGATCACCGTGACCGGTACGGTGCCGCAGGCCTGGGCCGGGCGCACCGTCGAGGCGCTGATCGACCTCGGCTTCGACGCCAACATGCCCGGCTTCCAGTGCGAGGGCCTGGTGTACCGCCCGGACGGCAGCCCCGTGAAGGGCCTCAACCCGCAGAACCAGTGGGTGCGGATCGCCGCTCCGGCCGCCGGCGGAGAGCAGGTGCTGCTGCACGTCGAGGCCGCCTCCAACCCGGTCGTCCTGGACTACCACCCCTTCGTGCCCACCGAGTTGGGCGACAAGGACACGGCCGGGGACCAGCCGCAGTACAAGCTGGCCCGGATGGACCTCGCCGTCTTCGACGAGACGGTCTGGCAGCTGGTGGCGGACCTGGAGGTGCTCGGCGAGCTGATGGCCGAGCTGCCGGTGGAGAGCGCCCGCCGCTGGGAGGTGCTGCGCGCCGTGGAGCGGGCGCTGGACGCCGTCGACCTGCAGGACGTCAACGCCACGGCCGGGGCGGCCCGTTCGGAGCTGGCGGGGGTCCTGTCCGCGCCCGCCGTGCCGTCGGCGCACCGGATCAGCGCGATCGGCCACGCGCACATCGACTCGGCGTGGCTGTGGCCGCTGCGCGAGACCGTCCGCAAGGTGGCCCGCACCACCGCCAACATGACCGCGCTGCTGGAGGACGAGCCGGACTTCCTCTACACCATGTCCCAGGCGCAGCAGTTCGCCTGGATCAAGGAGCACCGCCCCGAGGTGTACGCGAAGGTCCGCAAGGCCGTCGCGGACGGCCGGTTCGTCCCGGCCGGCGGCATGTGGGTCGAGTCCGACACCAACATGCCGAGCTCGGAGGCGATGGCCCGGCAGTTCGTGCACGGCAAGCGGTTCTTCCTGGACGAGTTCGGGATGGAGAACCAGGAGGCCTGGCTGCCGGACACCTTCGGCTTCACCGGCGGCCTGCCGCAGATCATCCGCAACGCGGGCTCCAAGTGGCTGCTGACGCAGAAGATCTCGTGGAGCCAGATCAACAAGTTCCCGCACCACACCTTCCTGTGGGAGGGCATCGACGGGACGCGGATCTTCACCCACTTCCCGCCCGTGGACACCTACAACTGCTCCATGAAGGGCGGCGAGATCGCCCACGCGGCACGGAACTTCAAGGACAAGGGGGCCGCCCGGCACTCGCTGGCCCCGACCGGCTGGGGCGACGGCGGCGGCGGCACCACCCGCGAGATGATCGCCAAGGCGGCCCGGCTGCGGGACCTGGAGGGCTCGGCCACCGTCCGCTGGGAGAAGCCCGCCGAGTTCTTCGCCAAGGCCGAGGCCGAGTACCGGAACCCGCCGGTGTGGGTCGGCGAGCTCTACCTGGAGCTGCACCGGGCCACGCTGACCAGCCAGGCGAAGACCAAGCAGGGCAACCGGCGCAGCGAGAACCTGCTGCGCGAGGCCGAACTCTGGTGCGCCACCGCCGCGTTGCGCACCGGCGAGCCGTACCCGTACGAGCAGCTGGACCGGATCTGGAAGACCGTCCTGCTGCACCAGTTCCACGACATCCTGCCCGGCTCGTCCATCGCCTGGGTGCACCGCGAGGCCGAGGCCACGTACGCGGCGCTGGCGGCGGAACTGGGTGAGCTGATCGGGCGCGCGCAGCAGGCCCTCGCCGGGGACGCCTCGGGCGGGCGCGAGCTGGTGTTCAACGCGGCGCCGCACGCCCGCGCGGAGGTGCCGGCGGGCGGGGCCGCCGAGGCCGTCGTCCACGGTTCGCCGTGCGCGGCGGTCGAGCGTCCCGAGGGCGGATTCACGCTGCGCAACGGCCTGTTGGAGGTCGTCGTCGACGCCGATGGCCTGATCGGCTCGGTGGTCGAGGTCGCGAGCGGCCGGGAGGCCGTCGCCCCCGGCAGCCGCGCCAACCTGCTGCAGCTGCACCCCGACTTCCCCAACATGTGGGACGCCTGGGACGTCGACCAGTTCTACCGCAACACCGTCACCGACCTGACCGGCGTGGACTCGCTCACCGCGGAGTGCACCGCCGACCGGGCCTCGGTGCGGATCGCCCGCTCCTTCGGCTCCTCCACCGTGGTGCAGACGCTCAGCCTGCGGGCCGGCGAGCAGCGCGTCGACATCGACACCGAGGTCGACTGGCACGAGACCGAGAAGTTCCTCAAGGCCGCGTTCCCGCTGGACATCCACACCGAGCGCTACGCCGCCGAGACCCAGTTCGGCCACCTCTACCGGCCCACCCACACCAACACCAGTTGGGACGCCGCCAAGTTCGAGGCCTGCAACCACCGCTTCGTCCACCTCGACGAGCCCGGTTGGGGCGTCGCCCTGGTCACCGCCTCGACCTACGGCCACGACGTCACCCGCACCGTCCGCGACACCGACGGCGGCACCACCACCACGGTCCGCTTCTCGCTGCTGCGCGCCCCGCGCTTCCCCGACCCGAAGACCGACCAGGGCCTGCACCGCTTCCGGCACGCCCTCGTGCCGGGCGCGGCGATCGGCGACGCCGTCCGCGAGGGCTACCGGATCGGGCTGCCCGAGCGGCGGGTCACCGGCAGCGCCGAGCGGGTCGCTCCGCTGGTGGAGCTGGACAACGACGCGCTCGTGGTGAGCGCGGTCAAGCTCGCCGACGACCGCAGCGGGGACCTGGTCGTCCGCGTCTACGAGGCGCGCGGCGGCCGCGCCCGGGGCCGGCTCGCCACCTCCTTCCCGCTGGCCGGCGCCGTCCCCTGCGACCTGCTGGAGCGGCCCTGGGACGGCACCCGCGGCGAGGTGACGGTGGAGGACGGCGCGGTGCACCTCGCGCTGCGGCCGTTCGAGCTGGTCACCCTGCGGCTCAGCGCCGCCCGCTGACGCACCCTGCTCTACGCTGTGCGGCGCCCCGGCTCTCACCGGCCGGGGCGCCGCCCCCGCCGACCCTCCTGGAGCCCACCGTGCCGCTCTCCCCGCTGTTCGCCGCCGTCGACATCGGCGGCACCAAGATCGCCGGGGCCCTGGTCGACGGCGACGGACGGCTGCGGCACCGGCTCCAGCTGCCCACCCCGTCGACGGAGCCCGGCGCGGCCGTCCTCGCCGTCGTCCACCGGGTGCTGGACCGGCTCGCCGCCACCCCCGACTGGGCCGCCGTGACGGCCGTCGGGATCGGCAGCGCCGGCCCCGTCGACCTCGCCGGCGGCACTGTCAGCCCGGTCAACATCCCCGGCTGGCGCGGCTTCCCACTGGTCGCCGAGGTCGCCGCGCACCCGGCGGTGGCGGCGCGCACACTGCCCGTCCGCCTCGCCGGGGACGGCGTCGCGATGGCCGCCGCCGAACACTGGCAGGGCGCGGCCCGGGGCGCCGCCAACGCGCTCTGCCTGGTGGTGTCGACCGGCGTCGGCGCCGGGCTGGTGCTCGACGGCGCAGTGCGCCCCGGCCCCAGCGGCAACGCCGGCCACCTCGGCCACATCACCGTCGAACTGGACGGCGAGGACTGCCCGTGCGGCTCGCGGGGCTGCCTGGAGGGCGTCGCCAGTGGCACCGCCATCGCCCGCCGCGCCATCGCCGACGGCTGGCGGCCGGACGGGGACGACCGGACGGCCCGCGCCGTCGCCACCGCCGCCACGGCGGGCGACCCGCTCGCGCTCGCCTCCTTCGACCGCGCCGCCCAGGCCCTCGCCGCCGGGATCGCCGCCACGGCCGCACTGGTGGACCTCGACCGGGTCGTCGTCGGCGGCGGCGTGGCCACCGCCGGGGACGTCCTGTTCGCCCCGCTCGCCCGCCACCTGGACCGCTACGCCGCGCTCTCCTACATCCGCGGCCTCGACGTGCGCCGCGCCGAACTCGGCACTGACGCCGGACTGATCGGCGCCGCCGCGCTCTGCCGCTGAACCTCCCCGGAGCACACGCATGCCGCCACCCGCATGCCGCCCTCCGCCCGGCCGCCGTCCCAGGTGCTGCCGGAGCTGCTGCGCGGCGCACTGGCGTCCGCCCGGCCGTCCGGCCGTCCGGCCGCGAACTCGCCTCCGTTGCCGACGCGTTGAAGCGGCTTGCGGCCACCGGAGGCCCGTACGCCGAGCCCTGCGCCGGCTACGTCCGCGTCGCCGACCAGTACCCAGGCGGCCCTGGCCGGGGCGGGGAGGGGGAGCACCGGTCGCGCGCGCCGCTCGGCGCTATCGGAACCGGCTCGCTGCCGGGGACGGCCTCCTGGCCGCCGGGAAGCCGGACCGGCGGATCGACGCCGTTGTCGATCGCGCCGCCGGCCCGGGGCGTCGGCCCCGGGGGTCGGGCCGCCGTCGGGGGCCGTGCTCAGCCCGCCGAGGCGTGACACCGCCTGCGCGGCCGGCGCGCGGAGGGCAGGCTGCCGGTGGCTGCGGCCGCCATGCGCTGCGTCGGCGCCGTCGCGGTCGCCGTCACCGTCGCGGTGGCCAGGGCGGCCTCGGCGCGCGCCGTGTCCGGCATGAACGCCGAGAGAAAGTGCCGTTCGTTCGGGCTGAGCGCGCGCGAGCGGCCGGATTCGCGGTCCCGCGCGACCACCACGGTCCGCGCCCGCATAAAGGTGAGCGGATCCCGGCAGACATTCACCTCGACGTGCGCGGAACTCCGTCCGAGCCGTTCCACGGTGAGCCGCACCGACAATGGCTCGGGCCGGTGGTGCAGCTGCTCCAGGTAATCGATCTCGTGCCGCGCGATAATGAATCCGGATGGGAACAGCGATTCCCGCACGGCGGTCGCGTGGTGGCAGAACAGGTCGTAAATCCCCTCCTGGATGTAGCCGACCAGCCGGGCGTTGTTGATGTGCCCGTTCTCGTCGACGTCGCTCCACCGGGTGGGGCAGGACAGCACGTGCGCGCCCAGGTGCACCGCGCTCACGGCTGGGTCAGCCCGGCGCCGGCCCCGGCGGGGAGCAGTGCGCGCTGCAACCTGGCGTAGTAGCCGGAGTGTTCGGCCGCCATCCGGGCCGCGGTCCACCCCTCCTCGGCGGCCTCGGCGGCCGCCTGGACGACCAGGCTGTCGAGCACCGCGTCGACCGAGCGGCACAGTTCGGCGACGGCCGCGAGCCGCTCGGTCACATCCGATCCGCCCGGTGCGTTGCGGGCCGGGAATGCGGAGAGCGAGTCGACCGCGAGCTGCAGACCGTCGAGTGTGTCCGGCAGGTTTTCCGAAGGGGAATTCCGCATGTTTTTCTCCATGACTCATTCGGCCATTACGGCCCGGTAGCTGGTGTTCGAATACACCGGATCGGTGTCGGCCCCCCGACGCCTTCGACGCTATCCCAGTCGACGGGGGTCGACGGATGGTTTTCGGACCACGACAGGAAACTGACTACTATTGGAGTAGTTTGACGGGGTACACAATATGCCCCATCAGCCGAATGCCGTCCGCAGTTCGAGTGGTACCGCCGACTCGACCCCCAAGATCGACTACTCGGCGTCGCAGATCTGCTAATAGGCACTCCACCACCTCGCCTTGTAGAGGTGCGTCCCGCGCAACGACCGCGTTCCCTCCGGCCGGTGCAGGGCGATCACCGAGGTGCACCAGTCGCACGGACCGGTGTGCTCGGGGGCCGCGGTGAGCAGCCGGCCGGTGCGGCCGGGCTCGTCGCCGACGCTCTTCACGTCCCGCTCGGCGGCCGGATCCGCCAGGTGGACGGGCGTGAAGCGGTCGGCCGACGGGTCGTACTGCCAGAGGCCGGCCAGCGTGCTCACCCAGAACCGGCCGGGGGCCGCCAGCACGGGCGCCAGGTCGTGGCCGCCGCGGCCGGGCAGCGGGGCGCTCCGGACGGCGGTCAGGGTCGGCGCGGCCGGAGTGCCGCCGACCCGCAGCCCGGTGAGCGCCGAGTCACCGAGCGCCCAGAGCAGCCCGGTCCGCCCGTCCCAGTGCACGCCGTGCGCACCCGGCAGCGCGAACTCCGCGTACCCGGCGGCCCGCGGGCCCTGCGACGCCGCGTACAGCCGGACCCAGCCGCCGGCGCTCGCCGCCACGGCGACATCGCCGTCCGGCAGCAGCTCGATGCTGTGCGGGTTGACGGCCGACCCCAGGTCCGCCGCCCAGCTCGTCCGGCCGGTGGCGGTCTCCACGACGGCGGCCAGCCCACCGCCAGCGGTCGTGAGCAGGTAGCGGCGGCCCTGCCGGACCCGGCTCTTCACCTCGTCCGGGTCGGTCCAACTGCGGGCGGGCGCCAGATCGGCCAGCTCGGGCGCCCGGTCCGCGCTCCAGCTCCAGACCACGGGCAGCGCGTCCGGGCCGCGGTAGGCCATCAACTCCTCGGCGCTCTGCAGCACCAGCACCCGGCGGGAGGCCTGGTCCACGACGGCGACCTGCCAACCCGGCGACCGCGCCTGCGCACCGGTCACGGGCGCGCAGAGCACCAGGGCGGCCCCGAGGGCCGACAGCATTCTCCTCAGCACGCCTTCACCGTCCGTGCTGCGGACCGAATCCGCTCGACGGCGCGTCCGAACGGCCGGGGGCCGTCCGGGCCCGGCGCGGCGGCCACCAGTCGACCGCCGCCACCGGAAACCTCCCGCAGCGCCCGACCAGCCGCCCGGTCAGTCCCGCAACAGTTCCAGCGCCCGGGTCCAGTGGTACGAGCCGGGCACGAACTCCGCGATCCGCACCCCCATCCGCCGCAGCTTCGCCAGGCTCTCGCCATAGGCCGGATGCGCCGCCTGCGCAGCACTCAGACACGGCTGCACGGCCACCGGGATCCCCCAGCCGTACGACTCGCAGAGGATGCCGAGCGCCAGCGTGTCCGAGATTCCCAAGGCCCACTTGTTGACCGTGTTGAAGGTCGCCGGAGAGACGACGATCGCATCCGGGTCCGGCAACGGCCGAGGATCCCCCGGCTTCCGCCAAGCGGAACGGATCGGATAGCCGGTCTGCGCGGTGATCGCGTCGACGTCAATGAACCCCAGCGCCTGGGGAGTTGCGACCACCCCCACCTCCCAGCCCTGCGCCTGGGCAGCGGAGACCAGCTCCCCCACCCCACCCGCGACCCCCGCCGCGCACACCACGACGTACAGCACCGGCTTCCCAGCCATCCCCAGCACTCCCCTCTCAACACCGCCGCCCCCTCACGAGATCGGCATGCACCACCTTCCCAAAAGGCGCCACCGCGCCGCGCCGTGCTGCGCTGGCGGGACGCGCCGGTGCCCGCCCCGGGACGGCCGTGGGGCGGGCACCGGGTTCGCCGGAGTGTCAGCCGATGGTGGAGCCGGTGATCGGGGCGGAGAGCTCGACGGTCTCGCCCTTGAGGCCGGCCTTGACGAACTGCCAGGTCAGGCCGCTGATGACGCCCTTGTCGAGGGGGGCGAGCTTGGCGAAGGCCGGCTGGCTGAGGTCGATGTGGGTGGAGTCACAGGAGGGACACTGGTCCTTCACCGGGACGGTGATGGTCTTGCCCTGGTAGGTGACCTTGACCGAAATGCCCTTGCAGACCGGGTCGTTGTTCGGGTTGGCGGTGGTCCACCAGGTGTGCGAGACGGCGACCAGCATCTGCGAGGAGGCGTTGATCTGGGTGCCGCAGGCGCCGTAGCCCGAGTCGGTGTAGTAGGTCGCCTTGCCGGTCATGGGCTTGTTGATCGGTATCGCGGCGCTGGCGGTGCCGGCGGTGAAGGCGATGAGAGCGGCTGCGGCGAGCGGGGCGCCCGCGAGGATCCTGAGGTTCTTGCCGATGGCGCGCATGGTGTGTTCCCTCCGGTTGCGGTACTGATCACAAACGTCCTGGTCACGGGCATGGCAAGGAGAAGTCGCCTCGCTTGCAGGGAAGTTCGGCGACTCGGTGCCCGCCCTTGTGAAGGGAACGTATGCGCCCGTCCTCGCTATGGTCCAGACCTCCATGATGTTGGCATGAACACAAGGCAAGGATCTTTACGAATGCGGCCGAAGGGGCGAAGATACGTGACCGCGCCGACACAGCTTGACGTTTAACCTCGCGCGGCGAGGTGGGCCTGGAGCGTGGGTTCGCGTTTGATGGTCTTGCCGACGTCGTGACGGGATGCCGGGTTGCGG